>NZ_WYDQ01000001.1:3545944-3892666 GCF_024105635.1 Oceanicola sp. 502str15
TCTCGGGGGCGGAGGCGCCCGACATGTCGGAGAGGCCGGAAGCGAAGGCGGCGAGGGTGTCGGAGGTTTCGAGCAACTCGCGCAGGCGGGCCGGGTCTTCGACGTAGCGGCGGGGCAGGTCGGTGCGCTCGTCGATCGCGCGGGTCAGGGCGAGGCGGGCCTCCTGCGCGCCGGTCAGCCCGTCGGCGAGGGTTTCGCGGGCGCTTTCCTGCAGCACCCGGAGCAGGGCGATCTCTTCGACCTGGTCGCGCAGGGCGGCCGCTTCGGCCTGAAGGCCGGGGGTGACGGCGCTGAGGGTCATGGCGGCGCGGGCGGTGCCCGCCGGGCCGGAGGGGTGGAGCAGCAGCAGCGGGGCGGGCGAACGCTCCATGGTGGAGAGCACGCCGAGCAGGCGGCTGACCTCGCCCTCGCGCGCCTCCAGCGTGGCGCGCAGCGCGCCCTCGCGGATCGCCGCCTGCCGCAGCCCGGTGCGCAGGGCGGTGAGCCCGGTTTCATAGGCGCGGACGGTGCGGGTGAGCGCCTCGACCCGGTCGGCACGGGTTTCGGCCTCTTGCAGCGCGGCGGCGGCCTTGGAGAGCAGCGACGCCGCCTCGACGGCGATGCTGGCCGGGTCGGCCTGCTGGGCGGCGGCCGGGGTGGCGGCGAGCGCAAGCGAGAGAAGCGCGGCGCGGATCATTGCAGCAGGCTCTTGCCGGTCATTTCCGGCGGCTGGGGCAGGCCCATGAGGTCGAGCACCGTTGGCGCGAGGTCGGCCAGCCGCCCTTCCGAAACTCTGGACCCCTCGGGCGCGCCGTAGATCACCACCGGCACCGGGTTGAGCGTGTGGGCGGTGTGGGGGCCGCCGGTGTCCGGGTCAATCATCATGTCGCAATTGCCGTGGTCGGCGGTGACGATGATCGCCCCGCCCGCCGCTTCGAGCGCATCGAGCGCACGGCCCAGCCCGGTATCGACCGCCTCGCAGGCAGCCACGGCGGCTTCGATCACGCCGGTATGGCCAACCATGTCGGGGTTGGCGAAGTTGACCACGATGAAGTCATAGCCCTTGCCGATTGCCGCAACGAGGTGGTCGGAGACCTCGGGCGCGCTCATTTCGGGCTGCATGTCATAGGTGGCCACATCGGGCGATTTCGGCATGTAGCGGTCTTCGCCCGGCTCCGGGTCTTCCTTGCCGCCGTTCAGGAAGAAGGTGACATGGGGGTATTTCTCGGTTTCCGCGATGTGGAACTGGGTGAGCCCCTGTTTGGCGATCCATGCGCCCAGCGTGTTGGCAATGTCGCGCGGCGGGAAGCAGGTGGTCATGTAGGCGTTGTGGCCCTCGGAGTATTCCACCATTCCGAGCAGCGCGGCCAGCTCGGGGCGGGTGCCCGCGTCGAACTCGGCAAAGCCCGGCTCGCCGATGGCGCGCAGGATCTCGCGGGCGCGGTCGGCGCGGAAGTTGAGGAAGAACAGCCCGTCGCCGTCCTTCATGCCCTCGTAGCCGGGCAGTACGGTGGGCAGGATGAACTCGTCGGTCTTGTCTTCGGCGTAGGCGGCGGCAACCGTGGCCCCGGCGCTCTCGGCCCGCTCGCCCTGCCCGTGGACGATGGCCTCGTAGGCGCGGCTCACCCGGTCCCAGCGGTTGTCGCGGTCCATGGCGAAGTAGCGGCCCGAGACGGTAACGAAGCGGGCGCCCTCGGGCAGGTTCTTTTCGGTCTCGCCAATGTAGCTGTCGGCGGATTTGGGGGCCACGTCGCGCCCGTCGGTCAGGGCGTGGATCGCGACCGGCACGCCGGCGGCGGTGATGGCGCGGGCGGCGGCGAGCATGTGGGACTGGTGGCTGTGCACCCCGCCGGGCGAGACGAGACCCGCGAGGTGGGCGGTGCCGCCCGAGGCCTTCAGCGCGGCGATGAAGGCGCCCAGCCCCTCGTTCTCGGCAAAGGAGCCGTCTTCGATGGCAAGGTCGATCTGGCCGAGGTCCATCGCCACCACGCGGCCCGCGCCGATGTTGGTATGGCCGACCTCGGAGTTGCCCATCTGGCCCGAGGGCAGGCCGACATCGGGGCCGAAGGTGGTGAGGGTGGCATGGGGGCAGGTGGCGAGCAGCCGGTCCATGTTCGGGGTTTTCGCCAGCGCAGGCGCATCGCCGGGGCCGCCATCGCCAAGGCCCCAGCCATCGAGAATGCAGAGAACGACGGGTTTGGGCATGGGGCGGCTCCTTGGGCTTTTGCGGGGAGTCTTAGCCTATGGTTCGAAAGAGGTGAACGGTCTGAGGGTGGGCATTGCACGGAATCAAGCCGAAGGCGCCGTGCAGCGCCGTCCCGCCCCACCGGGGCGGCGCTTTGGTGAGGGCAGCATCTCCCTCGACTGCAAGATGACTGCTGCACCATAAAGTGCCCGACGGAGCTGTTGCCTGCGCCACCCCGCGGGACGGCGCTGCACGGCGCGCGCTAGACCCGGTGATAGGGCGTGCCGGCAAGGATCGCTGTGGCGCGGTAGAGCTGTTCGGAGAGCATCACCCGTGCCAGCATGTGGGGCCAGACCATCTTGCCGAAGCTGAGGGTGAAGTCGGCCTCGGCCACCAGCGCCGGGTCGAGCCCGTCGGCGCCGCCGATCATCAGCACCACCTCGGGGCGGCCGGTGTCGCGCCACTTGCCGAGCTGGTCGGCGAAGGCGGGCGAGCTCATCACCTTGCCGCGCTCGTCCATCGCCACCACCACGGCCCCCGCAGGAACCGCGCGGCGCAGCAGCTCGGCCTCGGCGGGTTTGCCGCCGCCGCGCTTGTCTTCCAGCTCGACCACGGAGGCCGGGCCGAGCCCCAGGCCGCGTCCGGTCTTGCCGGCGCGATCCAGGTAATCGTCAATCAGGGATTTCTCCGGGCTGGCACGAAGCCGCCCGATGGCGAGAATTGTCAGCTTCAAGGTGCGGCGTCAGGCGGTGGCTGTCGCCGGCTGCCACATTTTCTCGAGCTGATAGAAGTCGCGCACCTCGGGGCGGAACACGTGGACGATCACATCGCCCGTGTCGATCAGCACCCAATCGCCCGCATCCTTGCCCTCGATCTTGCAGATGGTGCCGAAGGCCTGCTTCAGCCGATCCACGAGCTTTTCGGAAATCGCACCGACCTGACGGGTCGACCGGCCGGAGCAGATCACCATGTGGTCGGCAATGGTCGACTTGCCGGCGAGGTCGATCGTGACGATCTCTTCCGCCTTGTCGTCTTCCAGCGATGCAAGGATGTGTGCGAGCAGGGCGCTGCCCTCTGCGTCGCTGTTGTGTGCCCCCGGATGCGGGGCGTTGCCTGCCGTATGCTGAACGGCGGCCTCCGAAGAGTGAGACAGGAGCTGGTCCTCCGTGGCTGCGCGCCTGTAAAGCCCCGACGCCGGGCCTGTGGCAAACATAGCATCGGGGCGGGGCTGCATCAATGTTTCATGACGTAGGGTTGCGCAATGTGGCCGGGCCGTCGCATCGCCGGGCGCTTCGCCGCTTTACGCTCCTGCGCCGGGGTGGCAACGTCGCCCCATGACGGCGCTTCAAACCTTCGCCCCGCTCTCCCCGGCGGAAGAGAAACTGCTGGCCTCCTGCGCCGGGCCCGAGCGGGTGACGCTGGGCGACGGGGTGCTGCCGGGGGCCGAGGCGGGCGAGGCGGTGAGCGTGCGCGCGGCGCTGCTGCGCGAGCTGCTGCTGGGGCTCTACGAGCACCCGCTCAACCCCAAGGGGCTGCGGCTGCGCGGCGCGCGGATCACCGGCACGCTCGATCTGCAGGGCACCGATTGCAGCATGGACATCACCCTCTCCGCCTGCCGGGTCGAGGGCGAGATGAACCTGGTCAACGCCAGCCTGCGCGGGCTGCACCTGCAGGGCTGCCACGTGGCCGCGATCACCGCCGACAACGCCCGCTTCTCCGGCTCCGTCTACATCCGCGGCGAGAGCCGGGTGGCGGGGGAGATCGGGCTTGCGGGGGCGCGGATCGCGGGCGATTTGCAGATCTGCGGCGCCGAGATCGACGGCGGCGGGCAGGATGCGATCTTTGCGCCCTCGCTGCGGGTGGAAGGCTCGGTGTTTCTGGGCAACTACCCCTATGCCGAGGGCGAGACCGCGCTGACCTGCCGCGGCATGCTGTTCTTCTCCTCCGCCCGGGTCGACCATGACGTGTTCATCACCCATTGCAGCATCGACCTGCCCGCCGAGCCGCTCGGCCACAGGGCCTTTGGCGCGACCGAAGAGCATGGGGCGGATATTGCCGTGTCGCTGGCGCGGGCGCGGGTGGGGGGCATCCTGTTCTTCCAGGCCAACGAGATCGCCCGGGTGGTCAACCTCGCCGGGGCCGAGGTGGCGCGGTTCAAGGACGAACCCTCGGGGCAGGGCGCGCGCTACCCGCTGCGGCTCGACGGCTTCCGCTACTCCGACTTTTCGCGCCACGCCGACACCCGCCCGACCGAGCGGCTGAGCTGGCTGGCGCGGCGGCCCGAGGGGCTGGACTTCAACGCGCAGCCCTACGAGCAACTGGCCCATGTGCTCGGCCGGATGGGCCACCGCAGCGATGCCCAGACCGTGCTGATGGTGAAG
Organism: Oceanicola sp. 502str15; assembly: GCF_024105635.1. NCBI lineage: Bacteria > Pseudomonadati > Pseudomonadota > Alphaproteobacteria > Rhodobacterales > Roseobacteraceae > Oceanicola > Oceanicola sp. 502str15. Next base: position 3,550,490 of record NZ_WYDQ01000001.1, read on the forward strand.
GAGCGCCTGCTGCGGGCCGAGAACCGGCGGCTGCGGGCCGAAACCTCGGGCTACGGGCCGCGCTGGCTGGCGATGTGGCTGGCCGACATGGTCCTGCGCCTCACCATCGGCTACGGCTACCGCCCGGGCCGCTCGGTGGCCTTCGCGGTGCTGCTCATCCTCGGGCTGGCGACCTTCTACCAGGCCACCTGGCGGGCGGGCGACATGACGCCCAACGCCGCGCCCATCCTCACCTCCGCCCCCTGGATCGCCGCCACCGAGAGCCACCCCGAGGGGCCGGGCGCCTTCTGGAGCCAGCCGGGACAGGCCGGGCAGGACTGGGAAACCTTTTCGGCGCTCGCCTATGCCGCCGACCTGGTCATTCCGCTGGTGAACTTCGGCCAGGAAAGCGCCTGGGCCCCCTCCACCTCGCGCTCGCCGCTGGGCCGGGCGGGCTGGTGGCTGCGCTGGATCGCCAAGGGCATCGGCTGGATCGTCACCGCCCTCGCCGCCGCCGCCCTGACCGGGGTGATCCGCCGCGACTGAGCCGGAATCAAATTGCGCGCCTGCGGCGCACGACATGATTCAGTGAGTATTTTCCGCAAGAAAATGCTGCGTGTCGCGCCCTGTTCATTTTCTTGCTGCAAATACTCCAGACCACCGCCTGCCGCCCGCGCGGACAGGGGTTTTCAGAGGTCGAACTCCGCAAAGACCGGCGCATGGTCAGAGGGCTTTTCCCAGCCGCGCACCGGGCGCAGCACCCGGCTGGAGTGGCCTGCGTTGGCGATGTCGGGGGTGGCCCAGACGTGGTCGAGGCGGCGGCCCTTGTCGGCCTCGTCCCAATCCTTGGCGCGGTAGCTCCACCAGCTGTAGAGCAGCCCCTCGGGGATGTCCTTGCGGGTGATGTCGACCCATTTGCCGGCGTCCTGGGTGGCGCCGAGCGCCTCGACCTCGACGGGGGTGTGGGAGACGATCTTCAGCAGTTTCTTGTGATCCCAGACGTCATCCTCGCGCGGGGCGATGTTGAGATCGCCGACGAGGATGGCCTTCTCGGGTGTTTCGGCGTGGAAGGCGTCGCGCATCTCGGCGAGGTAGTCGAGCTTCTGGCCGAACTTCTCGTTCACCTCACGGTCGGGCACGTCGCCGCCGGCGGGGACGTAGAAGTTGTGGATGGTCACGCCGTTCTCCAGCCGTCCGGCGATGTGGCGGGCGTGGCCCAGCCTGGCGTAATCCGCCGCGCCGACCTCCTCGATCGGCAGCTTCGACAGGATCGCCACGCCGTTGTAGCCCTTCTGCCCGCGCGCGACCATGTGGGTGTAGCCGAGCGCCTTGAAGATCTCGACCGGGATCTTGTCGACCGGGCTCTTGCACTCCTGCAGGCAGAGCACGTCGGGCATTTCCTCGCGCATCAGCCGCGCCACGAGGTCGGCCCTCAGCCGCACCGAGTTGATGTTCCATGTCGCCAGTGAAAATGCCATGCCCGCCTCCTGAGGTCTGGCGTCTCGATAGCCCGGCAGGCGCGTGGTTTCCACCCCTTGCCAGCCCTCTCCTGCCACGGCAGGCTCGGGCGCATGAAGACGCTGTTTGCCGCCCTTGTCCTGACCCTCGCCGCCCTGCCGCTGCGGGCCGAGCTGCCGCCGCAGGGCAGCTTTCTGCTGGCGACCTATCTCTGGAACGAGGCGGTTCTGCCGCGCTCGGTACTGCTCACCTTCGAGGGCGGGGAGATGCGGCTGGAGTTCATCCATCCGCTGCCGCTCGACCACGAGGCCTGCGACCGGGACGGCATCTGCGCGCCCTCGGTGCAGGCCGCCACGGCCCGCGCGCGGGTGGAGGGGGGCAAGCTGGTGCTGGAGGATTTCGAGATCGACGAGGCGGCGGCGATCGAGCCTTCGACGCTCCAACACCTCGGGATGCCGCAGGACCGGGTCTATACCAATTTCGTCATCAGCTACCTCCAGATGGCCGGCTTCGCGCCGACCGATACCGGCTTCCGGCTCATCTCGGCGGGCACGCCGGTGGAGTTCTTCCGGGTCACGCCACAGGATGCCATGGCGATCATCGCGGTGCCGGTGCTCTATGATGAGTCCATCGCCGCGATGGCGGGCTGCGAGGTGCGGGTGGTGGCGCCCCTGCTGGCCCGGCCCGATCCGACACCGGCGGAGGCGCGGTTCATCCGGGTGCTGCGCGGGGTCCGGACCATGGTGGAATACGACTTCGAGGCGCGCCGCGCGGCCCCTGCCCTGGGCGAGCCAACCGCGGAAGACCGGGCGCTGGCCGCGCGCCACTCGGCCACCTCGCGCCTGCCGGGCCTGATTGCCGCCATTTTCCGCACGCCCGAGGAGGGCGGCGTGGAGGCGTTTCGCACAGGCATCGGGCTCGACATGTTTCGCGGTGATGCGCAGGCCCTCGATGCCGCCATCGCGGCCTATGGCGACGCGCTGCCCGACATGGTGGCCTTCTTCCGCCACACCGCCAGCCGGGGCGCGCGGCCGAGCGTCGACGAGATCTGCGCCGATCCCTCGCTCGGTTTCCTGCCGTAGGGCGGGACTTGTCCCGCCTTACCTCTCGCGCACCCAGTCCAGCGCCTCGAGCAGCGCCGCCCCGAATGCCGCCGGGTCTTCGATATGGGGGATGTGGCCCACCCCCTCCAGCGGCCAGAGGCGCGCGCCGGGCACCAGCGCGGCCAGCCGCTCGCCCTGCGCCAGCGGCGTGGCGGTGTCTTCGACGCCCCAGATGAAGCCCACGGGCAGGGTCAGGCCGCGCCAGCCCGCTTCGGTGACCGAGGCCGCGCCTTCGGGGCGCATCATCAGGGTCGGCAGCCAGTCGGCGATGGCGGCGGTGGTGCCCTGCCGCTTCATCGGGGCGTTGAGGGTGTCGACGTAGGGCGCGGCGCGGTCCTTCCGGTGGAGGAAGGCCTTCAGCATCGGCTGCATGGCCCAGGGGTTGGTGACGGAAGCCGAGACCGCGAGCTGGCGCATGGCTCCCGCCCGCAGCGGCAGGGGCAGGGCCCGGGCCTCGCTGTCCAGCCCGATGGCGCCGTCGACCACGAGGAAGCCGGCAAAGGCGCCCGGATCGGCCATCATGGCCTCCGCCGCAGCGCCGGCCCCGAAGGAATGGGCCACCAGCACCGGCTGGACCTCCAGCGCCTCGACCAGCGCCAGCACCCGCTCACCTTGCCTTTCGCGGCCATAATCGCCCTCCGCGTCGCGCTCCGACCAGCCCATGGGCGGCATGTCGAGGGCAATGGCGCGGTAGCCCGCTGCGGAGAGTTCCGCGATGGTGTCCTCCCAGAAGGCCGACCAGCCGACAGAGCCATGCACCAGCAGCACCGGGGGGCCATCCACCGGGCCCGCCTCGCGCAGATGCACCGCGCCCATCGCGGTCTGGATCAGCGCGCCGCCGGGCGGGGGCTCGGTCTGGGTTTCGCGCAGCGCGGCCATGCCGCGAAAGGCCAGAAGCGCCACCACGGCGAGCACCACCAGCAGGGCGACGACCTTCAGCAGAGCCCTGATGAACCGGCCCATCGCTGCCTCACTCTTCTATGGTGATCGGGGTGCCGTCGGGCACCCGCGACCAGATTTCGCGCATCTCGGCATCGGTCACGGCGATGCAGCCGTTGGTCCAGTCCCACAGGCGGTGCAGCCCGCCGATCCAGCCCCAGCCATTGGCGATGCCGTGGATCATGATGTCGCCGCCGGGGCTGACGCCCGCCTGTGCCGCCCGCGCGCTGTCGTCGGCGTTGGGGTAGGAGATGTGCAGGCTCAGGTGGGCGATGGAATTGGGGTTGCGCCAGTCGATCACGTAGCGGCCCTGTGGGGTGCGCTCATCGCCCTCGCGGGCCTTGTGGCCCTCGGGAGCGGCACCAAGGCTGATGCGGTAGCTGGCAATCACTCCGCCCGCGCGCAGCAGCTCCAGCCGCCGGTCGGACTTGTCGACGCGGATGGCATCGGCCTGCTGGTCGGGCGGGGCCATGGCGGGCGCCTCGCCCGAGCCGACACGCGCCATGGCGGCGGTGTAGCCCACCACCCCGAGCGCCAGAACGGCCAGCGCCGCCACGATCCTGAGAAGCCGTTTCATGCCCCGGTTCTAGCACCTGCCTCGCGGCGGGTGTAGAGCGCTGTGGGCCTCGGGGCCGGGCGTGGAGGTTGGTGGCGGGAGATCCTCGGGTCAGGCCCGAGGATGACGGTGCGAGTGGGGCAGAGGGCGGGACGGGCGGCACACGGGGGCGGGCAGCTGCGGCCCGGACATGAAAAAAGGCCCGGGCGCAAACCCGGGCCAGTCCAACAGGGAGGTGTGGCCAAGAACCCCGGCCACGGAGGGATCGTCAGGCGACCAGCCGGTAGCCGCCGCTTTCCGTTACAAGCAAACGCGCATTGGAGGGATCCGGTTCGATCTTCTGGCGCAGCCGGTAGATGTGGGTCTCCAGCGTGTGGGTCGTCACGCCCGCATTGTAGCCCCAGACCTCGTGCAGCAGGATATCGCGCGGCACCACGCCCTCGCTGGCGCGGTAGAGGAACTTGAGGATGTTGGTCTCCTTCTCGGTCAGCCGGATCTTCTTTTCGGCGTCATCGACAAGGATCTTCATCGCGGGCTTGAAGGTATAGGGCCCGAGCTGGAACACAGCGTCCTCGCTCTGCTCATGCTGGCGGAGCTGGGCGCGGATGCGGGCCAGCAGCACCGGAAACTTGAAGGGCTTGGTCACGTAGTCGTTCGCGCCCGCATCGAGGCCGAGGATGGTGTCGGCGTCGCTGTCCTGGCCGGTGAGCATCAGGATCGGGCATTTCACCCCCTGCTTGCGCATCAGCTTGCAGAGTTCGCGGCCGTCGGTATCGGGCAGGGCCACGTCGAGAATGACGAGGTCATAGATCGCGTTCTTTGCCTTTTCCATTGCCCCGTGGCCGTCTCCGGCTTCGAAGACATCGAAGTCTTCGGTCATCACGAGTTGCTCGCTCAGCGCCTCGCGCAGGTCCTCGTCATCATCGACGAGAAGAATTTTCTTCAGGTTGGCCATGGTGAGCCTCCTTTCTTCGTTCCTCTCGGATGTGTGAGCGGCGCACGGGTCCGACAAGATTTGCTGCAAATCACTCACGCAACCGTGTGCAGGGCGGCGGAAATGTTTCATATTCCTACAGAAACCCACTACATGACCCAGAGTTCCCGCCGAGGTTTTACGCATGTCCCTGCTGCCCACACCGCAAGAGCTTCGTGCCCGCGCCCGTGCCGATCTGCGGCTGGGGCTGCCGGTGGTGATCGTCGGGGCGGCGGGCGAGGCGGCGCTGGTGATGGCGGCCGAGCAGGGCGACAGCGCCCGCGTGGGCGAGATGGCGGCGGCGGGGGCCTACCTTGCCATCACCCTCCGGCGGGCCGAAACCCTGAAGGCGCGCGCCTATGATGGCGACATGGCCCGCCTGCGCCTGCCTGCCGAGGGCGCTGCCGCATGGGCCGCCGCCGTGGCCGACCCGGCAAGCGACCTTGCCACCCCGATGAAAGGCCCCTTCACCGCCCTGCGTGGCAGCGAGGGCTGCCCCGAGATCGCCCGCGCCGGCATTCGGCTCGCCAAGGAGGCCCGGGTGCTGCCCGCCGTGCTGGTGGCCCCGCTCGCCGGCCCCGCGCCCGAGGGGCTGACCCGGATCGCCGCCGAGGCGAGCCATGATCTTGCGCCCTTTGCCGAGGCGGTCTCTGCCCGGCTGCCGATGCATCTGGCCGGGCGCGGCAAGCTCCACGTGTTTCGCCCTGATGACGGCGCCGAAGAGCATTACGTGGTCGAGGTCGGCCGCCCCGACCGCGACGCGCCGGTGCTCACCCGCCTGCATTCCGCCTGCTTCACCGGCGATGTGCTCGGCTCGCTGAAATGCGACTGCGGCCCCCAGCTTCATGCCGCGCTGGCGGCCATGGGCGAGGCGGGCGGCGGGCTGCTGCTCTACCTCAACCAGGAGGGGCGGGGGATTGGGCTGGCCAACAAGATGCGCGCCTATTCGCTGCAGGATCAGGGGTTCGATACCGTCGAGGCCAACCACCGGCTCGGCTTCGAGGATGACGAGCGCGATTTTCGCATCGGCGCGGCGCTGCTGGGCAAGATGGGCGTCGGGCGGGTGCGGCTGATGACCAACAATCCCGCCAAGATCGCCATGATGACCGCGCAGGGCATCGAGGTGGCCGAGCGGGTGCCGCTGAAGGTGGGGCGCACGCCGGAGAACGCCGGATACCTCGCCACCAAGGCCGCCAAGTCGGGGCATCTGCTGTGAAGGTCGCCAACTACCTCACCGCCGCCGCCGGGCTGGAGGACTTCTCGCAGGCCGAGGTCGAGGCGATGCTGGGCCAGCGGCTCACCCGCACCCGCGATGCCGGGGCGTGGATCGGCTTCAGCGCGCCCGGCGCGGGGGATTTCGCCGGTTTCGAACTGCGCAGCCCCGGCCCCACGGCGCGGTTCGGCGGGCTGCTGATCGGCGCCTTTCCGGCCCCGCTTCCTCTGGATGCCCTCGCCCCCGCGCTCGCGGCACGGCCCTTCCTGCGCCAAGAGATGAACCCGCCGCCGATGGGCGCGGCGGTGCAGGCGCCGACGGGCGGGCGGTGGTATCGGCTCGGGGCGCATGAGTTGGCGGTGTCGTTCCGGCTGACGGAGCCGGTCACCGCCACCGCGCTCGCCGTGCACGGTGCCTACCCGTGATGCGGCTCACCCCGCGCGGCCTGCTGTTCGGGGGGCGGCGCTTCCCGGTTGCGCTCGGAAAGGGCGGGATCACCCGCGACAAGCGCGAGGGCGACGGGGCCACGCCCGCCGGGCTGCACCACATCCTGGCCTGCTACTACCGCGCCGACCGGGTGGCCCGGCCCGCGCCATGGGCCATCCCCATCGGGCCGCGCGACCTGTGGTCGGACGCGCCCGACGACCCGGCCTACAACACCCATGTCACAGCGCCCTACGACCCCAGCCACGAGCGCTTGCGCCGCGCCGATCCGCTCTATGACATCGTGCTGACCACCAGCTGGAACACGCCCGCCACGCCGGGGCGCGGCTCGGCCATCTTCCTGCATCGCTGGCGCAAGCGCGGGCATCCGACCGAGGGCTGCCTTGCCTTTGCCCCCGCCGATATCGCCCGCATCGCCGCCCTCGCGCCGCCGGGCACGGCGCTGCTTGTGCCCCCCGGCCTTGCGGCGGATCAACCCGGCAGCAGCCCTTCGGCCTCCAGCGCCTCGAGCATCGGGGCGAGCTGAGCGGCATAGGGCTTCCACGCGCCGATCGAGCGGTCATGCACCGGCTCGCGGACCTGCGCCGCCGAGAGGGTGCGCACGTCGCGCGCGCTCTTGTGAAACTCCATCACCCCGTCTTCCCAGGCCAGCCCTGCGGCGCCGATGATGCGGCGGGCCCCGGCCTCGGGCGCGGCGACGAACTGCTGGTAGTCGAGCTCCACGAAGGCCCCCGGCACCCGCTCCCGCCAATGGTCGATCATCCGGCGATAGGCGGCGAAGGCATGAACCAGATCGCCAAGGTCGTAGGCGTAGCGGTGGCGGCCCTCGCGGAAGACCTGCCGGAAGATCGAGAAGAGCTGATCGCGCGGGTCTCGGTGGACAACGAAGACCGGCGCATCGGGCAGCAGGGCGGCGAGGGGGCCGATGTGGCGGTAGGTCTGCAACGACTTGTCGGCGACCACGCGGCCAAATTCCAGCTTGCGGCGCATCGCGGTTTCGAGCGCGGGGGCAAAGCCCTGCGGGGCGAGTTGCCCGGACAAAACCCGGCGCACCACCTGCCCGGTCACCGCCATTTCGCCGCCGCCCGTCACCTGCCCGTGGCTGGCCAGCATCTGCTCGACCAGCGTTGTGCCGGCGCGGGGCATTCCGGTGACGAAGATCGGCCGAAAGCCGTCGGGCGCTGCGGTGTTTCCCGGCGCGAAGCTCTCCGTGGCGGCGATATGGGCGGCATCCTCGGCCTCCCGCGCGGCACGGTCGTAGGGGGCACGGGCGCGGGTGAGCGCATTGGCCTCTTCAAGATAGCGCCAGACCTCGCCCGGCTCGGCCCCGGCCTGCTCAAGCGCGCGGGCCAGTGCAAAGCACAGGCTGGCGCGGGAGGCGCCGCGCGTCTGGCCGCTGCCGTGAAGCGCGCGCATTTCGTCGATCAGCGGATCGCCGGGGCTGGTGCGATGGGCCGTCATCCGCAGCCGGTAGAGCTCGCCGTCGCCCGGCTTCAGCTCCAGCGCCGCCCGAAACGCCTCTTCGGCCCGGTCCTGCCGCCCGGCCCGCTGCTCCAGCAGGCCGATCTCGACATGCGGGCCGACCGCGCCGGGCACGACCCGTTGCAGCTCGCGGTGGGCGTCGATGGCGGCGTCGATCCGGCCCCAGTCCGAGAGCACCTGCGCCCGCTCCATCAGCACGGCGGGCTCGCGCGGGCGCTGCCTGCGGGCCTGCTCCAGCGCCTTCAGCGCGGTGCCGTAGTCGCCGGTGCTATGGGTGATGCGCCCGATCTCGAAATGCGCCTCTGCGGTCTGCGGACGCAGGGCGACGATGTCCTGATAGAGCGCACAGGCCTCCTGCAACTGCCCCTCGGCCTGAAGCTGGCGGGCGCGGCGGTAGACGGCCGGAATGTCCTTGATCTGAAAGGCGGGCATATCTCATCTCCACCCCTCCCCAGCGGCAGCTAACCCCTGGATTGCGGTGGGTGGAACCCTGAACCGAACGGTTTCGTTCACTAAAATGTGTAATGGAAACAGATGTGTGCAGCGTCGCACCTTCGGCCGAAAAAGCTGTGCGATAATTTGGAATAGCGCGCCCCTTTCGGGGCAGCTCGCCTAAAGATTGTGCGGATCAGGCATCGCCCTGCGGCGCGAGCCGATCGCCGAAAATCGCCGAACCGACGCGCACGTGGGTGGCCCCCAGCGCAATCGCCCGCTCGAAATCGGCGCTCATCCCCATGCTCAGGCCGGTCAGCCCGTTGCGCTCGGCCATGTTGGCGAGCAGGGCAAAATGCAGGCTCGGCTCCTCCTCGACAGGGGGGATGCACATGAGCCCCTTCACCGGCAGCGAGAGCATCCGGCATTCGGCAATGAAGCCGTCGACCTCGCCGGGCAGGCAGCCCGCCTTCTGCGCCTCCTCGCCGGTGTTCACCTGGATGAACAGCTCGGGGCAGCGGCCCAGCTCGTCGGCAAGGCGGGCGATGGTGGCGGCGATCTTGGGGCGGTCGACGGTGTGGATCGCGTCGAACAGCTCCATCGCGCCCCGGGCCTTGTTGCTCTGCAACGGCCCGATCAGGTGCAGATCGACCCCTTCGAAGCGCTCGCGGAAGCCCGGCCACTTGCCCTGTGCCTCCTGCACCCGGTTCTCGCCAAAGCAGCGGTGGCCTTGCTCCAGCACCGCCTCGACCCGCGCATCGGGCTGCACCTTGGAGACGGCGATCAGGGTCACCTCCTCCGCCGTCCGGCCTGCCGCCTCTGCGGCTGCGGCCACCTTCGCGCTGATATCCTCAAGCCCCATCCGGCACCAATCCTTCTTCTTCCAGCGCCGCGATCAACGGCTTGATCTCATCGCCATACCGCTCCCAGGCCCGGGCCGAGGAGGTATAGATCGGCTGGCGCACCTGCGCGATCGACAGGGTGCTTACCCTTTGTTTCTGTTTGTAGAATTCAAGGCACTGGTCTTCCCACTCCAGCCCCGCGGCGGCCACCAGGCGCGGCGCCTCGGCCTCCGGGTCGGCCACCAGCGCCTCGTAGCTGACCTCGGTGAACAGCCCCGGCGCACGCTCGCGCCAGAAGTCCATCATCTCGCGGTGGACCTTGAGGTAATGCACCATGTCGGCGATCCGGTAGGCGTATTTGTGGGTGCCCTCGGCAAAGACGTTCTTGAAGATCGACAGCAGGTTGTCGCGCGGGTCGCGGCGCATCACGATGATGCGGGCGTTGGGCATGATGTAGCGGATCAGGCCGATGTAGTGCCAGTTCTGCACCGATTTGTCGACGCAATGGGCCCCAAAGCTGAACCGCCGCCGATAAAGCTCTTCGGCCCGCTTGCGCAGGGCGAGGAGGGCGTCGGGGGCGAGCCCGGCGAGCGGGCGAAAGCCGAGGTTACCGGTGGAAAGCGCCTGCTGCACCGACTGGTTGAACTCCCGCGCCTCGCCGATGGCCGTCGCCTTGCTGTGTGCGCCGATGATCTGCTCGCCCAGCGTGGTGCCCGAGCGCGGAATGCCGGTGACGAAAATCGGCGCAAACCCCGGGTCCGGCTCCAGCGCGGGCCGGGTGAAGTCGATGCCCTCGAAGGCGGCCTTGAGGTTGGCGATCTCGGTTTCGCGCTCGGCGCGGGAGTAGGGGAACAGCCGGGCATATTCCTCGTTGCCGCGCTTCAGGTGCTTCATCACCGGGGCGTAGTCCTTGATGTCCTCATGCACCTTGGCCAGCGCGAAATCGAGGTTGGCGCGGTGGCGCGGGTGGAGGGACTTGTCGCGGTAGAGCGCCTGCATCTCGGCAATCGCGGGATCCCCGGGCTTGAACTTGCGCCCCGCCGTGATGAGCCGCCAGATGGTGCCGTTCTTGGGCTGAAGCGCGAGGCAGCGGCGCAGCTGCGATTCCGCCTCGTCGAAGTCACCCATGTATTGCAGGGCAATCGCCAGCTCGCTGCGCACGGCCACGTCGTCGGGCTTGATCTCGAGCAGGCGGCGCTGAACCGTGATCTGCCGCTCGGTATCGCCGAAGACCCCGAGGGCTTGGGCAAAATCGCGCAGCACCACCAACTCGCGGGGCTTCAGCTTCTGGGCGCGGTCGAGCGAGGCGACGGCGGAGCGGCTGTCGCCGATTTTTGCGGCGATGCGGCCGAGCTGCCAATGGGGTTCGGCGATCTGCGGGCGGATCCGGGTGATCTGGGTGAAGAGCCCGGCGGCCTCGCGCAGCTTGCCAGCCTCCATCAGCTTGACGCCCTGCGCATAGGCGGCGGGGATCTGGGCGGGGGTCAGGCTTTGCGCCATGGGCTGCTCTCCGGCTTTTGCCCGAGTGCTAGCACGATCGCCCGGAGGTTCAAACTGCCCAAAAGAAAAGAGCGGACCCGAAGGCCCGCTCTTCCCAGATACTGTTACCGGTGTCCTTAGAAGGACATCGACAGACCCAGCGACCAGGTGTCGGTGGTGGTGGCGCCGTTGTCGGACGAACCGTAGCCCGCCAGAACCGAAGCACCGCCGCCGAGGTCGTAGCCGAGGGCCAGACCGTAGCCGGTGATGTCGTCGCCACCGCCGGCAGCGTTGAACCCTGCGTCGTCGGAGGAGTACTGGCCGTAGTTCAGGTGAGCCGAGAAGGCATCCACGGAGTAGCCGAAGCCGAGGCCGAGGTGAGTCACGTCGTCAGCGCCAGCAAAGCCGCCGAACTGGGTGTACTCGATGCCGGCCGACAGACCGTTGTCGAAGGTGGTGACAGCGGAGAAGCCGATGGCATCTTCCACAGCAACGCCCTTCACAGCGCCCATGTTGCCGTCAACCGACTGGTAACCAAGGCCGAGGGCCAGGTCCAGACCGCCGAGAGCAGCGTTGTACTTGAAGCCGAGGGCGTAGCCAGTGTCCATGGTGCCGGTTTCGTCCATCTCAACCGAGATGGCGACGCCGAAGTCACCGAAGGTGTTGTCGTAGCGAACGATCTGGCCGTCGTAGGTGCCGTCGAGGTACGCGCCGAGGTAACCAGCGTGCGAGGTCTCGTCGTCAGCGATCGAGCCCGGGTTGCCGATGTTGCCGGCGTCGGTGAGGGCCCAGTCCATGGCGCCGTCGGTGTCGCCCATCGTCACGGTGCCGAAGGAACCGGAGATGAAGATGGCAACGCCACCGTCTTCGGTCACGTCGTCAAGCGCGTCGTTCACACAGCCGTCGACCGTAGTCGAGAACGTGCAGTCGCCGCTGCCGGCGACCGTGGCCAAGTTGTCCTGGGCTTCGTCCAGATCGATGGATGCACCGAAGGTCAGGCCGCCGTCGGTTTCACCGGACATGGTGAAGGTGACGTCGATGTCCTGGAAGAATTGGGTTTCGACGCCAGTGCCGCCGAAAATACCCATCTCGGCAGAGCCCGAGATCGAAACTTCAGCCGAGGCGGCGCCAGCGAAGGCGACCAGCGCGGTCGAAGTGAGAAGAACCTTTTTCATCGTATTTCCCTCGTTATCAAAGGTCAGCCCAACGCAGGGAATCCGCATTGGGTATGGCAGGCTGTTTCGCTCTTTCGCCGTTTGATTGCAATAATGGCGCAAACCGGGCGGGGGGACTCTCCTCGATATGGTGCATGTCTGCCACAGTCGCCCCGACCACCCTTTGCGGCCAAAAAGCCTTGTGGGGCTGGGGCCGCTCGGATAGACAAGCAAAAAAGGGTGAGAGGGGCAGTTTTCAATGACCTTCCGGAAGGAAATCCGAGCAGCAGGTATTATCGCTCTGGTGCTGACGCTCTCCGCCTGCGGAGTGAGCGGACGGCTGGGCAACAGCTTTGGTGGCAGCTCCGGCGGCGGCTCGAGCACGGTGCGCAACGCGCCGCGCCAGGTCGAGACCGATGCGCAGGGCCGCACCGTATACAAGGGCAAGGTCCGCCAGTCGACGATCTGGGATCTGTTCGGCAACAACGACGACCCCAACATCACCGTCGAGGTGAACAAGTATATCTGGCGCGCCTCGCTCGAAGTTCTCAACTTCATGCCGATCCAGACGGTCGATCCCTTCACCGGCGTCATTGTCTATGGCTACGGGCGTCCGCCCGGCGGCGGCCAGCCCTATCGGGCCACCGTCTACGTGCAGGACCCGGCGCTCGATGCCCGCTCGCTGAAGGTTGCGCTGCAAAGCCGCTCCGGCCCGGTCAGCGCCGACACCGTGCGCGCCGTGGAGGATGCCATCCTCACCCGTGCCCGCCAGCTTCGGATCCAGGACGGCAAGCTCTGACGCTGGGCTGAGCCCCACCTCCACAGTTTCCGCAGCGGGCCTGGCCCCCATCCACAGGGTGGGTGCCGGGCCGCCGCCACCCACATCACCGAACCCGCTGGACCCTGCGCCGTGCCCGCCGTAAACACGCCGGGACCGTTGGAACACCCGCAAGGCCGCGCCATGACCCGCTTTACCCCGTCCGAGATCGAACCCCGCTGGCAGAAGGCCTGGGAAGATGCCCAGACCTTCGTTGCGACACGCGACGAGAGCCGCCCCAAGTATTACGTCCTCGAGATGTTCCCCTACCCCTCGGGGCGCATCCACATGGGGCACGTCCGCAACTACTCGCTGGGCGACGTTGTGGCCCGCTACAAGCGCGCCCAAGGCTTCAACGTGCTGCACCCGATGGGATTCGACGCCTTCGGGATGCCCGCCGAGAACGCCGCGATGAACTCGAACGGCCACCCGAAGGATTGGACCTACGGCAACATCGACACGATGGTCGACCAGATGAAGCCGCTGGGCCTGTCGCTCGACTGGTCGCGCATGTTCGCCACCTGCGACGTGGAATACTACGGCCAGCAGCAGGCGCTGTTCCTCGACATGCTGGAAGCCGGCTTCGTCACCCGCCGCAATGCCACCGTCAACTGGGACCCGGTCGACATGACCGTGCTGGCCAACGAGCAGGTGATCGACGGCAAGGGCTGGCGCTCGGGCGCCGAGGTGGAGCGGCGCGAACTGACGCAATGGTTCTTCAAGATCTCCGACATGTCGGAAGAGCTGCTGGAGGCGCTGGACGGGCTGGAGGACTGGCCCGAGAAGGTGCGGCTGATGCAGAGCAACTGGATCGGCAAGAGCCGGGGCCTGCAATTCTCCTTCGAGCGCACCGATGGCGGCGATCCGGTGACAGTATATACCACCCGCCCCGACACCCTGCTCGGCGCGAGCTTCGTCGGCATCTCGCCCGACCACCCGCTGGCAAAGGAACTGGCCGAGAACAATGCCGAGGTTCAGGCCTTCCGCGCCGAATGCGCCAAGGGCGGCACCACGGCAGAAGAGCTGGAGACGGCCGAGAAAAAGGGATTCGACACCGGCCTCACGGTCCGCCACCCGCTCGACCCCTCCAAAGAGCTGCCGATCTGGATCGCCAACTTCATCCTGATGGACTACGGCACCGGCGCGATCTTCGGCTGCCCGGCCCATGACCAGCGCGACCTCGACTTCTGCCGCAAGTACGACCTGCCGGTCATCGACACCTTCTTTGCGCTCGAAAACCCGGCCCCCGTCGAAAACGAGGCCTTCACCCCGCCGAAAGAGCAAAAGGTGAAATGGGTCAACCACTTCACCGGGCTCGACGAGGCCACCGGGCAGGAGGCGATCGACGCCACCATCGCACTGGCCGAAACCGCTGGCTGGGGCGAGGGTGTTACCAAGTTCCGCCTGCGCGACTGGGGCCTGAGCCGCCAGCGCTACTGGGGCTGCCCGATTCCCGTGGTGCATTGCGACGCCTGCGGCGTGGTGCCGGAGAAGAAAGAGAACCTGCCCGTCGAGCTGCCCTATGACGTGTCCTTCGACACGCCGGGCAACCCGCTCGACCGTCACCCGACCTGGCGCGACTGCGCCTGCCCGGCCTGCGGCGCACCCGCCAAGCGCGAGACCGACACGATGGACACCTTCGTCGATTCGTCGTGGTATTTCGCCCGCTTCACCGCGCCCCGCGCCGAAACGCCCACCGTGGCGGAGGATGCGGACTACTGGATGAACGTCGACCAATACGTCGGCGGCATCGAGCACGCGATCCTGCACCTGCTCTACTCCCGCTTCTTCGCCCGCGCGATGGTGGCCACCGGCCACCTGCCCGAGAAGTCGAAGGAGCCGTTCAACGCGCTGTTTACGCAGGGCATGGTCACGCATGAACTGTACGCCGGAGCGGAAGTCACACGCGCACCTGGCGAAAGGTACGATGAAGAAGAAGGTCAGACCGTAAAATTCTCACGTGAGACCCGCGCCAAGTATTATTACCCTGAGGAAGTCGTAAGGTTTGAGGTGGCTGGGAAACCCAAAGCACTGTTGAAGAGCGCTCTCGATCTTGTTGGGATCGATACTCAGGACGCCGCTGCACTCGATGAAATGTGGATAGGGTTTCAGCAAAATCGCCCTGAGACAGTCGGTGCTGAAGATTTGCATCTCGAGGTCTTCCCCTCCGCCAAGATGTCGAAATCCAAGAACAACGTGGTCGACCCGCTGAGCATCATCGAAAGCTACGGCGCCGACACCGCCCGCTGGTTCGTGCTGTCTGACAGCCCGCCCGAGCGCGATGTGGAGTGGACAGCCTCGGGCGCCGAAGCCGCCAACCGCCACCTCGCGCGGGTCTGGCGCATGGCCGATGAGATCGCCGCCAGCGATTCCCCGGCCAATGATGAAGACGCGGCGCTGCAAAAGGCCCTGCACCGCACCATCGCGGATGTGACCGAGGGGGTGGAAAGCTTTGCCTTCAACACCTCCATCGCCAAGCTCTACGCCTTCACCAACACACTCTCCAAATCCTCCGCCGGCAGCGCGGCCAAGCGCGAGGCCATGGCGACCATGGCCCAGCTCATGGCCCCGATGACCCCGCATCTGGCCGAAGAGATCTGGCACATGCTGGGCGGCGAGGGGCTGGTCACCGAGGCGCAATGGCCCAAGGCGGACCCGGCCCTGCTGGTCGAGGACACGGTCACGCTGCCGATTCAGGTCAACGGCAAGCGGCGGGCCGAAATCAGCGTGCCCAAGGACATGGACAAGGCGGAGGTTGAAAAGCTGGCGCTGGCCGAGGATGCTGTGATCCGGGCGCTGGATGGCAACGCCCCCAAGAAGGTGATCGTTGTGCCGGGACGGATCGTGAATGTGGTGGCGTGATGCCGTAGGGTGGGTGCACCCCACCATCGGGCGGGCCAGGGGGTGGGTTGCATCCACCCTTCCGGCCATGGCCCTCGTCACGCTTGCCTCCTGCGGCTTTGCCCCGCTCTACGGGCCGGGCGGGCCGGGTGACACCCTGCACGGGCAGATCGAAATCGCGGAGCCGACCACCGACAACGAGTTCGAGTTCGTCTCCCGCGTCGAAACCCGCCTTGGCCGCACCGCCGCCGGCCCGATGCGGCTGGATTACGCGATCACCACCCGCCGCGAAGGCCTTGCCATCACCGCCGATCAGGAAACCCAGCGCTACAACCTGCTGGGCGAGGTCACCTATCAGGTGACCGACACCACCTCCGGCGCCGTGCTCTCCACCGGGCGCACCGACAGCTTCACCTCCTATTCCGCCACCGGCACCACGGTGGCCACCACCGCCGCCGCCCGCAACGCGGAAGAGCGGCTGATGGTGATCCTCGCCGACCAGGCCGTGACTCACCTGCTGGCCACGGCGGAAGGCTTCCTGCCGTGAGGCGCAGGCCATGAAGCTCTCGACCCGCGACGCCAACGCCTTCTTTTCCAAGCCCTCCATGGGCCCGGGCATCCTGATTTCCGGGGCCGACGCGATGCGGGTGTCGCTGAAGCGGCAGGATCTGCTGAAGGCGCTGGTCGGCCCGCAGGGCGAGGAAGAGATGCGCCTCACCCGCCTGTCGGGGGGCGAGCTGCGCTCCGACCCGGCGGCGCTGCTCGATGCGATCCGGGGCGCCTCCTTCTTTCCCGGCCCCCGCGCCGTGCATGTCGAGGGCGCGACCGACGGGCTGACGGAGCTGTTCAAGACGGCCCTCACCGAGTGGCAGGAGGGCGACGGCATGGTGGTCGCCACCGCCGGGTCGCTCAAGGGCACCTCCAAGCTGCGCAAGCTCTTCGAGAAAGACCCGCGCGCCCGCTTTGCCGCCATCTACGACGACCCGCCCAACCCGGCGGAAATCAAGGACCGGCTCGGCGCGGCGGGCCTCTCCAACGTGGAGCATTCCGCGATGGAGGCGCTGGTGGCGCTGGCCTCGCATATCGACCCGGGCGATCTGCGCCAGTTCATCGAAAAGCTGGCGCTCTACAAAATCGGTGATTCCGCGCCGCTCTCGGAGGCCGAGGTGGCCGCGTTGGCGCCGGCCACCACCGAGGCCGGGGTGGATGAGCTGCTGAACGCCGCCGCCGAGGCAAAGCGCGAGCAGATCGGCCCGCTGATGCGGCGGCTGGAGGGGCAGGGGGTGCTGCCCACCACGCTCTGCATCATGGCGGGGATGCACTTTCGCACCCTGCACAGCGCCGCCTCCAGCCCCGGCGGCCCGGCGCAGGGCATCGCCGGCTTGCGCCCGCCGGTCTTCGGCCCGCGGCGCGACCGGATGATCCGACAGGCCCAGAACTGGGGCCTGCCCCGGCTCGAAAAGGCCATTGCCCTGCTGCTGGACACCGACCTTGCCCTGCGCTCCGCCGGGCAGACCGCGCCGCAGATGGCGCAGGTCGAGCGGGCGATGATCCGCCTTTCGATGATGCCGCGCTAGGCGGCACCTCCCCCCGCGCCAGCCCCCCCTCTTCCGAGTCTCGCCGCATGTCACGCAACTGACATGCCCGCTTTACGCCCGTGTCACCCGCCGGGCGCATGTGTCGCCGCACAAGAAAAACCAGAGGGACACCCATGCACCGCACGCTTCTTACCTCCGCCTTCGCGCTGGCCGCCGTTGCCGGCACCGCGCAGGCCGAGATGGTCTTCAACCGTATCGCCTCCTTCCCCGTGGCCTCCAACATGGCCGAGGGCGAGGACCGCGCCCGCGAAACCTCCTCCGAGATCATCGACGTCACCGCCGATGGCATGACGCTGGTCTACACCGACAGCCCGCTTGGCGTGCTCGGCCGGGTCGACATCACCGATCCCGCCGCCCCCGCGCCGCTGGGCAACATCGCGCTCGACGGCGAGCCGACCTCGGTCGCCGTTCTCGGCAGCGTGGCCTTCACCGGCATCAACACCTCCGAGAGCTACGTGGCCCCCTCCGGCCGCCTCGCCGCAATTGATCTGAGCAGCGGCGAAGAGTTGGCCAGCTGCGACCTCGGCGGCCAGCCCGACTCGGTGGCCAAGGCCCCCGATGGCAGCTTCATCGCCGTGGCAATCGAGAACGAGCGTGACGAAGACCTCAACGATGGCGCCCTGCCGCAGATGCCCGCCGGTTTCGTGGTGAAGATCGCCCTGACCGATGGCACGCTCGATTGCGACAGCCTCCAGAAGATCGAGATGACCGGCCTTGCCGAAGTTGGCGGCGACGACCCCGAGCCGGAGTTCGTCGACATCAACGCCCTCGGTGAAATCGTCGTGACCATGCAGGAAAACAACCACATCGCCGTCATCGGCGCCGATGGCACCGTTTCCGCCCACTTCTCCGCCGGTGCGGTGGACCTCGAAGGCATCGACGCCACCGACGAGCGCGGCGCGCTGCTGTTCACCGAAAGCCAGAGCGGCGTGAAGCGCGAGCCCGATGCCGTCAAATGGATCGACGATCAGCACTTCGCCACCGCCAACGAGGGCGACTACGAGGGCGGCTCGCGCGGCTGGACGATCTTTTCCAAGACCGGCGAAGTGGTTTACGACAGCGGCACCAGCTTCGAGCAGGCGCTGATCCAGATCGGCCACTACCCCGACAAGCGGTCGGACGCCAAAGGCGTCGAGCCCGAGTCCGTCACCTTCGGCGAGTTCGGTGGCAAACCGATGATCTTCGTCGGCTCCGAGCGCGGCTCCGTCGTCGGCGTCTATGACGCCACCGACCCGGCCAACCCGGTGCTCACCCAGCTCCTGCCCTCCGGCGTCGGCCCCGAGGGCTACGTCACCATCCCCGAGCGCAACCTGCTGGTCTCGGCCAACGAGACCGATCTTGGCGAAGACGGCGGTGCGCGGGCCCACGTGATGCTCTTCGAATATGCCGAGGGCGAGGCGATGTATCCGCAGCTCACCTCCGAAGGCATGGAGCAGCTCACCGGCTGGGGCGCGATCTCGGGCATGGTGGCCGAGGGCGAAAGCACCGTCTGGGCCGTGAGTGACAGCTTCTACGGCTACCAGCCACGCATCTACAAGATCGACACCTCCACCAAACCCGCCCGCATCACGCAGGCCATCGACATCACCCGCGCCGGCTACCCGGCCCAGAAACTCGACCTCGAAGGCATCACGCTGGACGGGCAGGGCGGCTTCTGGCTCGCCTCCGAGGGCCGCACCGACCGGGTCATCCCCCACGCGCTCTACCACGTGAACGCCCAAGGCGAGATCGAGGAAGAAGTGGGCCTGCCCGCCGAGCTGATGGCGGTCGAAAAGCGCTTTGGTTTCGAGGGCATCACCCTGGTTGACGGCACGCTCTGGATGGCCGTGCAGCGCGAGTGGAACGACGACGAGAAGGGCCAGGTCAAGCTGGTCGCCTACACCCCCGAGACCGGCGAATGGGGCGCCGTGCGCTACCCGCTCGATGCCCCCACCACCGGCTGGGTCGGCCTGTCGGAAATCGTGGCCCATGGCGAGCACGCCTATATCGTCGAGCGCGACAACCTGCTCGGCGAAGCCGCCGCGACCAAGAAGATCTACCGCGTCGCCCTCTCCGAGATGCAGCCCGCCGCGCTGGGCGGCGAGCTGCCGCTGGTGAGCAAGGAAGAGGTCCGCGACCTCCTGCCCGACCTCAAGGCAAACGGCGGCTACGTGCTCGACAAGGTCGAAGGTCTGGCGATCTTCTCCGATGGCACCGCCTGGGTGAGCACCGACAACGACGGCGTCGACGACCACTCCGGCGAGACGATGTTCTTCAACATCGGCCAGCTCGGCAGCGGCTACTGAGTTTCAACCAAGCCCTTTAGCAAGAATCGCCCCGGAGCGGCCCGCCGCTCCGGGGTTTTTGCTGCCTGCCGCGGGTGTCCCCTTCCCCCGCAAGGGAAGGCCCGGCCCCCAAAGCGCCCCGCATCACAAGATCGCCGCATCCCCCGCCACATCCGCCTTTGCCGGCGGCATCCCCGGCCCGCCGCCCAGCCCCGGCAGCAGGCCGTTGCCGGCCACGGCATCGCCGCGCAGCGCCCGCAGCAGGGCCCTGTGCCCCGCCGCCGCCTGCACCTGCGCCCCGATCCCGGCCCGCGCCCGCTTCACGAAGGCCGCCCACTTCTCCGCATCCAGCGCCCTCCCGGTCGAGAACTTGCCCTTCCCGAAGTCGGTTTCGTAAACCTTTTTACCAAGCAGCACCGCCTGGTAGGTCGCCGGCGAAAACAGCGAGACGAAGCGGATGTCATGCGGCGCGGGCAGCCCGTATTGCCAGAGCTCGAGGTTCTCGGCGAGCGTGTCGGGCACCTCCAGCGCCTCGCGGGCGTCGATCCAGTATTGATCGTCCGTCCGGTTGCCGAGCGCGTAGTGCAGGCAGATGAAATCGCGCACCTCGTTGTAGAGCTCGTCGACCAGATGGTTGAACCTGTCGCGTGGCGGATCGGCAAAATCGCTGTCGGGGAAGTATTGCACCAGCCAGCGCACCGCGGTGTCGATCATGTGGATCGCCGTGCTCTCCAGCGGCTCGATGAACCCGCCCGACAGGCCCACCGCCACGCAGTTCTTCACCCATGCATTCCGGTTGCGCCCCACCCGCATCGGAATCACCCGCGGCTCCGCGCCCTCGCCATCCGGCCCCAGATGCGCCAGAAACTCCGCCCGCGCCTCCTCGTCGGTGCGATGCGCCGAGGAAAACACGTAGCCCGTGCCGATCCGGTTGAAGAGCGGCACCCGCCAGCTCCACCCCGCCCCGAGCGCGGTGGACTTCGTGACCGAGTCGATCCGCTCCGGGTCGCGGTGGGGCACCTGCACCGCCATCGCCCGGTCATTGGCGAGATACTTGCCGTAGCTCTCGAAGGGCTCGCCGAGCGCCTTGTTGATGATGAGCCCACGAAAGCCGGTGCAGTCGATCACCAGTTCCACCGGATGCCGCCCGCCGCGCTCGAGCTGAAGCGCCGCCACGTAGCCGCGCTCATCCAGCTCCACGTCGACCAGATCGTCGAGCACATGGGTCACGCCCCGGGCAACGCAGGTGTCCTTCAGCAGCCCGGCGAACTTGCCCGCGTCGAGATGATAGGCAAAGCCCACCGGCGGCCCCGGCATCTGCCCCGGTCCGCGCGGGCCCTTGGCGGCATTGGCCAGATCGACCGAGGGCGAGAAGCACTGCACGAACTCCAGCCCGCCGGTGCCGAACTTCAGCGCATATTCCGCCGCCGAGACCCCGTCGATCGCGGGCGGATGGGCGAAGGGGTTGATGTAATCCACCCGGTTGCCCTGCGCGTCGACGTTCCAATGGCCAAACACCACCCCGAGCTTGAAGCTGGCGTTGCAGGTGCGGAAGAACTCCCGTTCGTCTATGCCGCCCTGCTTCAGGGTGCGCGGCATTCCCGGCACGGTGGCCTCGCCCACGCCGACGGTGGGGATGTTGGGGCTTTCGATGAGGGTGATCCCGAGGCCGCCATCGGCGCCGGGGCCGCTCTTGAGCATCGACTGCAACAGCAGCGCCGTCATCCAGCCGGCGGTGCCGCCGCCGACAATCGTGATCCCGCGGATCGGCTGTCCCATTCCGTGCCCCCGTCTTACCCTGCGTCAAAGGCTAGAACGGCGAGGGGGTTTGGCTCAAGCCCCTGCGCCCGCGGGGCGGGGCGAGGGGCAGCGAGTCGGTCCGTTAAGGTTCTGCGGTGCCGCGAAATTGCTGCAAGCGCGGTATGCACAGGCTGTGTACGGCCTGTGCACGGGATGTGACATCGGTGTTCAGATACCTCCCGCGGCCGTTAACCGCCCCGGACGGTGTCGATCATCAGCTGCACGTTTTCCGGGTCGGCATCGGGGGTGATGCCATGCCCGAGGTTGAAGATATGCGGCCCGTGCGAGAAGGCCTCCACGATCCGGCGGGTCTCGTCGATCAGCGGCTGGCCGCCCGTAACCATATGGGAAGACTTGAGGTTTCCCTGCACGCATCCGCCCGGCTGCACGTGTTCGGCGGCCCATTCCGGGGTCACGCCATCATCGAGCGCCACGCAGTCGGCACCGGTCGCCGCGTGAAAGCCCCGGTAACGCTCGCCCGCGCCCCGCGGGAAGGCAATGACCGGGGTATCGGGGTGCTTTGCCTTCACGCCCTTGATGATTTCCTTAATCGGATCAATGCAATAGGCCTCGAAGTCATCGCCGCTGAGGCTGCCGGCCCAGCTGTCGAAGATCTTCACCACCTCGGCCCCGGCGTCGATCTGGCGGTTCAGATACTCGATGGTGGCCCAGGTGACGCGGTCGATCACCGCGCGGAACAGCCCGATATCCTTGGTTTTCATCGCATGGGCCGGCCCCTGATCGGGGGTTCCGCGCCCGGCAAACATGTAGGTCGCCACCGTCCAGGGCGCGCCCGCGAAGCCGATAAGTGTTGTCTCTTCAGGCAGTTGGGAGCCGAGGTTGCCGACGGTGCGATAGATCGGCGCGAGGTGGTCGTGCACCTCGCCCCCGTTCTTCAGGGCTTCGTAATCTTTTCGCAGTTCAATCGGCTCCAACCGGGGGCCTTCCCCGGTGACGAACCACAGTTTCTGCCCCAGCGCCTGCGGGATCAGCAGGATGTCGGCAAAGAGGATCGCCGCGTCAAAGCCGTAGCGCCTGATCGGTTGCAGCGTCACCTCGGTGGCGAGATCGGAGTTGTAGCACAGGCTCAGAAAATCCCCCGCCTCGGCGCGGGTTGCCTTGTATTCCGGCAGGTATCGCCCCGCCTGCCGCATCATCCAGATCGGCGGCGGGCTGACGGTGTTGCCTGACAAGGCATTGAGAATGCTTTTCTTTTCGGCCATTTGGTGCCTCCTCGTTGCGGCCATGGGTCGCGCTCCGGGGGCAAACTGTCAAGTGCCGCATTGTCACGCCGGGGTCTGCGGGCTATCCCGCCCTGCATGACCCAGACGCTCAAGATCGGCACGCGCGGCAGTCCGCTGGCGCTCGCCCAGGCCCAGGAAACCCGCGCCCGCCTGATGGCGGCGCATGGGATGTCGGAAGAAGCCATTGAAATCGTGGTCATTTCCACGACAGGCGACAGGGTGCAAAACCGGGCACTGCGCGAGATCGGCGGCAAGGGGCTGTTCACCAAGGAGATCGAGGAGGCGATGCTGTCGGGCGAGATCGACATCGCCGTGCACTCCTCCAAGGACATGCCCGTCGAGCAGCCGCAAGGCCTTGTTCTGGATTGCTTTCTTGAGCGCGAAGACCCGCGCGATGCCTTCATCACCCTCGATGGCAAGAGCCTCGCTGAGCTGCCCCAAGGCGCTGTCGTCGGCACCTCCTCGCTGCGCCGCAAGGCCCAGCTCCTGCACAAGCGGCCCGACCTTCAGGTGGTGGAGTTTCGCGGCAATGTGCAGACCCGGATGAAGAAGCTGGCCGATGGCGTGGCCGAAGCGACCTTTCTGGCGCTCGCCGGTCTCAACCGGCTGAACGCGCAGCATATTTCGCGCCAGCCGGTGGACCCGGAACAGATGCTCCCGGCCATCGCCCAGGGCACCATCGGCATCGAGCGCCGCGCTGACGATAGCGCCGTCGACGCCCTCCTCGCCCCGCTGCGTCACCTGCCCACCCATCACCGCACCGCCGCCGAACGCGCCTTTCTGGCCGGGCTCGACGGCTCTTGCGAAACGCCCATCGCCGGGCTGGCGACGATCGAGGGCAACACCTTGACGCTGAAGGGAGAAATCCTGCGCACCGATGGCTCCGAGGTGCTCACCGGCAGCCGCATCGGCCCGGTGGAAGAGGCCGCCGAGATGGGCGCAAGCCTTGCCGCCGAGTTGCTGGCCCAGACCACCGATGATTTCTTCGACTGGAAGTAGCTAGCGGACCTGTTCGACCAGCTCCAGCACGCTCGGCCCCATGGCCTCCACCACCAGCTCCACCCCGCTGGCCGAGGGGTGAATCCCGTCGCCCTGCAAATGCTCGCGCCGCGCCGCCGCCTGGTCTTCCAGCGCCAGCAGGGGGGCAAAGAAATTGGGGTAGAGCAGGGTGCCGTATTGCGCCGAAAGCTCGGGATACATCGCATCGAACGCCGCCTTGAACTCGGGCCCGAAGTTGCCCGAAGCGGTCATGCCCACGAGCAGAACCGGCAGCTCGCGCGCCTGGGCGGCCTGCAAGATTCCGTCGAGATTTTCGCGGCTTACCGCCGGGTCGATGCCGCGCAGCAGGTCATTGCCGCCCAGCTCCACGATCAGCGCATCCACGTCGTCGGTCAGGGTCCAGTCCACCCGGCTCAGGCCGCCCGCCGTGGTGTCTCCGCTGACGCCCGCGTTGCGCAGCTCCACCTCGGCGCCGTTCTCTTCCAGCCACGTCTGCATCACCGGTACGAAGCCCTCGCCCTGCGGCAGCCCGTAGCCCGCCGTCAGGCTGTCACCCAGTGCGGCCACCACCACCGGCTGGGCCGCAGCGCCGGAAACCAGCAAAATTGTCGTTATAACCTTGAGTGCCAGCATCCTGGCCCCATATCGGAATGAAACATAAGGCGCCCGCATGACCGATCCGATCCTGTCCCTGAAAGATGTCACCTTCACGCTCGACGGCAACGCCGGAAAGGTCAACATCCTCAAGGGAATAAGCCTCGACGTGGCGCCGGGCGAGACGCTGGGGCTGATCGGACCTTCAGGCTCTGGCAAAAGCTCTCTCCTCATGCTCATGGGCGGGCTCGACACCGCGACCACCGGCGCCGTCACGGCCCTTGGCCACGATCTGACGGCGATGGGAGAAGACGCGTTGGCCCGCTTCCGTCTCAAGCATATGGGGGTGGTGTTCCAATCCTTCCACCTCATCGGCACGATGACGGCGCTGGAAAACGTGGCAACCCCGCTGGAACTGGCCGGGGTGACCGATGCCTACGCTCGCGCCGAGGCCGAGCTTGCCGCCGTGGGGCTGGGCGAGCGGGCGCATCACTACCCTTCCCAGATGTCGGGCGGCGAGCAGCAGCGCGTGGCGCTGGCCCGCGCCCTCGCCCCGCGCCCCGATATCCTGCTGGCCGACGAGCCCACCGGCAACCTCGATGCCACCACCGGCGAGGCAGTGACGGAGCTGCTGTTCGACCTCTCCGAGAAACACGGCGCAACGCTGGTGCTCGTCACGCACTCCCGCGAGCTGGCTGCCCGCTGCGGCCGGGTGATCCGGCTGGCGGATGGGCTGATTTCGCCTGAAAAGCAGGCCGAGGCTGCCGAATGAGCCTTGCCCAGTCGGCCCGGATCGCCCGGCGCGAGCTTCGTGGAGGCCTGCGCGGCTTCAAGGTGTTCCTTGCCTGCCTCGCCCTTGGCGTGGCCGCCATTGCCGCTGTCGGGCTGGTGCGCGAGAGCCTCTCCGGCGGGCTGATGCGCGAGGGCGCCACCATGCTTGGCGGCGATGCCGAGCTGCGGTTTACCTATCGCGCAGCGGGCGAGGCCGAGCAGAGCTGGATGGCAGCGCAGGCGACCCGCGTTTCGGAGATCGTCGATTTTCGCTCCATGGCCCGCGCGGGGGAGAACACCGCGTTAACCCAGGTGAAGGGGGTGGATGATATCTATCCGCTCTATGGCGAGGTTCGGCTGGAGCCCGCCATGCCGCTCGATGAGGCGCTGGCCGGCGCAAACGGCCTGCCCGGCGCGGTGATGGACCCCTCGCTGATGGCGCAGCTCGAACTCGAGGTGGGCGATACGTTTCAGCTTGGCACGGCGAGCTACCACCTCGCCGCCGCCCTCACGCTGGAGCCCGACGCCGCCGGCTCCGGCTTTTCGCTCGGGCCGCGCACGCTGCTCTACCGGGCGGATCTTGAAGGCTCGGGGCTGCTCGCCCCCGGCACGCTCTTTGAAACCAACTATCGCCTCGCCCTGCCGCAGGGCACCGACCTTGCCGCGCTGCGCGATGAGGCCTTGGCGCAGTTCTCCGATGCAGGGGTGCGCTGGCGCGACAGCCGCAATGGCGCGCCGGGGCTGAACCGCTTTGTCGACCGGATCAGCGCCTTCCTCGTGCTGGTCGGCCTCGCGGGCCTCGCCGTGGGTGGCGTGGGGGTGAGCGCGGCAGTGCGGGCCTATCTGGAACGCAAGACGCCGGTGATCGCCACGCTGAAAACGCTCGGGGCGACGCGCCGCACCATCCTCTGGGCCTATCTGATCCAGATCGGGGCACTCTCGGCGCTGGGCATCGCCATCGGCCTCGCGCTCGGGGCACTGGCCGTGCTGCTGCTGGCCCCCGTGCTCGAGGCGCGGCTTCCCTTGCCGACCGAGTTCACCGTCTACCCCGGCCCTCTGGCCGAGGCGGCGCTGTACGGGGCGCTGACGGCGCTGATCTTTACCCTCTGGCCGGTGAGCCGAGCCGAAGAGATCCGCCCGGCGCAGCTGTTCCGGGCCATGTCGGACACCCGCCGCCGCCTGCCGCGCTGGACGGTCATGCTGCTGACCGCGGGGCTTGCGGCGCTGCTCGTCGGCGCGGCGGCGTGGTTCTCGGGGCTCTGGGAGCTGACGCTCTGGGCCGCGCTCGGAGTCTGCTTTGCGCTGCTGCTGCTCCTCGCGGCGGCTTGGGCCATTCGCAGGCTTGCCCGCCGTCTGGCCCGCGCGGGCTTCGTGCGGGGCATCCCGGCGCTGCGGCTGGCGCTCGGCTCGGTGGGCGGGCCGGGGCAGGAGGCCTCGGCGGTGGTGCTCTCGCTCGGGCTCGGGCTTTCGGTGCTGGCGGCTGTGGGGCAGGTCTCGTCCAACATGCGGGCGGCGATCCAGGGCGATTTGCCCGATGTCGCGCCCTCCTTTTTCTTCATCGACATCCAGCCCGACCAGATCGTCCCCTTCCTCGCCCGGCTGGACGGCGATCCGGCCGTGACGCGGGTGGACACCGCGCCGATGCTGCGCGGCGTCGTCACCCGCATCAACGGCACGCCCGCCACCGAAATTGCCCCCGACCACTGGGTCGTGCGCGGCGATCGCGGCCTGACCTATGCCGCTGCCCAGCCGGACCGGGTGAGCGTGGTCGAGGGCGCGTGGTGGCCCGAAGATTACACCGGCCCGCCGCTGATGAGCTTTGCCGCCGAGGAGGCCGCCGAGATCGGCCTGAAGCTGGGCGACGAGATCACCGTCAACGTGCTGGGTCGCGAGATCACAGCCACCATCGCCAGCTTCCGCGAGGTCGATTTTTCGACCATGGGCATCAACTTCGTCATGACCTTCAACGCGGCCGCCCTGCAGGGCGCGCCGCACAGCCACATTGCCACGGTCTATGCCGAGGCCGAGGCGGAGCCGGCGATCCTGCGCGACGTGTCGCAGACCTGGCCCAACATCACCGGGATCGGTGTGCGCGAGGCGATCAGCCGGGTGGCGGGGCTGATCGAGGGGATCGCGGCGGCCATCACCTACGGGGCGCTGGCCTCGCTGGTCACGGGCGGCGTTGTGCTCATCGGCGCGGCGGCGGCGGGCCAGCCCGCGCGCGAATTCGAGGCGGCGGTGCTGAAGACGCTGGGCGCGGTGCGCCGGCGGGTGCTGGCCTACCTCGTGCTGCGGGCGGCGCTTCTGGGGCTGGCTGCGGGGGTGGTTGCCATCGTCGCGGGCGGGCTTGCGGGCTGGGCGGTGACCACCTTCGTGATGGAGGGCACCTACACCTTCGAGCCGGTCTCGGCGCTGGCCATCGTTACCGGCGGGGTGCTGGCGACGCTGCTGGCGGGGCTGGGCTTTGCGCTGCGCCCGCTCGCCATGCCACCGGCGCGTGTGCTGCGCAGCGCGGAGTGATGTCAAACGACACATGGAGCGTCGCTAAGGCCTTGTGAACGCAGGGCTAACGGCATTTGTCACCAAAAACCATCTTCCCTTCCGTCGCGGCATTTGCAAGTCTCTGCGCATCATTTCGGCTGCTGCCAATCCGGCGGGGCCGCCCATGTGAAGGGAAGGACGAAAAATCATGATGCATCAATTCAAGACCCTGAGCGCCGTGGTCGCCACCACTGCGATGGTCGCCCTCGGCAGCTCTGCCTGGGCACAGGACCAGGAAGGCCCCAACGCCTCTGACGGCGCTGGCGACGGCGAGGCTGGCGCCGTCGCGCAGATGGCCATGGCGCAGGATCTTTACGCCTACGGTTCGGCCAACAAGGATGCGCTGGCCATCGCCACCGCCGCCAAGATCGCCATGTCGGTCGAGGCCGAGGATGTGGAGCGCGAGAAGGAGACCTCCGACATCGAGGGCTTCGAGGGCGCGGAAGAGGGCGAGGGCGTCGATGCGCCGGTGACGCCCGAGATGATGCTGGCCGAGGCCGAAGAGCTGGCCGGTGAGGATGAGGCGCTCAAGTCGATGATCGCCGACATCAAGGCCGAAGGCTCCCGTGGCCGCATCGGGGGCGCCTCGCGCACCCTGTCGCGCCTGCCCGCCGGCAAGACCGACGTGTTCAAAGTGCCGTTCTTCGGTGGCCGTCTGGCCGAGCTGGCCATCGTCGGTGACGGCGATGCGAACCTCGACCTCGTGGTGACGGACGAGGGCGGCAACGTGATCTGCCTCGACCGCAGCTACTCCGACAAGCTCTACTGCTCCTGGACCCCGAAGTGGGATGGCTACTTCTTCATCGGCGTCCGCAACCAGGGCCGGATCCGCAACAGCTACTACATCCTGACGAACTGACCCTCCGGTCAGATCGCGCAGACAAGACAGGCGCCGCCGGTTCACCCCGGCGGCGCTTCGCGTTCCGGCGGCGGGGCGGGGCGGTTCGAATGGGGCATTGACCCCATACGATCGCGGCCCTGCAGCGGTCATCTTCCTCTCATCCGGTCGGCAATGACCACAACCAAGATGAAAGGACTACCAAGATGAAACTCCACAAATTCATGGCTCTCCCCGCCCTCCTCGTCGCCACCGCCCTCTCCGGCTGCATCGAGATCGACCCCGGCCTGGTGCAGGACGCGCCGCCCGCCGGCCCGCAGAAGAAGGCGCTCAACGCCGCCTCGCTGAACAACGGCGATACGGTCACGGTCAACGTCATTCAGGATGGCTCGGGCCGTGGCGGGCTGCTTCAGCTCTGCCTGCGCAACCAGGCGACCTGGGACAAGCGCTTCAGCGTGAATGGCGGCGGCTGGGTTACGGCCAAGCGCAACTCGACCCGCTGCACGCAGGTCGCGGCGGCCCCGGGTCAGCGGGTGAACTTCTCGCGCCACACCATCAGCGGCTGGATCGACTCGGGCGGCAAGACCTACGACATGACCGATCGGGGCGGCTCGCGGATCGAGCTGGTCTGGCTTCAGTAACCAGTTGGGCGCGGAGCGCCGGGGGCCGACATCGCCTCCGGTTCTCCAAGCCCGGTCCCGGGCCGACCGGGGCGCACCGGCCTGGCTGCCCCAGCCAGGCCGGTGTTTTTGCCGTTGTGTTGGGGGGGCGCCCGCAGAAGGGGACAGCCTGCGCGTGCTCTAGTGCCGCTTCGGGTCTGCCGGGTAGACGCCGAGAATCTTCACCTCTTCGGTGAAGTGCCCAAGCTCCTCCATCGCCAGCTTCACGTTGGCATCGTCGGGGTGGCCCTCGATATCGGAGTAGAACTGGGTGGCGGTGAAGGAGCCGCCGACCATGTAGCTTTCCAGCTTGGTCATGTTCACCCCGTTGGTCGCAAAGCCGCCCATCGCCTTGTAGAGCGCGGCCGGAATGTTGCGGACGCGGAAGACGAAGGTGGTCATCATGGTCTCTGCCCGGCGGGCGGATTGGGCCTTGGGCGCCATGATGAGAAAGCGGGTGGTGTTGTGGGCGTGGTCCTCGATGTGGCGGGCGAGGATATTCAGCCCGTAGATCTCGGCCGCGAGGTCGGAGGCCAGAACGCCCTCGTCGCGCGCGCCGCTGGCCTGCAGCTCTGCGGCGGCGCCGGCGCTGTCGGCCGCGGCCTCGCCGGCGATTCCGTTCTCGGTGAGGAAGGCGGCGCATTGCGGCAGGAGCACGAGGTGGGCCCGCACCTTCTTGACCTCTTCCAGCGTGACGCCGGGCAGCGCCATCAGCGAGATGTGCACCCGCACGAAGGCCTCATCGACAATGTGCAGCCCGCTCTGGGGCAGCAGGCGGTGAATGTCGGCCACGCGGCCATAGGTGGAGTTCTCGACCGGCAGCATCGCCTGCGCCGCCTCGCCGCTGCGCACCGCCTCGATGACGTCTTCGAAGTTGCGGCAGGGGAGGGCCTCCATATCGGGCCGCGCATCGGCGCAGGCCTGATGCGAATAGGCCCCGAGCTCTCCTTGAAATGCGATCCGGCCGGTCATCCTTGCCTCTCCGCTGACAATTCACACAAATTTTTGCCCCCTCGGGCGTTTGGTCGCGCCTGATACGTCTTGCGGGGCAGGGGGGGAAGCGCGTAGAACGCGCCAAACCCACACCACGGACAGGATGCGACATGTTCGACACAATGACGATGGTCAAGGCATTTGGCTGGCTTTGCGGCGCGCTGCTGATCTATCTGCTCATCAACTGGGCCGGTGAATCGCTTTATGCGATGAACGCCGGTGGCCACGGTGAAGAGGGCGAAGAGCACGCTCAGGGCTACATCATCGAAGTGGCCGAAAGCACCGATGGCGGCACCGCCGAGGAAGATGCCGGACCGGCCTTCGAAGAGGTCTTTGCCGCGGCCGATGCCGCCAAGGGCGAAAAGGTCTTCGGCAAGTGCAAGGCCTGCCACAAGCTCGACGGTTCCAACGGCACCGGCCCGCACCTCGACGGTGTGGTTGATCGCGCCGTCGGCAGCGTTGACGGCTATACCTACTCCAGCGCCATGGCCGAGCACGGCGGCACCTGGACCCCGGAAGAGCTGAGCCATTTCCTCGAGAACCCCAAGGGCTACGTCAGCGGCACCAAGATGAGCTTTGCCGGCCTGCGCAAGATCGAGGATCGCGCCAACGTGATCGCCTATCTGCAGGCGCAGTAAGCGCCACGCGCAAAAACAGTTGCGGGGCCGCCCACGGGAGACCGGGGCGGCCCTTTTCTTTTGTTACGGCCCGATCCCTCGCGTCGCCATCACGAGGTTTCAACTTGCAAGCCGGGACCGGGGGCATTTAGCTAAATTTAACGATGTCTTGGTGAAATGCCCCGGTACGGGGCCAGCACCTGCACGACCTGAGAGGATTTCGATTTGCGCCATATGCCCATGCCAGCCCGAACCGCCGTTGCCACAGCTGCCCTCGAGGTGAAGAGGCGAGGGCTTCTGGCCATGGGGGCCGGGCTGGGGCTGGCGTTGATTCTGGCGGCGCTCCCGGCGCTTGCGCAGGACACGATCACCCGCCACGGGATCACGACCTTTCCGGGGGGCGAGCTGAAGTACGGCCCCGACTACGCGCACCTCGACTACGTGAACCCCGATGCGCCCAAGGGCGGCGAAATCTCGGAATGGGCCTTTGGCGGCTTCGACAACTGGAATCCCTACACCATCAACGGTCGCGCCGCTGCGCTGGCCAGCGCCCCGCACGAAAGCCTGCTGGTGGGCACCGCCGACGAGATCGGCTCGGAATACGGGTTGCTGGCCGAAAGCCTCGAATACCCCGAAGACCGCTCCTGGGTGATCTTCACCCTGCGCGAAGGCATCACCTTTTCCGACGGCTCGCCGCTGACCGCCGAGGACGTGGAGTTCTCCTACGAGCTGTTCCGCGAGAAGGGCCTGCCCAGCTACCGCGAGATCCTCTCGGCCTCGGTCGAGAGCGCCGAGGTGATCGACGCACGGCACATCAAGTTCACCTTCACGGCCGAGAAGGAAAAGCGCGACCTGATCCAGATGGTCGGCGGCCTCGCCATCTTTTCCAGGGCGCAGTACGAGGCCGAGAAGATGGACCTCGAAGAGCCGCAGAACACGCCCTGGATCGGCTCGGGCCCCTATGTGGTGGACCTGTCGCGCAGCGAGCTCGGCAAAACCGTGGTTGTGACCCGCAACCCCGACTACTGGGGCGAGGATCTGCCCATCAACATCGGGCGCAACAACTTCGATGCGATGCGGATCGAGTACTTTGCCGATTACGCCGTGGCGCTCGAGGGCTTCAAGGGCGGGGCCTACCAGTTTCGCAACGAGGCCAGCTCCAAGGACTGGGCCACCGGCTATGACTTTCCGGCGGTCGAGAAGGGCTGGGTGGTAAAGCGCGAGCTGGAGCATGGCCGCCTCGCACCGGGCCAGAGCTTCATCTACAATCTCCGCCGCCCGCAGTTGCAGGATGCGCGGGTGCGCGAGGCCATCGGGCTGATGTTCAACTTCGAATGGTCGAACGAAAAGCTGTTCTACGGCATCTACAGCCGGGTGAATTCTTTCTGGGAAAACACCGACCTCGCCGCGACCGGCCTGCCCAGCGAGGCCGAGCTGGCCCTGCTGGAGCCGCTGCGCGCCGACATTCCCGAGGCGGTGTTTACCGAAGAGCCCTTCACCGAGACCACCTCCGATCCGGGCAGCGCCACCGACCGGCGCAACCTGCGCAAGGCGAACCGTCTGCTTGACGAGGCCGGGTGGAGCGAGTTCAACAGCTCCGGGCTGCGGGTGAAGGATGGCCAGACCCTGCGGATCGAGTTTCTGAACGACAGCCAGACCTTCGACCGAGTGATAAACCCCTTCGTCGAAAACCTCCGCGCCGCCGGCATCGACGCCGTGCACCAGCGGGTCGACAATGCCTCCGCCACCGAGCGCGAGCGCCCGCCGAGCTACGATTTCGATATCGTCACCGGCTTCCTGCAGACCGGCTACATCCCCGGCGACGGGCTGAAGCAGTATTTCGGCGGCGAAACCGCCGATACCTCGACCTTCAACAAGATGGGCCTGAACAACCCGGCGGTGGATTCGCTGATCGAGAGCGTGAAGGCCGCCAACAACGAGGAAGAGCTGCGGGTTGCGATCTCGGCGCTCGACCGGGTGCTGCGGGCGCTGAAGTTCCGCACCGGACAGTGGCACAAGGCGGCCGATACGGTGGCCTATTACGATATCTACGAACACCCCGACCCGCTGCCGCCCTATGCCCTCGGCGAACTGGACTTCTGGTGGTATAACGCCGAGAAGGCCGAGAAGCTGAAAGCGGCCGGCGCGTTTTGAGCGGCGCGTGAGCAGAACAAGAAGAACGCAGGCGAAAAGGCTCTAGATGAGCGCATATATTCTCAGGCGACTGTTGCTCATTATCCCGACGCTGTTCGGGATAATGCTGGTGAACTTCGTGCTTACCCAATTCGTGCCCGGCGGCCCGATCGAGGCGGTCATTGCCCGCGTCGAGCAGGGCGAGGGCGCGGGCGACAACGTGACGGGCGGTGCCGATGCCGGCCAGCAGTTCGATGACGGTGCCGACGAGCGCTACCAGGGTGCGCGCGGCCTGTCGCCCGAGTTCCTGGCCCAGCTCGAGGTGCAGATGGGCTTTGCCCGCGTCATCTGCGAAGAGGGCTACACCCCGCGCAACGGCGAAGAAATCACCCATCGGGACCTCTCTGCGGAAGAATGCAGCAAGGTCGATATCGGCATGTTCGAGCGGTTCTTCATTTTGATGGGCCAGTATGTGACCTTCGACTTCGGGGAGAGCTACTTCAAGTCGAAGTCGGTGGTGAGCCTCGTGATCGAGAAGATGCCGGTGTCGATCACGCTGGGGCTGTGGTCGACGCTGATCGCCTATCTCATCTCGATCCCGCTGGGCATCCGCAAGGCGGTGCGGGACGGTTCGCGGTTCGATACGTGGTCGTCGGGCGTGATCGTGGCGGCCTATGCCATCCCCGGCTTCATCTTTGCCATCCTGCTGCTGGTGCTCTTTGCCGGGGGCTCCTACTGGAAGATCTTCCCCCTGCGCGGCCTCACCTCGCCAAACGCGATCTGGGAAGACCTGAGCCTCTGGGGCAAGGCGCTGGATTACCTGTGGCACATCTTCCTGCCGGTGCTGGCCAGCTCCATCGCCGGCTTTGCCTCGCTGACGCTGCTGACCAAGAACAGCTTTCTGGACGAGATCAAGAAGCAGTATGTCATCACCGCACGCGCCAAGGGGCTGAGCGAGCGCAAGGTGCTTTACGGCCATGTCTTCCGCAATGCGATGCTGATCGTGATCGCAGGCTTTCCGGGCGCCTTCCTCGGCGTATTCTTCGGCTCGTCGCTGGTGATCGAATGGCTGTTCTCACTCGACGGGCTGGGGCGGCTGGGATTTGAATCGGTGGTGGACCGCGACTACCCGGTGGTCTTCGGCACGCTTTTCGTCTTCGGGCTGATCGGCCTGCTGGTGAACATCCTCAGCGATCTCATGTATGTCTTCGTCGATCCGCGGATCGACTTCGAGCGGAGGGCAGGCTGATGGCGCTCATCACCCTCGGGCCACTGGGCCAACGCCGCTGGCGGAACTTCAAGAAGAACCGCCGCGCCTTCTGGTCGCTGATCCTGTTTTCGCTGCTCTTCGGGCTCAGCCTGTTTGCCGAGTTCATCGCCAACGACAAGCCGATCCTCGTGCAGTATCGCGGCGAGTACTACATGCCGATCCGCAGCTTCTACTCGGAGCAGGATTTTGGCGGCGATTTCCGCACCGAGGCCAAGTATCGCGACATCGAGGTGCAATGCCTGATCCGCTCCGGGGGGCTCGACGCCTGCTTTGACGATCCGCGCGCGGTCTATGAAGACGCGGCGGATGGGGTCGTTGACGGCGAGGCGATCGAGCAGGGCTGGGCGCTCTGGCCGCCGATCCCCTATTCGTTCAACACGCCGAACGACGATATCGTGGGCGCCGCACCCTCGGCTCCCGACCGGAACCACTGGCTGGGCACCGATGACGGCAGCCGCGATGTGCTGGCGCGGGTGATCTACGGCTTCCGCCTCTCGGTGCTGTTCACCCTGATCGTGACGATCGTGGCCTCGGTCATCGGCATCGCGGCAGGGGCGGCGATGGGCTATTTCGGCGGCTGGGTCGACCTGTTCTTCCAGCGGATGCTGGAGATCTGGGGCGGGATACCGGGCCTCTACGTGATCATCATCATGTTCGCCATCTTCGGCCGCAGTTTCTGGCTGCTGGTCTTCCTCACCGTGCTCTTCGGCTGGCCGGCGCTCACCGGCGTGGTGCGGGCCGAGTTCCTGCGGGCCCGTAATTTCGAATATGTCCGCGCCGCCAAGGCGCTCGGGGTAAGCGACAGCAAGATCATGTTCCGCCACATCCTGCCCAACGCCATGGTGGCCACGCTGACGCTCATGCCCTTCATCATCACCGGCACCATCGGTGGCCTCGCCACGCTTGACTTTCTCGGCTACGGCCTGCCTTCCAGCGCGCCGAGTCTCGGCGAGCTGACGCTTCAGGCCAAGCAGAACCTACAGGCCCCCTGGCTCGCCTTCACCGCCTTTTTCACCTTCGCCATCATGCTCTCGCTGCTGGTCTTCGTGTTCGAGGGCGTGCGCGATGCCTTCGACCCGCGGAAGGTGTTTGCATGAGCGGCGTGCTGGAAGTCGAAGGGCTGAAGGTTTCTTTCCGGCAGGACGGAGAGACGACCCATGCCGTGAAGGGGGTGAGCTTTAGCGTGGGCCGCGGCGAGACCGTGGCACTGGTGGGCGAGAGCGGCTCGGGCAAGTCCGTGACCGCGCTGTCGACCGTGAGCCTGCTGGGCGAGAGTGCCCGGGTCGAAGGGTCGGTGCGCTACAAGGGCGACCAGATGGTGGGGGCGGACGAGAAGAAGCTGATGGAGGTGCGCGGCAACGACATCTCCTTCATCTTCCAGGAGCCGATGACCTCGCTCAACCCGCTGCACACGCTCGAAAAGCAGCTGGCCGAAAGCCTCGAGCTGCACCAGGGCATCAAGCGCAGCGAGGCGCGCGGCCGGATCATCGAGCTGCTGGAAGACGTTGGCATCCGCGACCCGGAAAGCCGCCTGGGCGCCTATCCGCACCAGCTTTCGGGCGGGCAGCGCCAGCGGGTAATGATCGCCATGGCGCTGGCCAACAACCCCGAGCTGCTGATTGCCGACGAGCCTACCACGGCGCTCGACGTGACCATTCAGGCGCAGATCCTCGACCTGCTGGCGGAGCTGAAACAGAAGCGCCAGATGAGCCTTCTGTTCATCACCCACGACCTCGGGATCGTGCAGGCGATTGCCGACCGCGTCTGCGTGATGAAGGACGGCGAGATCGTCGAGACCGGCCCGACCGCCGAGATCTTCGCCAACCCGCAGCACGCCTACACCAAGATGCTGCTCTCCGCCGCGCCACAGGGCGGGCCCTCCGAAGTGCCCGCCGGGGCCGAGGAGATCGTGCGCACCGAAGACCTGCGCATCTGGTTCCCGATCCAGGCCGGGCTGCTCAAGCGCACCGTGGGCCACGTGAAGGCCGTCAATGCCGCCAGCCTGTCGGTGCGGGCGGGCGAAACGGTGGGGATCGTGGGCGAAAGCGGCTCTGGCAAGACCACGCTGGCGCTGGCGATCATGCGGCTGATCCAGTCGGAAGGGCCGATCTACTACCTCGGCGAGAACATCCAGGGCTGGAAGACCCGGCAGATGCGCGAGCTGCGTCGGCACATGCAGATCGTGTTTCAGGATCCGTTCGGCAGCCTCAGCCCGCGCCTCACCGTGGCGCAGATCGTGGCCGAGGGGCTGGGCGTGCACGGAGTGGAGCAGGGCTACCACCCGCGTGATCTGGTGGCGCAGATGCTCACCGAGGTCGGGCTGGACCCGGCGGTGATGGACCGCTATCCGCACGAGTTCTCGGGCGGGCAGCGCCAACGCATCGCCATTGCCCGCGCGATGATCCTGCGCCCGCGGCTGATGGTGCTCGACGAGCCCACGAGCGCGCTCGACATGACGGTGCAGGTGCAGATCGTCGACCTGCTGCGCGACCTTCAGAAGAAGTACGGGCTAGCCTACCTGTTCATTTCCCACGACTTGCGGGTGGTGCGGGCGCTCAGCCACAAGGTCATGGTCATGCGCCAGGGCGACGTGGTGGAGGCCGGGCTTGCGGCGGAGGTGTTCGACGCCCCGAAGACGGAATACACCCGCACGCTGATGGATGCCGCCTTCGACCTGCCGGGTGCGAGCGAGGCGTGATCCGGGCCATCGCCTGGGATTTCGACGGGGTGCTGAACCGCTGCGTCGAGGACGGGCGGTTCATCTGGGCCGAGCACTTCGAGCGCGACACAGGGCAGAGCCTTGCGGGGTTTCAGCGGGCGGTGTTCGCGGAGGGGTTTCGCGAGGTGATCGAGGGGCGCAGAGACCTTGTCGAGCCTGTCGCGGCATGGTGCGCCGAGGTGGGTCATGCGCCGGGCGCCGAGGCGCTGATCGACTACTGGTTTGCCCGCGATGACACGCCGGATGCAGAGATGCAGGCGCTTGTGGCCCGGCTGAAAGCCGAGGGCGTGCCCCAGGTGATTGCCACCAACAACGAGGCCCGGCGGGCGCGCTACATTCGGGCGCAGACGGGCTGGATGGCACAAGTTGATGCAGTGCTTTGCTCCGGCGAGCTGGGCGTTTCCAAGCCTTCGCCGGCGTTCTTCGAGGCGGTGAGCGCCGCCCTCGCCGTGCCGCCGCGGGAGTGCCTCTTTGTCGATGACACGCGGGCCAACGTCGAGGCGGCGCGTGCGCTGGGGTGGCAGGCCTTTCACTTCACGCCCGAAACCCGGGATGCCCTGCCGGGTATGCTCGCGGGGCGGGGCACCGCGCAGGGCGGATAGCCCGGCTCAGATGGCCGAGCTGTGGCCCGCGCCGGAGAGGTGGTAGGCATCCACGGCGCGGGCGATGACGCGGGTGAGTGGGCGCGCCTCGGGCAGGATCTGGAGACCTTGCGGGGTGAGCCTTGTGGCATCGTCGAAGTGCGCAGCAAGACCCGCCAGAACGCTGCGCACCCAGCTCTCCCGTGCACCCAGCGAGGTTATGGCGCTGGTATCGCAGCGAAACTCGCACATCAGCTGCTCGATCATCCGGCCGCGCCACCTGTCTTCCTTCGAAAACACATGCCCCCGCGCTGTGGCGAAATTTCCATCGCGAATGTCGCGGATATAGGCCGATGTGGCCGATGCGTTCTGGGCATAGCCCTGCGGAAAGCGCGAGATCGAGGAGGCCCCGAGCCCGATCAGGGCGGTGGCGCCGTCATCGGTGTAGCCCTGAAAGTTGCGCCTGAGCCGCCCCTCGGCTTGAGCACGGGCCAGCCCGTCGCCGGGGCGGGCGAAATGGTCGATGCCGATTTCGGCAAAGCCGTCCCAGGCAAAGAGCTGTCGGGCCGTTTCGAAGAGCGCGAGGCGCTGCTCGGGCGTGGGCAGGGCGTCGGTGGGAAGGAGCGACTGGCGCTTGGCCATCCAAGGCACATGGGCATAACCGTAGAGCGCCACCCGGTCGGGGGAAAGCGACAGCAGCTTCTGCACCGAGCTGGAGATGCGTTCGAGGGTCTGGTGCGGCAGGCCGAAGAGGATATCGGCGTTCAGGCTTTCGATCCCGCGGGCGCGGATCGTCTCGACGGCGCGGGCGGTGATCTCGTAGCTCTGGTCGCGGCCGATGGCCTTCTGGATCACCGGATCGAAGTCCTGCACCCCGATGGAGGCGCGGGTCATACCGGCAGCGGCGAGGGCATCGAGCCGGGTGTCGTCGAGCTCGTTCGGGTCGATCTCGACCGAGAACTCCGCCCCGGGCGCCATGGGAACCACGGCCTCAACCGCCGCGGCAAGTTCGGCGATCATCGCCGCATTCATCAGCGTGGGCGTGCCGCCGCCCCAGTGCATCCGGCTCAACCGGACGCCCGGCGCGAGATGGCGGCCAAGCCGGGCGATCTCTGCCTTCAGCACATCGAGATAGGCGCGCACCGGCGCATCGCTCGAGGTGCCCTGGGTGCGGCAGGCGCAGAACCAGCACAGCCGGCGGCAGAATGGCACGTGGATGTAGAGCGAGACCTGACCGCCCTCGGGGACGGCCCGGAGCCACGAGGCGAAACGGTCGCCATCGACGCCGCCGGCAAACTGCGGGGCGGTCGGGTAGCTGGTGTAGCGGGGCACACGTGCGTCAAAGAGGCCGTGGCGGGCAAGTTGTGCGGTGGTGTTCATTGGCATAGATTATCGGCTGCGGGCACGGGGGTGCCTTGACCCAGATCAATGGTGCGCAATGGCCGTTCTCGACTTCAAACTCACGTCGCATGACTGCGGCAGTTGCCAGATCCGGCACCGCGCGGTTTGCGCGCGTTGCGATACCGATGAGTTGGCCCAGCTCGAAGAGATCAAGTATTACCGCAGCTTCGAGGCCGGGCAGGTGGTGATCTGGTCGGGCGATCACATGGATTTTCTGGGGTCGGTCGTCAGCGGGGTGGCCACCCTGAGCCAGACCATGGAAGACGGGCGCACGCAGATGCTGGGCCTGCTGCTGCCATCGGATTTTGTCGGGCGGCCAGGGCGGGAGCGGGCCGCCTATGACGTGACTGCGGTGACGGAGATCACGATGTGCTGCTTCCGCCGCAAGCCGTTCGAGCAGATGATGGAGCGCACGCCGCACGTTGCGCAGCGACTGCTGCAGATGACGCTGGACGAGCTGGACGCGGCGCGGGAGTGGATGCTGATCCTCGGGCGCAAGACCGCGCGGGAGAAGATTGCCAGCCTGATCGCCATTCTGGGGCGCCGGGATGCCTCGCTCGGGCTGGGCGAGCCGATGGGTGACGAGATGACGTTTGACCTGCCACTCACCCGCGAGGCGATGTCGGACTATCTTGGGCTGACGCTGGAGACGGTGAGCCGGCAGGTGTCGGCGCTGAAGAAGGACGGGCTCATCGAGCTGGAGGGCAAGCGCCGCGTGCGGGTGCCGAGCTACGATGCGCTGCTGGCCGAAACCGGCGACGATTCCGATGGCGGTGTAATGGTGTGAGCCGCAGGGCTGGGTCTGCGCCCAGCCTGCAGCTCGCCTGACCCTATCGCGCCATGAAGACCGGCACGGGTGGGTTCTCGAGCATGTCGCGGGTAGCGCCGCCCAGGATCGCCTCTCGGAAGCGGGAATGGCCGTAGGCGCCCATGACCAGTAGGTCTGCGCCGATATCGCTCACGTGGCGACTGATCACATCGGACACCCGGGGCAGGGTGCGGGCGAGCACCGAGATCTCGCAGCGCAGCCCGTGACGCGTGAGCATCTGGCTGAGAGCGCCGCCCGGGTCGGAGCGTTCTGCACCGTGGCGGGGTGGGTCGATCACCGCGATGTTCACCAGATCGGCGCCGACGAGCAGGGGCAGGGAGCGGCGGATTGCGGCCATGGCCTCGGGGCTCTGGTTCCAGGCCACGACGGCACGGCGCGGGCGCGGTGAGGCTTCGGGCGTGGCGGGCACCACGAGCACCGGCGCCTGCCCGTCGAACAACGCCGCCTCCACCATTGTTTCATACTCCGGGCCGCGGCCCTCGCCGTAGGGGGCGGGCATGACCACGAGGTCGGCGATGCGGGCGCGGGCCGAGATGAGGGCGGCGAGCCCGGCCATCTGGCCGACCGCACTTTCAACCGACCATCGCAATGCGCTGGAACTCAGGCTGGCGCGGGCGCTGGCCTCGATCTGCTCAGCCAGTCGGCGGGCCTCGTCATGGGTCTCCTGCTGAACCAGCGCGGTGGCGCCTGCGTAGTAGTAGGCGACCTGGGTGTGGTCGCAGCCGATGCCGACCACGTCGAGATGCGCATCGAAGCGGTCGGCGAGACGCTCGGCATGGGCCAGTGCGCGGGCCGGATCGGATCCTGCCTCCAGCGGTTCGAGAAGGGGGGCGAGAATTGTTTTCGGGTCCATGGTCATCCAGTCCTCCGGGTGGGCCGCCGCATCGGGGGCGGCGGGCTTTGGTGCCGAGACTGCCGCAAACGCGCGGGCATTGATTTGACCTGAATCAAGGACGGGGCCGGAGCTTGGCACGATCCTGTCGCCAATTCGAAGGCCGTTCTGCGGGGTGAGTCCCCGTCGGGCCTTCTTGGGGACAGGAAAGGAAACCCGACATGTGGGATATCGTGAAGATCGTGCTCTTCGGGCTGGTCGCCGTGATCGCGGCGATCGCTGCGAACTATGCGCGCGACCTTGCCTATATGGTGCACGCGCTGATCATCTGCGCCATCGCGGCGGGGATGTTCATCTGGTCGGTGCGCACGACCTGGGAAGAGCGGCCCGCCCCCATCATCAATGCCGAGGGTTACATGGACGGGGTGGTGCGCTACGGCGTTGTTGCCACGACCTTCTGGGGCATCGTCGGCTTTCTGGTGGGCACTTTGATTGCCTTTCAGCTCGCTTTTCCGCAGCTCAACTTTCAGCTGCTGGGCGACGGGATCGGCAATTTCGGGCGGCTGCGGCCGCTGCACACATCGGCGGTGATCTTTGCCTTTGGCGGCAACGCGCTGATTGCCACGAGCTTTTATATCGTGCAGCGCACCAGCGCGGTGCGGCTCTGGGGCGGCAACCTCGCGTGGTTCGTGTTCTGGGGCTACAACCTGTTCATCGTGCTGGCGGCGACGGGCTACCTGCTGGGCGCGACCCAGAGCAAGGAATACGCCGAGCCGGAGTGGTATGTGGACCTCTGGCTCACGGCCGTCTGGGTGGCCTACCTGGCTGTCTTCCTCGGCACGATCCTGACCCGCAAGGAGCGCCACATCTACGTGGCGAACTGGTTCTTCCTGAGCTTCATCGTCACCGTGGCCATGCTGCATGTGGTCAACAACATCTCGATCCCGGTGAGCCTGTTCGGCTCGAAGTCGGTGCAGGTGTTTGCCGGCGTGCAGGATGCGATGACGCAGTGGTGGTATGGCCACAACGCGGTGGGCTTCTTCCTGACCGCGGGCTTTCTCGGGATGATGTACTACTTCGTGCCCAAGCAGGCCGAGCGACCGGTTTACTCCTACAAGCTCAGTATCATCCACTTCTGGGCACTGATCTTTCTCTACATCTGGGCCGGTCCGCACCACCTGCACTACACAGCGCTGCCCGACTGGGCCTCGACCCTTGGCATGGTGTTTTCGGTCGTGCTGTGGATGCCGAGCTGGGGTGGCATGATCAACGGGCTGATGACGCTTTCAGGCGCGTGGGACAAGCTCAGGACCGATCCCGTCATCAGGATGATGATCGTCTCGATCGGATTCTACGGCATGTCCACCTTCGAGGGGCCGATGATGTCGATCCGGGCGGTCAACAGCCTGAGCCACTACACGGACTGGACCATCGGCCACGTGCATTCCGGTGCGCTCGGCTGGAACGGGATGATCACATTCGGGGCGCTCTACTTCCTGGTGCCGAAGCTCTGGAACCGGGCGCAGCTCTACAGCCTGCCGGCGGTGAACTGGCATTTCTGGCTCGCGACCATCGGGATCGTTCTCTACGCGGCCTCGATGTGGGTGACGGGGATCATGGAAGGGCTGATGTGGCGCGAGGTCGATGCCAACGGCTACCTCGTCAACGCCTTCTCCGACACGGTGAGCGCGAAATTCCCGATGTATGTGGTCCGGGCGCTGGGCGGGGTGATGTATCTCGCCGGGGGTCTGATCATGGCCTGGAACCTGTGGATGACGGTGCGCAAGGGCGAGGCCAGAGTGCCCGCCGCCGCTGCCGTTGCCGCTGAATAAGGGAGGCCGGAAACATGGCACTTCTCGACAAGCACAAGATCCTTGAAACCAATGCTACGCTGCTGCTGGTCTCCTCCTTCCTCGTCGTCACCGTGGGCGGGATCGTGGAGATTGCGCCGCTCTTTTACCTCGACAACACCATCGAGGACGTGGAGGGGGTGCGGCCCTACAGCCCGCTCGAGCTGACGGGGCGCGACATCTACATCCGCGAGGGCTGCTATGTGTGCCATAGCCAGATGATCCGCCCGATGCGCGACGAGGTGGAGCGCTACGGGCACTACAGCCTCGCGGCGGAGTCGAAGTACGATCATCCGTTTCAATGGGGCTCCAAGCGCACCGGGCCGGACCTTGCCCGCGTGGGCGGGCGCTACTCGGACGAGTGGCATGTGGATCACCTGACCGATCCGCAGAGCGTGGTGCCCGAGAGCGTGATGCCGAAATACGGCTACCTGCTCGACCGCACCATCGAGGCGGAGCACGTGGGCGAGTTGATGGCGACCCACCGGCTGGTGGGCGTGCCCTACAGCGACGAGATGCTCGAGGCCGCCGCCGAGGACTTTGCCGCACAGGCCGACCCATGGGCCGACAGCGATGGGCTGATCGCGCGCTATGGCGAGAGCGCACAAGTGCGCAACTTCGACGGGCAGGCCGCGCTGACCGAGATGGATGCGCTGGTGGCGTATTTGCAGGTGCTCGGGACGATGGTGGATTTTTCCACCTTCCAGCCCGACGAGAGCCGGTAGGGGGGGCGAGCCGATGGAAACCTATTCGTGGATGCGTGAGCTGGCCGACAGCTGGGTGCTTCTTGCCATGTTCCTGTTCTTCGCGGGCGTCGTGCTCTGGGCCTTTCGACCCGGCAGCCGGCGGGACCACGAGGAATGCGCCAACCTGATTTTCCGTAACGACAGAACGCCTGCGGGCGAAGGCTCCGAGGGGGCGAAGAAATGAGCAAGAGACAGAAGACGCCCGAGCAGGACATTCCGACGACCGGCCACAGCTGGGACGGGATTCAGGAGTACGACAACCCGATGCCGCGCTGGTGGCTCTGGACCTTCTACGCCACCATCGTCTGGGGCATCGGCTATACCGTGGCCTATCCGGCCTGGCCGCTGGTGAAGGGGGCGACGGAGGGGCTTCTGGGCTATTCGACCCGCGCTGAGGTGGCCGAGGAGATTGCCGGGTTCGACGCCGCCAATGCGGATATCCGCGCCCGGCTGGTGGCCACGGATCTCGACCAGATCGCCGCCGATCCGGAGCTGGCCCGCTTTGCCGAGAACGCGGGGGGCGCGGTGTTCAGGACATGGTGCGCCCAGTGCCACGGATCGGGCGCGGCCGGGGCCAAGGGCTACCCGAACCTGCTGGATGACGATTGGCTCTGGGGCGGCGACATGGAGGCGATCCATTTCTCGATCACCCACGGCATCCGCAACGAGGACGATCCGGAGGGCGAGGCCCGCTATTCGGAAATGCCCCGCTTTGGTGCTGACGAGTTGCTGGAGCCTGCGCAGATCGACGAGGTGGTGAACTTCGTGATGTCGCTCTCGGGAGCCCCGCGCGATGCCGCGAAGGTCGAGGCGGGCGGGCTGGTGTTTGCAGACAATTGCGCCGCCTGCCATGGCGAGGCGGCGGAGGGCGACCGCGAGCAGGGCGCGCCCAACCTCGCCGATGCGATCTGGCTTTACGGCGGCGATTACGAGACGCTGATGGAGTCGGTCAGCGAGGCCCGGTATGGCGTGATGCCCAATTGGAACACCCGCCTGAGCGAAGCCGAAATTCGCGCGGTCACGGCCTATGTGCATGGGCGCGGCGGCGGCGAGTAGGGCCGGGCGCGAAAGAGAGCAGGAGGGTCGCTGGCGCGAGGCTGGCGGCCCTCCTGCGCCGTTTCAGGTGCGGCGCATCTTTCAGGCGTCGGGGAACGCGATGAGCCGCGGCAGCTTTTGCCGCCAGGGAGCGCCGGGCGACGAAAGGGCGGGTCTGCCCTCTGTCGTCCGGGTGGCCGTGAGAAAGGCCTTTGAAAGTATGGTAAACACGTCGGGCCTCCTCTCAAGGCTGCTGGTCCCTCTGTTATTGACCTTTTGGGCCATCGAGGCGAGGCTAATAGTAAGACACATGTAAGCCAGGCTAACCAATGATACTACGCGACCTGCCTCCGCCCGCCATGCTGCGGTCCTATGCAGCCTTGGCCGAGGCTGGCTCTGTTACGGCGGCGGGGGAGGCGCTGGGCGTGACCCATGCGGCGATCAGCCAGCAGGTGCGGGCGCTCGAGGCGCATCTCGGCGTGGCGCTGGTAGAGCGGCGAGGGCGCAGCGTGGGGCTGACCGAGGCGGGCGAGGAGCTGGCGGTGGCCGTCACCGGGGGCTTTGCGCTCATCAGCGACGCGGTGGCGCGGATCAGCGGGCGGGGCGAGGGGCGGCCGGTGCAGGTCACGACCACGCCGATGTTTGCCGCCTATTGGCTGATGCCCCGGCTGGCCGGTTTTCGGGAGCGTTTTCCCGAGGTGGAACTGATGCTCAACCCATCGCCGCATCGGTTGCCGCTTGCGCCGGGCGGGGTCGACATCGCCATCCGT
Organism: Oceanicola sp. 502str15; assembly: GCF_024105635.1. Taxonomy (NCBI): domain Bacteria; kingdom Pseudomonadati; phylum Pseudomonadota; class Alphaproteobacteria; order Rhodobacterales; family Roseobacteraceae; genus Oceanicola; species Oceanicola sp. 502str15. The sequence continues at coordinate 3,595,286 of NZ_WYDQ01000001.1, forward strand.
CATGGCAAGGGCGACTGGGCCGGGGTCGACAGCGAGCTGCTGGTGCCCTCGGAATATGTGATCGTTGCCGCACCGGAACTGGTGCAGGGCCGTCGGATCGCGCAGCCGCAAGACCTTCTGGGGCTGCCGTGGCTTCAGGAGCTTGGCACCAACGAGGTTGATGAATGGCTGGCGAGCCAGGGGGTGACGGAGGCGCGGACCCGGGTGCAGACCCATCTGCCCGGCAATTTCGTGCTGGAGGCTGCGCGCAGGGGCGAGGGGCTTGCCGCCACCACCCGCGCGCTGATCGAGGAAGACCTCGCCACCGGCGCGCTGACGGTGCTGTTCAACCGCGGGCAGGTGGAGGAAGGCTACTTCATCGTCACCCGTCCGGGGCCGCTGCGGGCCTCGGCTGCAAAGTTCGCCCGCTGGCTCAGGGCGCAGAAACCCGCCGCCGATTGACCCAGATCAAGGCCGGCCCGCCGGACGCCTGCTAAACCGGGGCCATGGCGCGCCGTGGCCCACCCTTTCGCCACGGCACCGCAAGTCCGGTCCGTCCGGACAGGCCCCGGTCCTCCTTCCTGTTCGCGCGTTTCCTTGGAGGGGCCGGGGCCACTTGCTGTCTGCGTCCGAAAGGCCCGCAGACATGCCCCAACGCGCAGGGCGGCGGCGGGTTTGATGCAGGTCAAGGCCTGCCGGGCGGAGTCGTGGCACCAGAGAAGGGGAGAGCGAACGCGCGAAAGGGTCTGAGTCGTGAGCAGTGTGGAGCCGGAAGAGCCGAAGAGCCTCTATGCCGCGCGGGAGCCGATCTTTCCGCGCCGGGTGAAGGGCAATTTCCGCAATCTGAAGTGGGTCATCATGATCGTGACCCTCGGCATCTACTATGTCACCCCGTGGTTGCGCTGGGACCGTGGCCCCAACCTGCCCGATCAGGCGGTGCTGGTGGACCTCGCGAACCGGCGCTTCTTTTTCTTCTGGATCGAGATCTGGCCGCATGAATTCTACTTCATCGCCGGTCTGCTCATCATGGCGGGGCTCGGCCTGTTTCTGTTCACCTCGGCGCTGGGGCGGGTGTGGTGCGGCTATGCCTGCCCGCAGACGGTCTGGACCGATCTCTTCATCCTGATGGAACGCTGGATCGAGGGCGACCGCAACGCGCGGCTCAGGCTGCACCGGCAGAAAAGGCTCGACTTCCGGAAGGCACGGCTGCGCGTGGTGAAATGGCTGGCGTGGCTGGCCATCGCACTGGCGACGGGCGGGGCCTGGGTGTTCTACTTCACCGATGCGCCGAACCTGTTGCGCGATCTGTTCACGCTCGAGGCTCACCCGGTGGCCTACACCACCATCGCCGTGCTGACCGCGACCACCTTCGTGTTCGGCGGGTTCATGCGCGAACAGGTCTGCATCTACATGTGTCCCTGGCCACGGATTCAGGGCGCGATGATGGATGAAAGCACGCTCACCATCGGCTATCGCGACTGGCGGGGCGAGCCGCGCGGCAAGGCGCGCGATCCGAAGGCGGGGGACTGCGTGGATTGCATGGCCTGCGTCAACGTCTGCCCTATGGGGATCGATATTCGGGATGGCCAGCAGATGGAGTGCATCACCTGCGGGCTGTGCATCGACGCCTGCGACGAGACGATGGATCGGCTGGGCCGCAGGCGCGGGCTGGTGGGCTATCTCGCGATTTCCGACGAGGCGTGGGAGACGACGGGGCACCAGCCCAAGAGCGTGTGGCGGCATCACATCTTCCGCCCGCGCACCCTGCTTTACACCGTGCTTTGGGCGCTGGTGGGCGTCGGGCTGCTGGTGGCGCTGTTCATCCGCCCCGAGATCAACCTGACCGTCGCGCCGGTGCGCAACCCGGTGAACGTTACGCTCTCGGACGGCACCATCCGCAACACCTACGAGCTGCGCCTGCGCAACAAGCACGCCGAAGCGCGGCGCTTCGAGATCGCGCTGACGGGTGCAGCCGACCTGAGGGTCGATATCGAGGGAACGCCCTATGCCTCGGTCATGGTGCCGGCGGACGAGACGATGCTGCAACGGGTCCACGTGATGGCACCGCCCGGCTCGGCGGCGGCCGTGGGCGACCTGACGGATTTTCGGTTCTGGGTGGAAGACCTGAGCAACGGCGACCGGGTGCACCGGGACAGCACATTCAACGGAAAGGGAGAGTGACCATGAGCGAGATTACCGGCGGCCAGGTCTTTGCGGTGACGGCGGGTGCCTTTGCCGTCATCATCGGGGTCAACCTCACGATGGCGTGGAAGGCGGTGAGCACCTTTCCGGGGCTGGAGGTGAAGAATTCCTACGTTGCCAGCCAGGAGTTCGACCGCAAGCGCGCGGCGCAGGAGGCGCTGGGCTGGGAGGCGGTGCCGCGCTACGAGAACGGCGTGCTGACGATTGCCATGACCGGGGCAGGGGGCGCCCCTGCTGCGGTGGAGGGGTTCTCGGCAATGATCGGGCGCACGACGGAGCGGCAGCACGACGTAGAGCCGGAGTTTGCGGCGGAGGGCTCGCAGTTTGTGGCGCGGGTGGCGCTGGCGAAGGGGCGTTGGGAGATCCGGGTGTCGGCGCGGGCCGCCGATGGCACGCCGTTCGAGCAGCGGCTCATTCTGACGGTGCGTGGCTGACATGGACGGGAGCCTCGAGCGCGGCGGCCTGGCGGCCTGCCCGGCCTGCGTGGCCCTGCCCGCGATGGGCGAGATCACCGGTGCGATGGCCGAGAAGGAGCTGATGCTGTCTCTGCCCGAGATCCACTGTGCCGCCTGCATTTCCGGCGTCGAGCGTGTGCTGGCGGCACAGCCCGGCGTGGCCTCGGCGCGGGTTAACCTGACCCTGAAGCGGGCGCGGGTTGAAGCCGACAGCACGGTGGAGGCGGGTGCGCTGGTGGGGGCGTTGACGGCGGCGGGGTTTGTTGCCCATGAGCTGGACCCGGAGTTGCTCACCACCACCGAAGCCGACCGTGCCGGACGTGATCTGCTGATGCGCCTCGCCGTAGCGGGATTTGCGATGATGAACGTCATGCTGCTGTCCGTCGCGGTCTGGAGCGGGGCAGAGGGCGCGACCCGTGATCTGTTTCACTGGATCAGCGCGGCGATTGCCTTTCCGGCCGTGGGGTTTGCGGCGCGCCCGTTCTTTGCCTCGGCGGCTCAGGCCTTGAGGGCGGGGCGGCTGAACATGGATGTGCCGATCTCGCTTGCGATCCTGCTGGCGCTCGGCACGTCGCTCTACGAGACGATTCACTCCGGCGCGCATGCCTACTTCGATGCGGCGCTGTCGCTGACCTTTTTCCTGCTGGCGGGACGATACCTGGATTTCCGCACCCGTTCGGTGGCCCGTTCGGCGGCGCAGGAGCTTGCGGCGCTGGAAGTGCCTCGGGCGGTTCGGTTGGTGGCGGGCAGGGAGGAGACAGTTGGCGTGGCGGAGCTGGCCGCGGGCGATCTGGTGTTGGTGCGCCCGGGGGGGCGGATGCCGGTGGATGGGGTGATCGTGCGCGGGCGCTCGGAGTTGGACCGCGCCCTGCTCACCGGTGAAACCAATCCGGTGGCGGCGGTGCCGGGGCAGGGGGTGAGTGCCGGTGAGATCAACCTGACGGGCCCATTGACGGTCCGGGTGACGGCGGCGGGGCGCGACACGTCTCTGCACCGGATGGCCGACCTCGTGGCCGTGGCTGAGAGCGCCAAGACCCGATACACCTCGCTGGCCGACCGGGCGGCGGGGCTCTATGCGCCGGGGGTCCATATTCTGGCGCTGCTGGCCGGAGTCGGTTGGTTCGTGGCGACGCTGGATGTGCGGGTTGCGCTCAACATCGCTGCTGCCGTGCTGATCATCACCTGCCCCTGTGCCCTGGGCCTTGCGGTGCCCGCCGTTGTCACCGCGGCCTCGGGGCGGCTGTTCCGCAAGGGGCTGCTGATCAAGGAGGGCACGGCGCTGGAGCGGCTGGCGGAGGTGACGCATGTGGTGTTCGACAAGACCGGCACGCTCACCATGGGCACGCCGGAGCCGATGAACCTTGCCGATGTGCCTGGTGATGCGAAGCGGGCGGCGCTGTCGCTCGCCATGGGGTCGGCCCATCCGCTCGCGGTGGCCCTCACGGCTGCGCTGCGCAACGAGGGCGTGCTGCCCTTGCCGGTCGAGGACGTGAAGGAAATGCCGGGGCTTGGGAGCGAGGCCCGCGCCGGGGGCCGCAGGGTGCGGCTCGGCAGGGCGGAATGGGTCGGCGCGAGGACCGGGGCGGAAACGGCAACTTGGCTTTTGGTTGGGGACGAACCGCCGGTTGCCTTCCTCTTTGCCGATCGGCTGCGCCCGGGCGCCTCGGAGGTTGTGGCCGGGTTGAAAGCGGCGGGCTGCGAGGTGGAGCTGTTGTCGGGTGATACGCCGGGCGCGGTGGCCCGGTTTGCCGAGACCTTGGGGATAGACAGCTATCGCGCCAGCGTGCTCCCGGCGGAAAAGGCCGCGCGGATCGAGGCGCTTCAGGCCGAAGGGGCGAAGGTGCTGATGGTGGGGGATGGGTTGAACGACACGGCTGCGCTGGCGGCCGCCCATGCTTCCATCAGCCCGGCGACGGCACTGGACGCGGCGCGGGTCGCCTCCGACATCGTGCTGCTGGGCGAAAGCGTGATGCCGGTGGCGGATGCGGTGGTGACGGCGCGAAGGGCGGTCCGCCGGATTCGCGAGAACTTTCGGATCGCCAGTGCCTACAACCTGATCGCCGTGCCTCTCGCCGTGGCGGGCCTTGCGACGCCGCTGGTGGCGGCATTGGCGATGTCGGCCAGCTCGATCACGGTGTCGCTGAACGCTTTGAGGCTTCGCTGATGGAAATATTGGTTTACCTGATCCCGATTTCTCTGGCGCTGGGGGCGCTCGGGCTTGGTGCCTTTGGATGGGCCCTGCGGAGCCGACAGTTCGACGACCCGGATGGGGATAGCCAGCGCATCCTGTCGGACGAGTGGGACAACACGCCTCGTCCTTAGAACACCATGTGTTTGCGGATCGTCAAAGATGAAACGCCCGGCGGATTTCTCCCCCGGGCGCGTCCCTCGTTATCTCTGTATCGCTCAGCCCTGGCCGGGCTCAAGCGCGGTGCAGGTGGTGCCGCGGGCTTCGAGCCGGGCGCAGGCCAGCTTGGCCTGATCGGCGGAGAGGCCGACGAAGATCGCCTCGAAGCCGCCCTTGCGGTTGTTCACCTTGCGCAGGCTGCCATCGAGCGTTTCCATTTCTTTCAGCGCGGTCTTCAGCAGCACCTTCTCGGCCGAGAAGCGCGACGGGTACTTGCCCAGCGAGATTGCCCAGAGCTTGCCGCCGGAGGTGGAGGCGCGGGTGATGACAACCGGCTCTTCGGGCTGGGTGCGGGCTGGGGCCACGGCAGGAAGGATCGCCGGTGCGGCCTCGGCAGACGCCAGTTGCACGGAGTCGGCCTCCGGGGCGGGCCGGTTCCGGGTCGGACGCGGCTTGGGGAGGAGGTCGGGGGAGATGGAAGGGCCACCGGCGGCGGTGAAGGCGCCGGACTCTTCGGTGATGGCGACTTCCAGATCACCGGCCGTGCCCGGGATCTCACCCGGCTCGATCTCGGGGCGGGCGGTGGGGCTGACGGCGGCCAGCACCACCTGCTCGGGCGCCACATCGGCCTTCTCGGGATCGCCCTTCAACTCGGCCAGGGCCTCTGCCACCTGCTCTTCGCTCTCGAGCGAAGCGCCGGGGGCGGCGCTGGCCAGCTTGACGGCGTCATCCGCCTCGGCGGCCTCTGCTGTGACGGCGGCCACGGCGGCGTCGATCTCCTCGGAGAGGGCGGCGAGCAACAGCTCTTCACTCACTTCGACGGTGGGTGCAGCGGGTTCCGCGCCGGGACGGCGGCGGGGGCGGATCGAGTTCAGGACGGTGCCGCTGACGCGGATGGTCTTGCCCTTGTAGACGCCGTCGCCCCCTTTGGGTGCGGGCGTGGGCGCTTCGAGCGCGGCGGTCATGACGGGCGCGGGGCCGGTGTCATCCTTGGTGTAGGCGGGTTTGGCGGGCTTGCGAACGGCGACCCGGGAGGGGGCCCTGCGAAAGCCGAGATCGAGGAGTTCTGCCACCTTGGCATTGCGTGTGGCGGAGCTGCGGCCGCCGAAGACGGTGGCGATGATGCGCTCGTCACCACGCTCGGCGGAGGCCACGAGGTTGAAACCGGCGGCGCGGGTGTAGCCCGTCTTGATACCGTCAGCGCCCTTGTAGGCCGCGAGCAGGCGACGGTTGGTGTTGGGGACGGTCTTGCCCATGGTCTGCGTCGTCATGCGCGAGAACAGGTTGTAGTAGTCGGGATAGTCGTAAAACAGGTGGCGGCCGAGCTTGGTCATGTCGGCGGCGGTCGAGAGGTGGCCCTCTTCGGTGAGGCCGTGGGCGTTCTTGAAGGTGGTGCGGGTCATCCCGAGGGCCTGGGCCGTGCGAGTCATGCGGCGGGCAAAGGCGGCCTCGGATCCGGCGATTCCCTCGCCGATGGCGGTGGCGGCATCGTTGGCCGACTTCACCGCGGCGGCGCGGATGAGGTAGCGCAGGGCCACCTTCTGCCCGGCCTTCAGCCCGATCTTGGAGGGCGGCTCGGAGGCGGCCTTCTGCGAGATCAGGATCGGTGTGTCGAGCGTCAGCTCGCCATACTCGACCGCCTGAAACGCGATGTAGAGGGTCATCATCTTGGTCAGCGACGCAGGGTGAAGCCGGGAATCGGCATTGCGCGAGTGCAGCACCTCCCCGGTTCGTGCGTCGATCACCATCGCCGCATAAGGCGCGGCGTTGGCCCTCAGCGAGACGCTGAGGAGAGTGATGAGAATAAGTCCGATGACGAGACCGAAACGGCCTCTCTGGGAGAGCGTGCTCACGTCGCTTGCCTTTTACTGCCTCAGGCTGCCGGATTTTTCCGGTCAGCATTTTTTGTTCTGCTTGAGTATGACGCTAGCACAGGTTTTTTCGTGCGAAAACATGACATTTGAGAGGTTTTTTAAGGTTGCACCGATGTCACATGCGCTACATCTAGCGGGCCGTCGGGACCGCTTCCGCTAGATGTTTAGCTTATACCTTCGACCAGCGCAGGAAGTTCGCCCAAATCTGCTATTTCGCGGAAGCGGGTTTGCGCTTGTGGGGGGTCGGCATGTTCGAGGGCCCAGCCGAGGCTGTGAGGCACGAAAACACCCCAGGCGCCGACCTCCAAAGCGGGCAGAACATCAGATTTCATTGAGTTGCCGACCATCATCGCCTCGCCCTCGGCGTGTCCGGTGAAGATTCGGGCGTATGTCTCGGGATCCTTGTGGCTGACGATCTCGATTCGGTCGAAGAGGTCGCCCAGCCCGGATTGTGCCAGCTTGCGCTCCTGATCGAGCAGGTCGCCCTTGGTGATGAGCGCGATCCTGTGGCGCCCGGCGAGCTGTTCCACCGCCTCGCGGGCATGGGGGAGCAGCTCGATGGGATGGCGCAGCATGTCGCGACCAGCTTCGAGGATTTGCCCGATCACCGCGCCGGGCACCCTGCCGTCGGTCACCTCGATCGCGGTTTCGACCATGGAAAGGACAAAGCCCTTAATCCCGAAGCCGTAGTGCCCGATGTTGCGTTTCTCGGCCTCGAGAAGCCGGGCATCGAGGTGGCCCGGGTCGGCAAAATCGGCCAGCAGTTCGGCGAATCTCTCCTGGGTCAGCTGAAAGAACCGCTCGTTGTGCCAGAGCGTGTCATCGGCGTCGAAACCGATGAGCTGCAGGTTTGGCGGGGGATTCGTGGGCATTTTGCGTGTTTCTCTTGGTGCGCACCCTTTTCAGGGCGGGGACTGGCCTTATATAACGGCCCCGATATCCCTTGCACCAGACCATGCCAGATACGGAGCGCCATGCGCCTTGAGCCCATCACGATGTCGCAGGATGACGACGACGACGCCGTAGGCGGCGATCCGTCGATTGCACTGAAGACCCGGCCCAAGACCAAGAAGCCGCCGATGTACAAGGTGATGCTTCTGAATGACGACTACACGCCTATGGAATTCGTGGTGCATGTGCTGGAGCGGTTCTTCAACATGACTCACGCGCAGGCCTTCGAGATCATGCTGGCGGTGCACAAGAAGGGGCTGGCCGTGGTTGGCGTGTTCAGCCATGAAGTGGCCGAAACAAAGGTGGCGCAGGTGATGGATTTCGCCCGACGGCACCAGCACCCGCTGCAATGCACGATGGAAAAGGAATAGGGCTGCGGCTCTGCCTTCTATGAACTCCAGATTGAAAATGGCGCTCGACGCGGGCGCAATCACACTCCCCGAAGGGCGGATTGCGGTGTTTCGCCCCGGCGCCGGTGAGGCTTGGCTGCCCGAGGGGGCAGAGGTTGTTACCGGATATTTCCCCGATCATGCGGCCTGGACGGCACGCGGCTATGCCGTGGAGCGCGAACCCTCGGGAGACTATGTCGGCGCGATCGTCTTCGTCCCGCGCGCCAAGGCACTGGCCCGCGACCTGCTCGCGCAGGCGATCGCGCTCGGCGGTCCGGTGCTGGTGGATGGCGCAAAGACCGACGGTGCCGAAAGCCTTTGGAAGGCCGCGCGCAAGCAGGGAGAGGTCTCTGCCGCCTTCTCGAAGTCACATGGCAAGGTTTTTGCGGTGACGGGCGGTGACTTCTCTGAGTGGCGCTTGCCGGCCGTGTCGCGTGCCGCTGAGGGCTGGAAGACGGCGCCGGGCGTGTTCTCGGCGGAGGGGCCAGACCCGGGGTCGGTGCTGCTGGCCGAGGCGCTGCCAGCGCAGATGAAGGGCCGTGTGGCCGATTTGGGCGCGGGCTGGGGCTTTTTGTCGGCGGCGGTTCTCGAGCGCGAGGGCGTTGAGGCGGTGGAGCTGATCGAGGCGGAATGGGCAGCGTTGGAAGCTGCACGGGCGAACCTGTCCGACCCGCGGGCGCAATTCACCTGGGGCGACGCGATGGTGCCGCTTGCGGAGAAGGTGGATCACATCGTGATGAACCCGCCATTCCACCCCTCCAGAACCGCGGATCCGGCCATGGGGGCATCGTTCATCGAGGCCGCCGCGGCCTCTCTCAAGCCATCGGGGCGGCTCTGGATGGTATCCAACCGGCATCTGCCCTATGAGGCGGCTCTTGCCGCAAGCTTCGGCGAGGTGGCCGAGATCGGCGGGGATACGCGCTTCAAACTGTTTGCCGCGTCACGGCCGGCTCGCCAAGGACGCCGATAGGCATTAGGGTTCGGCCCGATTGGCCGCCACGAAGGACTGCACATGAGCTTTTCGATCAAGGGCAAGACCTGCATCGTTACCGGGGCCAGCCACGGGTTGGGCATGGCGATTGCGCGCCATTTCGTGGCTCGCGGGGCCAATGTGATGGCCGCCGATTCTGACGACAAGCGGCTTGCCGAGGCTTTTGCCGCCGATGCTGAAGCCGAGGAGAGCCGCCTGCGGTACTTTGCCGGCGACCTGCGGCAGCGGCTGGCACAGGCAAACCTGCTCTCGGCCACGATCGACGCCTTCGAGCGGGTCGATGTGCTGGTGAATGCCTACCGGGTCGTGCTGCCCTCCGTGCCGGGGGAGCCGGACAAGGACGAGGTCGAGGAGCTGCTGCAGCAGAACATGATGACGGCGCTGCGTCTTACGCAGCTCATATCCAAGCGGTTCGCCAAGCAGGCCGGTGAGGGCGAAGGGGAGGGGGACGCGGGCTGCGTGGTGAACATGAGTTCGATTGCCGCCCGGCGCACCCATCCGCGGTTGCTGGCTTACTCGGTGTCCTCGGCGGCTCTTGACCAGATGACCCGTTCGATGGCGGTGGCGCTCGCGCCGCAGCGCATCCGGGTGAACGCGGTGAGCTTCGGCTCGGTGCTGACCACCTCGCTGAACAAGGCGCTGAACGAGAACGAGGGCTACCGTGAGGATATCGTGGAGCACACGCCGCTGGGCCGGATTGCGCAGCCTTCCGAGGTGGCGGAGGTGGTGCAGTTCCTGGCTTCGGAGAGCGCGGGCTTCATCACGGGGCAGATCGTGACAATGGATGGCGGACGCTCGCTGCTGGATCCGGTGGGTGCCCCGGCACATTAGGGCACCCTGTCCATTGTGATGGTGGCCGGGCCTCAGCCGCGTTCGGCTATGCGCCGGTCGATGGCGTCCCAGATCTTGCCGGCAACGTTGATCCCGTCGAAGCGTTCCAGCTCCTGAATGCCGGTGGGGGAGGTCACGTTGATCTCGGTCAGCCAGTCTCCGATCACGTCGATCCCGACAAAGACCTGCCCGCGCTCGCGCAGAAGCGGCCCGATTGCGGCGCAGATCTCGCGGTCACGCTCTGTCAGCTCGACTTTGACCGGCTTGCCGCCGACATGCATGTTGGAGCGGGTCTCGCCTTCGAGCGGAACGCGGTTGATCGCCCCGACAGCCTCGCCGTCTACCAGGATCACCCGTTTGTCTCCCTTGGCCACGGCCGGGAGGAATTTCTGGGCGATGAGGGGCTCGCGGTTGATCCCGGCAAAGAGCTCGTGCAGCGAGGCAAGGTTTCTGTCGTCAGGGCCGAGGCGGAACACGCCCGCCCCGCCGTTGCCGTAGAGCGGCTTGACGATGATATCGCCATGCTCGGCCTTGAAGGCCCGCAGGGCGGAGAGGTCGCGGGCAATGAGCGTTGGCGGGGTGAGGTCGGGGAAGTTGAGCACCAGCAGCTTCTCGGGGCTGTTGCGCACCCAGAACGGGTCGTTGACCACGAGGGTCTTGCCGCCGATCTGCTCGAGGATGTGGGTGGTGGTGATGTAGCCCATGTCGAAGGGCGGATCCTGCCGCAGCCAGATTACATCCATCCCGGACAGCTCGATCTCCTGCAGGTCGCCCAGCGTGAAGTGGTCGCCCTTGGTGCGTCGCACCTCGAGCGGCCAGCCCTGCGCAACAACCTTGCCCTGTTTCCAGGCCAGCTGGTCCGGGGTGTAGTAGAAAAGCTCCCAACCTCGCGCCTGCGCCTCTTCGGCGAGCCTGAAGCTGCTGTCGGCGTTGATATCCACGCCGCCAATCGGGTCCATCTGAAAGGCGACCTTCATCGCGCACTCCCTTTTTGCACTCTCCTTCTCATGTAGGAGCCTGCAGGGAGTTGCAACGGGTCAGCCGAAGAAGGCGTTTTCCAAGATCCGGTGTTCGCCCCGGCCATTCACGAGGGCGAGGTCGAAGCGCATCGGGGTCGAGAGCGCCGCGGGGTAACGCCCGACATACTCCGAAGCCGCCGCCATGATCCGCGCGACCTGCCGCGGGGATATCGATTCTGCGGCGCGATCGAAGGTGCTGCTCTGTTTGACTTCGACAAAGACCACCGTGTCAGGGGTTTCGACGATAAGGTCGATTTCACCGCCCTCTCCACGCCAGCGGCGCTCGGCAATGGTGCCACCGCGCGCCTCGTATCCCAATGCGACCGTGTCCTCGGCCATCCGCCCGGCGTGGTAATTGCGCAGGCCGCGGTGGCGGCGGTGGGAAGATGGGGCAAGGTCGAACGGCATCAGTCATCTCCTGTCGCGCGGGACAGCTCCAGCGCCCGCTGATACATCTCGCGCTTGGGTCTGCCCAAGGCAGCGGCGACCTCTGCCGCGGCATCCTTTACGCGCAGCCGGCTCAGGGCCTCGCCCAAAGCGGCGTCAACAACCTCCGGGTCTGCTTCGCCAGCGACAGCACCGGACATTACAAGCACGATCTCGCCACGCGGCGGATCATCGGCCACCGAGGCACTCAGTTCGGCCAAGGAGCCACGCCGAACTTCCTCAAACTTCTTCGTCAGTTCCCGAGCCAGAGCCGCGGGGCGATCTTCACCGGCAGACTCGCACAAAAGGCCTAACAGAGCGCTAATGCGCTTTGGGGATTCGAAGAGGATCACGGTTGATCCGAACCGGGAAACCTCTGCAACGAACTGCTTGCGCGCACCGCCGGAGGACGGCGGAAAGCCGACAAAGGTGAAGCGGTCAGATGGCAGGCCCGAGAGGGTGAGTGCCGCAATCGCCGCCGAGGGGCCTGGTGCGGTGGTTACGGAGATGCCCTGCGCGGCCGCGTCCCTGCCCAAGGCATATCCCGGGTCCGCCACCAGGGGCGAGCCGGCCTCGCTCACATAGGCGACAGACGCGCCTTCTGCCGCAAGTTTCAGAACGCCGTTTCGGGCTGCAGGGGAGGAATGGTCGTGATAGGCGATCAGGCGTCGCCCGGCGAGCGGCACGCCGTGCAGTTCCAGCAGTTTGCGGGCCGTGCGCGTGTCTTCCGCCGCAATCACCTCGGCCGAAGCCAGAATATCCAGCCCCCTCAACGTGATGTCTCGGGCGGATCCGATGGGGGTGGCCACGAAATAAAGGCCTGCCGAGAGCGGTGTCTTTCGCCAGGCCGGTCCTCCTGTTGGCTCAGACATTTACTTGGCTCCCGCAGATGTTAGAATTGTTCGAACCCGGCTGTTTATACCGAAGCCCCGAGGCTCTGAAGGAGTACCCCATGTTTGCCGTATTGACGACTCCCCGCCGGATGGCGGCCAAACTCCTTGCTGTAGGCGTGATCGCCCTGCTTGCTGCCTGTGATCCCGCAGCGCTGGGCGGGCTGGGCAGCAACTCCGGCCCCAAGATCGACACCAGCCGCGCCGTTCCGGTTGCGCTTCTGGTTCCCGGTGGCTCCGGTCGCTCGGGCGACGATGTGCTGGCCAAGGCACTCGAAAACGCCGCGCGTCTCGCCATTGCCGACCTCGATGGCGTCCAGATTGACCTGCGCGTCTACAATACCGCCGGAAATGCCGGCAACGCCGCCCGCCAGGCCCAGGCCGCGGTGGACGCCGGGGCCAAGGTAATCCTCGGGCCGGTCTACTCCGAAGCCGCCAATGCCGCCGGTGTGGCCGTGGCCGACGAAGGCGTGAACGTTCTGGCCTTCTCCAACAACCCCGAGATTGCGGGCGGCAACGTCTTTGTGCTCGGCCCGACCTTCGAGAACACCGCCACGCGGCTGGTGTCCTATGCGCGGCGCAACGGCAAGGGCAACATCTTCACCGTTCACGCCCGTTCGGTTGCCGAGGAAATCGGGCGCGATGCCATCGCGAAGGCGATTCGCAACACTGGCGCCACCAATGCCGGTTCGGCCTCGTTCGAGCTGTCGCAGCAAGGGCTCGTGGCGGCGGTGCCGAACATCGTGGCGCAGGCCAAGGCTTCGGGCGCGACCTCGGTGTTCTTTACCTCCACCAACGACGGGGCCATGCCTTTCCTGGCGCAGCTTCTGCCCGAAGCCGGCCTGTCTCCGGGTGTGACCCAGTTCATGGGGCTCGGGCGGCTCGACATTCCGGCAGAGGCGCTGACCCAGCCGGGCCTTCAGGGTGCGTGGTTCGCCCTGCCCGACAACAACCTCTACAACAGCTTCCAGAATCGCTACGCCGCCCGTTTCGGCGGAAGCCCGCACCCCATTGCCGGCCTCGCCTATGACGGGATCGCCGCCATTGGCGCGCTGGTCGAACGTCGCGGCTCCGACGCGCTCACACGGGGTGCGCTGACCCAAGGGTCCGGATTTGTCGGCACCGGGGGCATCTTCCGCCTGCGGGGTGACGGCACCAATCAGCGGGGTCTTGCCATCGCCCAGATCCGCAACAACCAGGTCGTCATCGTAGACCCTGCGCCAAGAAGTTTTGGTGGTGCCGGTTTCTGATCTCGCCACACTCCCAGAGCCGATAGCCCCTTCCGGCGCGATGATCTGCGCGCCGGAGGAGATCATCGACACGGTCGCGCTGGCTCGTGCCATCGAAGACGCCTGCGCCGAGGCCGGCTCCGACCCGATGGCCCGCCGTGCGGCGGTGACACGGCATCTGAATGCCGCGGCGAAGGCGGGGCGAACCGCGATCGGAGACGCCTTCGAGCAGAATCCGCTGAAGGCGCGCGAGATGGTGCATGCCTATGCCTATCTGACCGATGGTCTGGTGGTGACGGCCTTCTGGTTCACCCGGCAGTTCCTGCACCCGCTGCCCAACCCGACATCGGCGGAGCACATAGCGCTCTGTGCCGTGGGCGGCTACGGCAGGGCCGAGATGAGCCCGCACTCCGATGTGGATCTGCTGTTTCTGACGCCCTACAAGATCACCCCCTGGGCGGAGAGCGTGATCGAGAGCACGCTCTATATCCTCTGGGATCTTCACATGAAGGTCGGCCATGCCAGCCGGACGGTGAAGGAGTGCATGCGGCTGGGCAAGCAGGACTACACCATCCGCACCTCGCTGATCGAGTTGCGCTTTCTGGCGGGCGACAGGCCGCTGGAGAAGGAGCTACACGACAAGCTGCACCAGGGCCTCTTTGCGGGTACCGGCAAGGAGTTCATCGAAGCCAAGCTCGATGAGCGGACGGAGCGGCATAAGAAACAGGGTGGACAGCGCTACATGCTGGAGCCCAACGTGAAGGAAGGGAAGGGCGGGCTGCGTGACCTGCAATCGCTCTTCTGGATTGCCAAGTATATCCACCACGTCGACGAGATCTCGCAGCTCGTGCCGTTGGGCGTGTTTACGCCCGAGGAGTTCACGGCCTTCGAGCAGGCGGAAAACTTTCTCTGGGCCGTGCGGGCGCATCTTCACCTTCTGGCGGGCCGTCCGGCGGATCAGTTGACCTTCGACATGCAAATCGAGGTGGCGGCACGGATGGGCTATGCCGACAGCCCGGGCCGTCGCGCCGTTGAGCATTTCATGCAGGACTACTTCCGCCATGCGACGATGGTGGGGGAACTGACCCGGATCTTCCTGACCGCGCTGGAGGCCGATCACGTCAAGCGGTTGCCGCATCTGGTCGGGCTTCTGCGCCGCCGCAGGGTGAAGCCGGGCTATGAAGTGCGGCAGATGCGGCTGGACGTGAAGGATGAAGATGCCTTTCTCGCCGATAAGCTGAACCTGCTGCACATCTTCGAGGAGGCTCTGCGCACCGGGCTGCTGATCCACCCTGACGCCATGCGGCTCGTCACGGCAAACCTCGACCTGATCGACGACGAAATGCGCGCCGACCCGGAGGCCGCAAGGATCTTTCTGGGTTTGCTGCTCAAGCATGGCAACCCCGAGCGGGCGCTGCGCCGGATGAACGAGCTGGGCGTGCTCTCAGCCTTCATCCCCGAGTTCGCGCCCATCGTGGCGATGATGCAGTTCAACATCTACCACCACTACACGGTGGACGAGCACACCATCCAGACCATCAGCGAACTTGCCGAGATCGAACGCGGCGAATTGATCGAAGACCTGCCGGTTGCCTCGCGCATCCTGAAGGCGGGGGTCAATCGCAAGGTCATTTACCTCGCCCTCCTGTTCCACGATATCGGCAAGGGTCGGGAAGAGGACCACTCGGTGCTCGGCGCCAAGATTGCCCGCGCCGTTCTTCCGCGCTTTCACCTCAAGCCGCGTGAGGCAGAGGATGTGGAGTGGCTGGTGCGCTATCACCTGCTGATGTCGGACATGGCGCAGAAGCGTGACCTCTCCGACCCGCGCACCATCCGCAGCTTCGCTCGAGCGGTCAAAACCAAGAAGCGGCTCGACCTGCTGACCGTTCTGACCGTCTGCGACATTCGCGGCGTCGGGCCCGGCACCTGGAACAACTGGAAGGCCCAGTTGCTGCGCAACCTCTACCGGCAAACGGCGGACGGGCTGGAAAACGGTCTCGAAGACCTGAACCGTGACAAGCAGTCTGCCGAGGCCCGCCGACAGTTGCGCGAGGCTCTGGGGCATTGGGACAAGGCCGACCTGCGCACCGAGTTGGCGCGGCACTACGACCCCTATTTGCAGGGGCTCTCCACCGCGACCCAGGTGATCATCGCCAACATGCTGCAGGGGATCGGTAACGATGAGATCCGTATCGACCTGACCCCGGACGACGACCGCGACGCCACCCGCGCCGCCTTCGCGCTGTCGGATCATCCCGGCATCTTCGCGCGCATCGCCGGGGCGCTGGCTCTCGTCGGGGCCAATGTGGTCGACGCGCGGACCTACACGACCAAAGACGGGTTCGCGACGCCGGTGTTCTGGATTCAGGACGCCGAGGGAAACCCCTACTCTATCGGCAAGCTCGACCGTCTCCGCGCGATGATTTCGAAGACCCTGAAGGGCGAGGTGCTGGCGCGCGAGGCGTTGACGAAGAAGGACAAGTTCAAGAAGCGGGAAATGAACTTCCGGTTTCCCACGACGGTCAGCTTCGACAACGAGGGCTCGGAGATCTACACCATCATCGAGGTCGATACCCGCGACCGGCCGGGCCTGCTCTACGATCTTGCCCGCACCCTCTCGGAGCGCAACCTGCAGATCGCCTCTGCCGTGGTGGCGACCTATGGTGCCCAGGCGGTCGACAGCTTTTACGTGAAGGACATGTTCGGGCTGAAGGTGCACAGCGAGAGCAAGCAAAAGGCACTGGAAACGAGGCTGAAGGCGGCCGTTCAGGCGGGCACGGACCGGGCGAATGGCTGAACCGGGCGCAGCCCCGGCCTGCCTTGGCTGTTGTGGGCGGCGCCAAGCGTGACCCTCTCTGAAGGCGCATTTCTGGCGGTGGCGAGCTTTGTCGCGGGCATCCTCAACGCGGTTGCCGGCGGCGGCACCTTCATCACCTTTCCGGCGCTGGTCTGGCTCGGCATCCCGCCGGTCTCGGCCAATGCGACGGCCACGCTCGCCGCGATGCCCGGCTACATGAGCAGCGCATGGGCCTTTCGCCATGACATCCGCCCGGAGGGTACGCTCGGGCTGCGCGGCATCCTTGCCAGCGCGGCGCTCGGCAGCCTGCTCGGAGCCGGCCTGCTGATCGTTACCCCGGGCGATGTTTTTTCCGGCGCGGTGCCGTGGTTGCTGCTGGTCGCAACGCTGCTGTTTGCCAGCGGCCCTGTGCTGCTTCGACTGTTGCGCCGGTGGCGAGAGGCGGATGCCGGACCGATTGCCGCGGCGCTTACCATATTTGTCGTCTCTGCCTACGGCGGCTATTTCAACGGCGGCCTCGGCATCATCCTGCTCGCCGCTCTCGGGTTGCTTGGCTACACCGACATCCACGGGATGAACGGTCTCAAATGCATCCTGTCGGCGGTGATCTCGATTCTCTCTGCCGCCACCTTCGCGCTGAGCGGGTTGATCGCCTGGCCGCCGGCCCTGGTGATCGGCGTGGCGATTACGGCGGGCGGCGTGTTCGGGGCGCAGCAAAGTCGCAAGATCAAGCGGACCGGGCTGATCCGAGCCTTCGTCACGGCCGTCGGGCTGGCGATGACGGTTGCATTCTTCGTGATCTGACGCTGACGGCGATTTCCACGGCAATTGCGAAGGCGTATAGTCGCGCAAAACAAGACGAGCAGCGCCATGCAACCCATCCGTCTCATCAAGGGCTTCCTGACAGTCGGCCTCTGGACGCTCCTCTCCCGCGTCATGGGGTTTGCCCGCGACATCCTGATTGCCGCCCGGTTGGGCGACGGGCCGGTGGCCGAGGCCTTTGTGGTCGCCTTCACCCTGCCCAACATGTTTCGACGGTTCTTTGCCGAGGGGGCCTTCAACCTCGCGTTCATCCCGATCTTTTCAAAGAAGCTGGAGAACGGGGAAGATCCCCAGGGTTTTGCCCGCGATGCCTTTTCCGGGCTAGCCGGCGTGCTCATTGTCTTCACCCTGCTGGCCCAACTCATCATGCCCTGGCTGGTGCTGGCGATGGCGAGCGGCTTTGCCGAGGATGAGCGGTTTGACCTGGCCACCACCTTTGGCCGGATCTGTTTTCCCTACATCCTGTTCATCTCGCTGGCGGCGCTGCTCTCGGGTGTTCTGAACGCCGGCGGCAAGTTTGCTGCCGCGGCCGCTGCACCGGTTCTGCTCAACGTGATCCTCGTCGGCGCGATGCTGACCGCCGATGCGCAGGGCTGGGATTTTGGCCTGACCCTGAGCTGGGCTGTCCCGGTGGCGGGCGTGGCGCAGATGGCGCTGGTCTGGATCGCGGCGTCTCGAGCGGGCTTCCGGCTGGTGCCGCGGATGCCGCGGATGACCCCGGAGCTGAAGCGCCTTGCGATCATCGCCGCCCCGGCGGCGCTGGCGGGAGGCGTTCTGCAGGTCAACCTCATCGTCAGCCGACAGGTCGCCAGCTTTTTCGATGGTGCGATCCAGTACCTAAATCTTGCGGACCGTCTCTATCAGCTACCGCTCGGGGTGGTTGCCATTGCAATTGGCGTGGTGCTCCTGCCGGAGCTGTCGCGGCGGCTGGCCGCCGGTGATGAGCAGGCCGGGCGCGACGGGTTCAATCGCGCCACGGAATTTGCGCTGGTGCTGACAGTGCCGGCTGCCGTGGCGCTGGTGCTGGTGGCGGGGCCGCTGGTTTCGGTGCTGTATCAACGGGGCGCCTTCGGGGCCGAGGCCGCTGCCGCCACGGCCCTCGCGACCGCTGCCTACGGAATCGGCCTGCCGGCCTTCGTGCTGCAGAAGGTGCTGCAACCGCTCTACTACGCCCGCCATGACACCCGACGCCCGCTGAACTACGCGCTGATCGCCATGGTCGTGAACGCCGCGGCGTCTATCGGGCTGGCCTTGTGGCTCGGCTTCATCGGGGCGGCGCTTGGCACCACGCTGGCTGGCTGGGTGATGGTGGCGCTGCTCTGGCGCGGGTCACGCCACATGGGGGTCGCGGCCCAGATCGACTCGCGCCTGGTGTCGCGTCTGCCGCGCATTGCGCTCTCTGCCGCGCTGATGGGGGCGGTGCTTTTGGGGGTGGAATGGGCCTTGGGAGATACGCTCTATACAACGGGGGTGCGCTACACGGCCCTGCTTGCGCTGGTGGCCGCCGGTATCATCAGCTACTTCGCCGCGGCCCATGTCACCGGCGCGCTGCGGCTCTCCGAGTTGAAGTCCGCGATGCGGCGCAAACGGAGTTGACCCTCAGCTTTCGCGGAAGGCCCGGTTGAAGTACTCCGCAAAGGGCTTCACCAGGTAGGCGAGGGGGCTGCGGTCTTCGGTTCTGATGAAGCTTTCGACCGGCATGCCGGGGAGGATCGTGCGGCCCGAGAGCTTTTCGGCCTCGCCGTCGCCCAACCTTATCTCGGCACGATAGAAGGTGGCGCCACTGCGCTCGTCGCTGAAGGCATCGGCCGAAACCTGCGCGACCGTGCCGAACAGGTCGGGCGTTGTCCGGTCGTCGAAGGCCGGGAAGCGCAGCACCACCTCCTGCCCGACAAAGACCTGGTCGATGTGGATCGGCTGCACGCGGACTGCAACGACCAGCGGCCTGTCCTGCGGAATGAGGTAGAGCACCGGGTCGGCCGCGCCGATGACCGACCGGGGGGTGGTGACGGAGAGCCCGTAGATCACACCCGAGACGGGCGCGCGGATCTCGAGCCGGGAGAGCCGCAGGGTGAGGACCAGGCGGCGTTCGAGCAGTTCGGCCTCCCTGGCGGTCATGTCGCGAAGTTGCGTGATGGCGTCTTCACGACGGCGGGCACCGAGTTTCAGGATCTCGATATCCAGCTCCGTCGTCTTGCCCTCGGCCTCGGCCCGTGCGGCAGCGAGGCGCCCGATTTCGCCGGCGAGGCGGGCCTCTTCGCGCTCGAGCGCCAGAAGCCTGTCGTAGCTCACCAGCCCGCGTTCGTAGAGGTTGCGCTGGGTTTCCAGCTCGCGCTGGATCAGATCCACTTGGCGGGTGAGCGCGGTGCTCTGGGCATCGATCCCCTGCACCTGACTTTCGATCTGGCCCTTGCGTCGGCCAAGCTGGTCGGCCTCGCGTGCCAGCGTGTCGCGCCGGGCTTCGAATAGCCGGATCTGGCCCTCGACCATTTCCCTGACGTCCGGCGAGAGGGCGGCGCGGGTTGTGATGTCATCCGGGAAGCTGATGCTGGCGGCCTCGTCCCGCTCCGCCCTCAGGCGGGCGGCGCGGGAGGAAATTTCAAACAGCCTGCCCTCCACGATCGAGAGTTCGGAGGCCATCTCGGAGGCGTCGAGGCGGATGAGCATGTCACCGGCGGCAACGCTTTCGCCCTCGCTGACCAGCACGGCCTCGACGACGCCGCCGTCGGGGTGCTGCACAACCTGACGGCTCTGCATTACCTGCACCTGTCCCGAAGCGACGATGGCCCCCGAGATCCTGGCAAGGGTGGCCCATGCGCCGAAACCGCCCACCAGAAGGGTCAGGGCGAGGGCTCCGAGCGATAGCGGGCCACGCGCGGAGGGGGTCATGTGACGCCTCCCTGCCCGGTGGAACGAGAGATTTCGGAATGATTGAGGGCCACTTGACGGAGCACCTCGTCGCGCGGCCCGAATGCCTTTTTCACTCCACCATCCAGCAGCATCAGGAGGTCGCATTCCTGAATCGCGGCTGGGCGGTGCGCCATGATGAGCACCGAGCGGTGATCGGCCTTCAATGCGCGAATGGCGTGGTTAAGCGCCTCGGAGCCTTCGTTGTCGAGGTTGGAATTGGGCTCGTCGAGCACCAGGATCACCGGATCGCCATAAAGCGCGCGGGCCAGCCCGATGCGCTGAACCTGCCCGCCAGAGAGCCGACCGCCCGCGGCGGAAACCGGCGTATCGTAGCCGTTGGGGAGCCTCAGGATCATGTCATGGGCGGCGGCCCTTTTTGCGGCTGCAACAACGGCTGCGGCGTCAGGTTCGGGAGCAAGGCGGGCGATGTTTTCGGCGATTGTGCCCTCAAACAGGGTGACGCGTTGCGGCAGGTAGCCGATGTAGGCACCCAGCGTGTCGGGGTCGTAGTGGTCGAGCGCGGCGCCATCCAGCCGGATGCGCCCGCCAGCGGTGGCCCAGGTGCCGGTGAGTGCCCGGGCGAGGGTGGATTTGCCCGCGCCGGAGGGGCCGATGACCCCCATCGCCTGCCCCGGCTCCAGCCGGAACGAGAGCATCCTGAGCGCGGCCTGGCTTTCGCCGGGCGGAATCACGGTCGCCTGTTGCACCTCGAGCAGGGCGCGGGGCGCGGGGAGGTCTGTGCGTGGGTTTTCGGCAGGCACGGCGGCGAGCAGCCTGCCAAGGGAGGCCCAGCCCTTGGAGGAGCGACTCACCAGCTCCCAATGGCCGATGAGCTGCTCGATCGGGGCAAGGGCGCGGCCGAGAAGAATTGAACCGGCAATCATCGCGCCGCCGGTCAGCTCCCCCCGCAGGACCAGCCATGCCCCGAGCGCCAGCATGGCCGATTGCAGGAAGAGCCGCAGGGTGCGGGTGATGGTGCCATATCCGCCTGCCCGATCGGCGGCCGTGAGGGCGCGAAGGGCCGAATGCCCCCGCGCGGCCTTCCAGCGGGCGAAGGTGGCGCCGCGCATGCCGAGGGATTGGATCGTTTCAGCCTCGCTGCGGATCTGGTCGGCCATGCGATCAGTCGATTCGCGCAGCGCCGCAGCCTCCAGCGCCGGGCGGCGGGTGCGGGCTTGGTTGAGCAGGGTCACGGCCACGAGCACCAGGCCGCCGCTTGTGGCGAGACCGCCGAGGAGTGGGTGAAACAGGAAAATTGCGCCAAGAAACAGAGGCGTCCATGGAGCATCGAAGATGGCCAGCAGTGCGGGAGACGACATGAACCGCTGCACGCTGTCGAGGTCGCGCAGCCCGCTTGCCGCCAGCGCGCTGCCCGGCGCACGCGACTCGGCAGAGAGCGTGGCGGCAAATACCCTGGCCTCCATGTTTGCCTGAAACCGGGCGGCCACCCGCGCCATGATGCGCCCTCGGGCGTAGTCGAGCATGCCCATCATGAGAAAGAGGAACGCCACCAGCATGAAGAGGGCGACCAGCGTTTCCTCCGAGCGTGAGCCGAGAACCCGGTCGTAGACCTGAAGCATGAAGAGCGGGCCGGTCAGCATGAGCAGGTTGACGAAGACCGAGAACAGGATGGCTGCATGGATGAGCCGCCGCGCCATGGCACGGGCTGCCCGCAGTTCGGCAAACCCCTTGGCGGTCTCCGACATCCGCATTTTCGCCGTTCTCCCATCGCAGGCCCGCTACTTTCCGCCGGTTGTGACCCGACGCCGCCACGGCTATCGTGCCCACAGGGAGCGGGTCGGTCTGGCTCGTGTGCCCTGCGCACCGAAATACGCAGAATTGGTTGAGATTTCCTTTGCTTCACCTTGCCTCCACTCGCCGCACCGGGGCCGCCCTGATCCTGGCCCTCGCCACGCTTGTTGCGGGTTGCACGCCCAACACGTCGGGCGAGGCAATCTTCGATCCCTACGAAAAGCAGAACCGCAATGTTCATGCCTTCAACAAGCGGGTCGACAGCGGCATGGGGGGCGGCAAGGGCGGTGGCATCGGCAAAGCGATCCCGGCGCCTGTCACGCAGGGGCTCTCGAACATCTCGACCAACTTCAGCCAGCCCAGCTACATGATGAACCATCTGCTGCAGGGCAACATGGAAAGCGCCATGCGCAACTTCTGGCGCGTTGCGGTGAACACCA
Organism: Oceanicola sp. 502str15; assembly: GCF_024105635.1. Classification (NCBI taxonomy): domain Bacteria; kingdom Pseudomonadati; phylum Pseudomonadota; class Alphaproteobacteria; order Rhodobacterales; family Roseobacteraceae; genus Oceanicola; species Oceanicola sp. 502str15. The sequence goes on from NZ_WYDQ01000001.1 coordinate 3,617,590, forward strand.
CCGTGGGCATTGGCGGGATCTTCGATCCGGCGACCCGTATCGGCCTGCATGACGACGCGACCGATTTCGGGGTGACGCTGGCCAAGGCCGGCGTGCCGGAGGGGGCCTACATCGAGCTGCCGATCCTTGGCCCGTCGACGGAGCGGGACGTGGCCGGAAAGGTGCTCGATACACTGCTGAACCCGCTTCAGGGCGTGATTGCAGCCGAGGATCAGAGGAAAATTACCGTCATCCGGGTGCTCTCACGCGCCGGTGATCGGGCAAAGTATTCGGAAACCGTCGATTCTGTTCTATATGACAGTGCAGACAGCTACGCGCAGGCGCGGATCATCTACCTCCAGAATCGCAGGGGGCAGACCGGAGATACCGAGGCCGCAGAAGCAGAGGCAGACGAGGTTTACGATAGCTATGAAGACTTTTACGGCAGCCAGTAACATCCCCACACTCACCCGGCGCAGCCTGATTGCAGGGGGCAGCGCCCTCGCGGCATCCGGGCTGGTCATGCCGCGCGCGGCTCTGGCGCTTTCTTCCGGGGCCTCCCAGCAGTTGGTGACGGCGGCGGTTGGCGAGATCAACAAGGTGATCGCCTCGGGCAAGTCCGAAGCCGGCATGCTGGCGGACTTCCAGCGCATCTTTGTTCGCTATGCCGATCTCAACTACATTTCGTTCTATTCGCTCGGGTCGGCCGCACGTGGCGCCTCGAAAGGACAGATGCGCGCCTATACGCAGGCCTTCTCGGGCTACATTGCCCGCAAGTATGGCCGTCGGTTCCGCGAGTTCATCGGCGGGCGGATCGATGTGAAGGGGGCGCGCCAGGTCAAGAAATGGATCGAGGTCGATACCGTTGCCACGCTGCGCGGGAGCTCGCCCTTCGATGTGACCTTCTTCGTCAGTGACGGGAGCGGCCAGCACAAGTTCTTCAACCTCTTCATCGCAGATGTGAACATGCTGCTGACCGAGCGCGCCGAGGTCGGTGCCCTGCTCGACCGGCGCGGCGGCAACATCGACGCGCTGATCGAGGATCTGAAACGCGCGTGAGGGCCTGGCGGCTTCTGGGCCTGGCACTTGCCTGCGCCGCGACCCCGGCCCTGGCCCTGGAGGTCGAGGGCCGCTATCGCGCCAGCCCGGAGGCGGAATGCGAGGCGGGCGACGGGGCTGAGGGCTTTCTGCGCATCGAGGATGGCGTGTTTCATGGGTTGAGCGGCACCTGCAAGATGCTCAACCCGGTCAACGTGCGCGACATGAACGCCCAGCTCTTCGACATGGAATGCGAAGGCGCCAACCCCAATTTCCAATGGACGGAGCGCGCCTTGTTCATGGAGGGTGCCGAAGGCGGGCTGATCCTTGCGTGGAACGGTTATGCCTTCCGCTACGAGCGCTGTCCTGCCCCGGCCGAGGCCACGGCTGAAATGGAGCCGGTTGCCGCAGAGCCCGGGTCGGCGGCCGAAGCCGCCGACTGATCGCTCAGTTGTTTCCGCCGAGCAGGCCCCGCAACACATCTTCCAGAATGCGTTCGGCGACATCGCCGTTCTGGCGGCGGCGCTGCTGGCGCTCCTGCCGTGCGGCTTCGCGCTCGGCCTGACGGCGCGCGCGTTCGGCGGCGCGGCGTTCGGCCTCGGTCTGCTCCCGGGCGGTCTGCTGCGGGGGCTCGGCCTGGCTCACCTGCGGCTGGGCGCGCTGGGGCACCAGCATAGGAAGCTCGTGCACCGGCAGCCCCTCGTTCACCCGCACCATAACCTCGCGCCAGATGTCGGCGGGCAACCCACCGCCGGTGACGCCGGTCAGCGGGGTGTTGTCGTCATAGCCCATCCAGACGCCGGCCACGTAATCAGCCGTGAAGCCCAGGAACCAGGCATCGCGGGCGGCAGAGGTTGTGCCGGTCTTGCCCGCCGCAGGCCGCCCGATGTCGGCGCGCTGTCCGGTGCCGGCCTCGATGGTCTGGCTCATCATGTAGACGAGATACCTTGCCGCCTCTTCGGTGATGACCCGCTCGCCCAGACCACCGCCCTGGCCCATCAGGGGCTCGTCATCGCCTTTCAGGCGCAGTTCGAGGATACCGTAGGGGGTTACGGAGGTGCCGCCATTGAGGATGCCGGCGTAGGCCCCGGTCATTTCCAGAAGGGACGATTCGGAGGCGCCGAGGGCTAGGGCAGGGCCGGCCGCGAGGTCTGACTCGATGCCGAAGTCCTCCGCGATGTTGCGCACATTCTCACGGCCCACGGCCTCCGAAACCTTCACGGCGGGAATGTTGTAGCTGTGGGCCAGAGCGTCGGTCAGCGTGACCCGGCCATGGAATTTGCGGTCGTAGTTCTTGGGGCTGTAGGGCCCCGAGCCGGGCACGTTGATGGTGAGGGGCTCGTCGACCACAGTGGCGTTAGGCGTATAGCCCAGATCGAGCGCGGCGGCGTAGACGAAGGGCTTGAAGCTCGATCCCGTCTGCCGCTTGGCCATTGTGGCCCTGTTGAACGCGCCCGTCACTTTTGTCTGACGCCCGCCGACCATGGCGCGAACGGCGCCATCGGCGCTCATCACGACCACGGCAGCCTGGGCGGCAGAGCCTTCACGCACCTTGGTCTCGAACACCACCTTCATGGCCTCTTCGGCGGCCTTCTGGATGCGCTGGTCGAGGGTGGTCTTGAGCACCACGTCTTCGGTGGTGTCCTTGGTCAGAAAGTCCGGCCCGGTGTCCATAACCCAATCGGCAAAGTAGCCACCGGCGCGGGCCTGTGCGGCCTGGCTCAGGGTAGCGGGGTTGTCGGTGGCCTGCTGGCGTTCGGCTGCGGTGATGTAGCCCTGCTCCTGCATCAGCTTCAGCACGGTGGCCGCGCGGGCCTGGCTGCGCTCGAGGTCGGAGGTGGGCGCGTAGCGGGTGGGGGCCACGAGGAGGCCTGCGAGCATGGCTGCCTGCGCGGGGCTCAGATCCTTCGCCGGGATGCCGAAATAGCGCTGGGAGGCGGCGGCAAAGCCGCGGGAGGAGGCGCCGAGGTAGGCGCGGTTCAGGTAGATCGCCAGCACCTCGTCCTTGGTGTAGCGGGTCTCCAGCGCCATGGAATAGATCATTTCCTTGATCTTGCGCCACAGCGTGGTTTCGCGGCAATCGGACTCGTAGGCGGCTTCGCTCTCCCACGCGGCTTCATCGTAGGGGATGCCGAGGCAGAGCAGTTTCGCCGTCTGCTGGGTCAGGGTGGAGCCGCCGTGGCCGGACAGCGGGCCGCGGCCTTCGCGCAGGTTGATGGCGATGGCCGAGGCAATGCCGCGCGGGCTGACCCCGAAGTGGCGGTAGAACCGCTTGTCCTCGGTGGCGATGATTGCGTTCTGCAGATGCGGGGATATCTTGTCGACGGTGATCTTGCCGCCGTAGGTCTCGCCGCGCCAAGCATATACCTTGCCGTCCCGGTCCAGCATCGTGACGGAGCCACGGGTACGCGCATCGAGCAGGGCGCTCACATCTTCCGGCAACGTCGTGTAAAAGTAGCCGACGGCCCCGGCGACGACCAGCACGACCACCGCACCGATCCGCCATGTGACGCCCCAGATAACCCGCATGAAGAACCGGGTAATCCGCGCGATCCAGCCCAATACCCCCTTCGGCGCGGGGCGCTTTGCCCGTGGCGCACGCTTCTTCTTTGGGGCCTTGGCCTGTTTCTTCGGCGCAGCCTTGCTGCCGGAGGTGCTTGAAAAGCGCTTCTCCGCCACAAGGGGCGTTTTCTTTTTTCCGGTACCGCTCATGCGTGCCTCTACTCGCATTTTTCGGTGCAGCATAAAGGTGGGGGCGGGAAAAGGGGAGACAAGACCGCTCGCGGACGGTGAATTTTCATTCAGCTAAATTTTTAGGCAAGCGGCTCGATTTGTGCAAAAATTGTGCAACTGCCCGCTGAATCCGCAGTCTTGCCGGGGCTCGCTCGCTTGAAGAGTGCGAGGCAACGGGATGTGACTGTCGCGGTGAACCCGCCGGGGCTGCGCTCGGCATAAAGGAAGGGGACAACTGTGAAACTCATAATTGCAGCGATCAAGCCGTTCAAGCTGGAGGAGGTCCGCGAGGCGCTGACCGCCATCGGCGTGCGCGGCATGATGGTGACTGAGATCAAAGGCTTCGGCTCTCAATCGGGCCATACCGAGATCTACCGCGGTGCCGAATACGCCGTGAATTTCGTGCCCAAGGTCAAGCTGGAGATCGTCGTCTCCGCGGCCATGGCGGACCAGGTGGTGGAGACGATCCAGACCACCGCGAAGACCGACAAGATCGGCGACGGCAAGATCTTCGTTCTGGACGTGAACCAGGCCGTGCGCGTGCGCACGGGTGAAATCAACGACGAAGCGCTTTGAGCGTCACCCCGACACTGGAGAGACATGGGACAATGAAAACGATCAAACTCCTTCTGGCCAGCGGCGTGATTGCGCTGTTTGCCGCCCTTGCGAGCGCCCCCGTGGCGATGGCGCAAGACACTGCAACCGAGGAGCCCGCGGCGGAAGCCGCAGAGGGCTCCGCTGCCGATGCCGTCGCGGCTGCCGAAGCCGCCATGGCTGCGGCAAGCGACACCAATGCGCGCCTTCTCGAAAAGGCCATTGGTGCCGCCGAGGGCGCCATTGCAGACGGTGAAGACCCCACCGAAGCCGCTGCAGCTGCCATCGAGGCAAGCTACGAGCCCTTCATCAACGGTGACTTCATCCTGACAACCGTGCTGTTCCTGATCGGGGGCTTCCTCGTGTTCTGGATGGCTGCCGGTTTTGCCATGCTCGAAGCGGGCCTGGTGCGTCAGAAGAACGTGACCATTCAGCTCACCAAGAACGTGGCGCTCTTCTCGCTGGCGTCGATCTTCTACTACCTGATCGGCTACAACCTGATGTATCCGCTGGGCACATGGTCGGTTGACGGCGTGCTTTCGGGCGTCTGGGGCCCCGGCGTGCTGGAAGCTGTCGGCGTTGGCGCGGCAGATGCCGACGACCTCGGCTATGCCTCCACCGGTTCGGACTTCTTCTTTCAGCTGATGTTCTGTGCAACCACCGCTTCGATCGTTTCCGGCACGCTGGCCGAGCGCATCAAGCTGTGGCCCTTCCTGATCTTCGTGATCGTGCTGACCTCCGTGATCTATCCGCTCCAGGCTTCCTGGAAGTGGGGCGGCGGCTTCCTCGATGCGGCGAACTTCCAGGACTTCGCAGGCTCGACCGTTGTGCACTCGGTGGGTGGCTGGGCCGCTCTGACCGGCGCGCTGATCCTTGGTCCGCGTATCGGCAAGTACCGGGACGGCAAGACCATCCCGATGCCCGGTTCCAACCTCGCCCTCGCCACTCTGGGTACGTTCATCCTGTGGCTCGGCTGGTTTGGCTTCAACGGCGGCTCGCAGCTGGCGATGGGCACTATCGGCAACGTGGCTGATGTCAGCCGGATCTTCGCCAACACCAACGCAGCTGCCGCCGGTGGCGCCGTGGCCGCAATGGTGCTGACCCAGATCCTCTACAAGAAGGTCGACCTGACCATGGTGCTGAACGGCGCTCTCGCGGGCCTCGTCTCCATCACCGCCGAACCGCTGACCCCCACCCTTGGTGCGGCAACGCTGATCGGCATGGTCGGTGCGGTGATCGTGGTCTTCGCGGTTCCGTTCCTCGACAAGCTGAAGATCGACGACGTCGTCGGCGCGATCCCGGTTCACCTGATGGCCGGCATCTGGGGCACCTTTGCCGTGCCGATCACCAATGGTGACGCCTCCTTCGGTGCGCAGATCTACGGTATCGTCGTGGTGGCCATCTTCACCATCGTCGCCTCCGGCGTGGTGTGGTTCCTGCTGAAAATGATCACCGGACTTCGCGTCAGCGAAGAAGACGAGATCACCGGGCTGGACACCACCGAGATGGGGATGGAAGCCTACCCCGAGTTTGCCAAGGGCTGATCGCCCCGGGCAGATCCCGAAAAACTGGCCCCGGGCGTGCGAACGTCCGGGGCCTTTCCGTTTCTGGAACATGGAACGCCGTGGAGTCGGCAGAATGGGCGCCCTGCGGCCGCTCCGGTCAGCCGAGCGCGGCCTGAACCGGCACCAGCGGGCGGCGGCCCGTTTCCGTGAGCAGAGAGACCGCAAGCTCCGCCCCCTCGATCACAACCGCCGAGAGCGGACCGCCGTAAGCCGCCGCGCTGTCGATGTTCAGCCGGTTGCCATAGTGCGTGGCCGCTGCCACGGGGCTGTGGCCGTGCACCACGAGTGCGCCATGGTCACGCGCATCGGAAAGGAAGGGCTCGCGAATCCACACCAGATCATCTTCGACCTGATCGGCAAAGCCGACGCCGGGACGAACACCGGCGTGCACGAAATAGAGGCCGGGCATGTGGTGGTGAGTGACGAGCCCGTCGAGCAGGGTCACATGAGCCTCAGGCACGGCGGCACGGGCGTCAGTGTGAATGGCTTCCTTGCCACGTGCCGGGTCGGTATCGACGCCGTAGCTCTCGAGGGTGCTGCGCCCGCCGATATTGTCCTGCAGCCAGTGCAGGTCGGGGCGGGAGGGGTCGCGCAGGCGATCGGGCTCGAGGAAGCGGCGCATCATCCGGTCGTGGTTGCCCTTGAGGATCACCCAGGGCTGCCCGGCTTCAAGCCCTTCGGCAAGGTAGCTCAGCACACCAGCAGACTCGGGGCCCCGGTCGACCAGATCGCCGACATGGACCACAACCGCATCCGGGTCGCCGACACGGGCCTTGTCGGCTGCGATGAGCGCATGAACGCTCCGCAACTTGTCGAGATGCCCATGAATGTCACCAATCGCGTAAACGCGCATACCAGCCTGACCTTCCACAAGATTTGGGGCGCCAGCATCGCCCTTTTTGCGGAGATACCACTCACCCGATGCGGGTCAACCTTGCCTGCGGGATTTTGCCGGTAAGGAATCGCGCAGCAAAACGGCGGCCCCGGTCTCCCGGAGCCGCCGCCAATTGGGTTTACTGCGCTATCAGGCGATGTCGAATTGCAGCGGCTTGATCGACTGGAAGAGCTGGGTCGCGGCCAGCTTGTTCAGCACGTCGTCGGGCACCCGGTCATCGACGTAGAGCAGAGCGATGGCGTCGGTGCCCACCGAGGAGCGGCCAAGCGTGAAGTTGGCGATGTTCACACCGTTGGTGCCCAGCGTCTGGCCGAGGGTGCCGATGATGCCCGGCACGTCCTTGTTGGTGGTGTAGAGCATGTGCTCGCCGATCTCGGCGTCGATGTTGATGCCCTTGATCTGGATAAAGCGCGGCTTGCCATCCGAGAACACGGTGCCCGCGATCGAGCGCTCGCGCAGCTCCGTCACCACCGTCACCTTGATGTAGCCGTCGAAGGCGCCGGACTTGTCCTGGTTGGTGGTCGAGATCTTCACGCCGCGTTCTTTGGCGATGACCGGGGCGCTCACGAGGTTCACGTCGGGGTTGGCCCGTTTCATGATGCCGGCCACGACCGAGCAGTTCAGCGCGGGCAGGTTCATCGAAGACACGACACCGTCGTAGAGGATGTTGATCGCCTTGATCGGCTCATCGGTCATCTGCCCGATGAAGGCGCCGAGGTGATCGGCCAGCTTGACCCACGGCCCCATGACCTTGGCCTCTTCGGCGGTCATCGAGGGCATGTTGAGCGCGTTCTCTACCGCGCCGTCGAGCAGGTAGTTCGACATCTGCTCGGCGACCTGAAGCGCCACGTTTTCCTGCGCTTCGGAGGTGGAGGCGCCGAGGTGCGGGGTGCAGACCACGTTGGGCAGGCCGAAAAGCACGTTCTCGGTGGCAGGCTCAACCGCGAACACGTCGAGCGCGGCCCCGGCGACATGGCCGGATTTCAGCAGTTCGGCCAGCGCCTCTTCGTCGATCAGCCCGCCACGGGCGCAGTTGATGATACGCACGCCCTTCTTGGTCTTGGCAAGGTTCTCCCGGCTCAGGATGTTGCGGGTCTGGTCGGTGAGCGGGACGTGGAGGGTGATGAAGTCGGCGCGGGCGAGCAGCTCGTCGAGCTCGACCTTCTCGACGCCGATCTTGTCGGCCTTCTCCTGACTGAGGAAAGGGTCATAGGCGGCGACCTTCATCTTAAGGCCGCGCGCACGGTCGCAGACGATCCCGCCGATGTTGCCTGCCCCGATGACGCCAAGGGTCTTGCCGGTCAGCTCGACGCCCATGAACTTGCTTTTTTCCCACTTGCCCGCGTGGGTCGACTCGGAGGCCTCGGGCAGTTGGCGGGCGACGGCGAACATCAGCGCGATGGCGTGCTCGGCGGTGGTGATCATGTTGCCGAAGGGCGTGTTCATCACGATCACGCCTTTCTTAGAGGCGGCTTCCTTGTCGACATTGTCGGTGCCGATGCCGGCGCGACCGACGACTTTGAGGTTGGTGGCGCTCTCCAGCAGCTTGGCGGTCACCTTGGTGGCGGAGCGGATGGCGAGGCCGTCATAATCGCCGATAACGGCGGCGAGGGCGTCCTTGTCCTTGCCCAGCTCGGGGCGGAAATCCACCTCGATGCCGCGGTCGCGGAAAATCTGGACGGCGGTTTCGGAGAGTTTGTCGGAAACGAGAACTTTGGGAGCCATGGGGTTTGGTCCTTTGAGAATGGGTATTCGGATTTGATTGGGGTGGTGGGTTTAACCCCACCCTACGAGGCTTCGTAGAGTGGGCGTTAATCCACCATCATGCGGCTTCGGAGAGCGCCTCGATCTCGGCCTCGAAGGCCCATTCGAGCCAGGGCAGCATCGCCTCGATGTCGGAGGTCTCGACCGTGCCGCCGCACCAGATGCGCAGGCCCGGAGGGGCGTCGCGGTAGGCGCCCACGTCGAGCGCCACGTTCTCGTCGCCCAGCCGCTTGGCCACGGCCTTGGCGAAGGCGGCACCATCCGCAATGCGCGCATCGGTGAACTTCAGGCAGACCGAAGTGTTGGAGCGCGTGGCCGGATCGGCGGCGAGGTTGTCGATCCAGTCGCGGGCTTCGCAGAAATCGAAGATCGCCTTGGCGTTGGCATCGGCGCGGGCGATCAGGCCCTTGAGGCCGCCGACCGATTTGGCCCAGTCCAGCGCAACGAGGTAATCCTCGACCGCCAGCATGGAGGGGGTGTTGATGGTTTCGCCCACAAAGACGCCTTCGATCAGCTTGCCGCCCTTGGTGAGCCGGAAGATCTTGGGCAGGGGCCATGCGGGGGTGTAGCTTTCGAGCCGTTCGACGGCGCGGGGCGAGAGCACCAGCATCCCGTGGGCCGCTTCGCCGCCCAGCACCTTCTGCCAGGAGAAGGTGGTGACATCGAGCTTGTCCCAGGGCAGGTCCATCGCGAAGGCCGCCGAGGTGGCGTCGCAGATGGTCAGGCCCTCGCGGTCCGCCGGGATTGCATCGCCATTGGGCACACGCACGCCGGAGGTGGTGCCGTTCCATGTGAAGGTGACATCGGTGTTGAAATCGACTTCCGCGAAATCGACGATCTCGCCATAGTCGGCGGTCTTCACTTCGGCGTCGATCTTGAGCTGTTTGACCACATCCGTGACCCAGCCCGCACCGAAGCTCTCCCAGGCGATCATCGTCGCCTTGCGCTCCCCGAGCAGGTTCCACATGGCCATTTCAACCGCGCCGGTGTCGGAGGCGGGGACAATGCCGATGCGGTAATCGGCGGGGATGCCGAGAATTTCGCGGGTGGTCTCGATTGCGTCCTTCAGCTTGGTCTTGCCAATGGCTGCGCGGTGCGACCGGCCGAGGGCGGCGTCGGAAAGCTTGTCGAGCGTGAAGGTGGGGATTTTGGCGCAGGGGCCGGAGGAAAAGCGCGGGTTCGACGGAACGTCGACAGGTTTGGTGGCCGGGCGCGCTGCCGGAGCTTGGTTAGCCATTTCTGGTATCCTTACAGATATGTGCCTCTCGTTGGGGAGAGGTGTCCCACCGCCGCATGTAGAGGCAGGCCCGGGCTGCCGCAAGCGGGAAAATGCGCCGGATGCGACCGATGTCGCGGCAAAAGCGGCGGCGGGCGTTCCGATCGGAAACAGCTTGGCGCGGCGTGGGGGGCATGGTTAAACCCGCCCGACCCGAGCCAGGAGGCCCTGCATGTTTGTTGTCGTTCTGATCGCCCGCCCCGGCGGGCTGGACCCCGCGATGCCCGAAGCCCTGCGCAATGCATGGGGCGGGGGCGATGTGCAGTGGCTGGCACCCGACGAGGCGGCGGAGTTCGCGCTGCTGGGGGCGCTGCCGGGTAACGCGCCCGAGGTTGCCGCCGAGATGCGGGCGATGGGGGTGGATCTCAACATCCTGCCCGGCGAAGGGCGCCGCAAGAAGCTGCTTCTGGCCGATATGGATTCGACCATGATCGAGCAGGAATGCATCGACGAACTGGCCGCCGAGGCGGGTGTGGGCGAGCGGGTGGCGGCGATCACGGCGCGGGCGATGAATGGCGAGCTGGATTTCTTCGAGGCGCTCGACGAGCGGGTGGGCCTGCTGAAGGGGCTGCCGGTGAGCGTGATCGACAAGGTTCTGGCCGAGCGCATCACTTATCGTCCCGGCGGCAAGGTGCTGCTGTCCACGATGAAGGCCAATGGCGCGCGCACGGCGCTGGTGTCGGGCGGGTTCACGGCCTTCACTGCCAAGGTGGCGGCAGAGCTGGGCTTCGACGAGCATCGCGCCAACGTTCTGCTGACCGAGGGCAACAGCTTGAGCGGGAAGGTTCAAAAACCGGCGCTCGGCAGCGATGCCAAGGTGCAGGCGCTGATGGAGATCGCGGGTGCGCTCGACCTCGGCAACCATGACGCCATCGCCGTGGGCGACGGTGCCAATGATCTTCCGATGCTGGATACGGCGGGTATTGGCGTTGCGATGCACGCCAAGCCGGTGGTGGCCGCAGAGTGCGACGTGCGGGTCGACCATGGCGACCTCACGGCTCTGCTCTACCTTCAGGGCTACGCGAAGTCGGAGTTCGTCGCGTAGGGCGGGACTTGTCCCGCCGTGCTTGCCGCGCCGCTCAGAAGGCGGGGCGGATTTCGCCCACTTCGATGTTCCGCCGATTGGTCTCGCTGGTCCAGGCCCGCTTGCGCACCGCCGGGTCGTCCTTGTCGAGCACGCCGTACTTCACCAGCAGCGCGGCCATGGTGCATTCTGCCGCCCGGGTGGTGCCATCGGCCACTTTCAGCGCGATTCCGAGGCCTTGGCCCGGTATGATCGCGGTGAAATAGCCCTCCGCCCCGGTCTTTACCGCCGCGCGGCCCTTGGCGGCGCGCATCAACTCGGTGCAGGCGCGGCCCTCGCCGGCCACGAGCTCGGGATGGGCCATCATGGCATCACGCAGCTGTGCCTCGGCAGAACCTTCGGGGGCGGCGGCGAACTTTGCCATGGCCCGGGCCATCGCCGTCACGGAGCTGCGGTAGTTGGGGGCCGAACACCCGTCGATCCCGTAGCCCGCGGTCTCCTCGTCGCAAATCTCCTCCCAGGCGGCGAGGGCGGCCTGCTGCACCGGATGATCCACCTCGTGATACTCTGTGCCGGCGCCAAGGTGCTTGCTCAGCGTCAGAAAGCCTGCGTGCTTGCCGGAGCAGTTGTTGTGCAGCTGGCAGGGCGCTTCGTCGGCCTTGATGAGGCCCTCCCGTGCGGGGCGATCGTCGGGCATCTGGGGGCCGCAGCGCAGATCGGCATCGCCCAGCTCGAGGGCGGCGAGCCAGCGGGCGACGGGCTTGGTGTGGATCAGAGCGCCGTTGTGCGAGGCGCAGGAGAGGGCGAGCTGCTCGGTGCCCAGGTGCCGGGCCGCTGCGGCGCCCGAGCGCACGAGGGGCAGGGCCTGGATCATCTTTGCCGCCGAACGGGGGTAGACCGGAAGGCCGGGCGCGCCGCGTCCGTCAATCAGCTCTCCCGCCGCATTCACCACCGCGATGTGCCCGAAATGGACCGACTCCACCGCCTCACCGCGGGTCACTTCGACCAAAAGCTCTGCCTGCATGCCTCACCTCTCCGTATTGTAAGCGAAATTCTGCCAAGAGGGCTTTCGCAGATATGGGAAATCACGTTACATTGAGGCAGAGCAAGTTGAAAAGACATTCGCCACCTGCAAGGAAAGGCGAAGGCTTGAGGCAGAGGCAGCTGGAGGCTGTGGAACACATGACAAACCGGGTTTGGGCTGGCCTCGTGGCTGGCGGCATTGCACTGGCCGCATCGGCAGGCTTTGCGCAGGAGAGCGACAATCGCGTGGCGGCAAAGACCGACTGGTCTGTGTTTGTCGAGGATAGCCCCAAGGAGTGCTGGAGCGTTTCGGCACCCAAGGAAACGGTGAACACCCGCGATGGCCGTGTCGTCGCGGTGCGGCGAAGCGACATTCTGCTGTTCGTCACCTTCCGCCCCGGCAGCAATGCGGGCGAGGTGAGTTTTACCGGCGGCTACCCCTTTGCGGGCGGCTCCACGGTGACGCTGGATATCGGCGGCACCCAGTTCGAGCTGTTCACCGAGGGCGAGTGGGCCTGGTCGGCCAGCCCGCAGGATGACGCCAAGATCCTCACCGCCATGAAGCGCGGCTCCGAGGCCAAGCTTTCGGCCCGTTCGAGCCGGGGCACCCGCACCGAAGACAGCTTTTCGCTGCTCGGTCTGACCGCCGCCATCGAAGAGGCCGAAAAGCGCTGCGGCGGTTGATCGGAGCCAACGGATCGGCTTAGGCTCGCGTCAGGATTTTTCTGCGGAGTCATTGCCTTGCCATTCATCCTTGGTGCCATCGCGCTGCTGGGCGCGGCCTATTTCTGGTATGTCCGCATGAAGGGCGCCGCCGATATGGCGGGCGAACTGATGGACGCGGCTGGCGATGTGCGGGCCGCGGCCCGGCGGTTTGGCTACCGGCTGCGCAAGAGGGAACACCCGGTTGACGGCATCGAAGAGCCGGTGGTCGCCACGGCCGGCATTGCCGAGGCCTTCATTTCGCTCGATGATTTGCCGACCCGCAGCCAGCGTACCGGCATCCTTCAGGGGCTGCAGAAGGCCTATCGTGTCGATCTCAACGGCGCCGAGGAGGCTGCCGTTCTGGGGCGCTGGCTCGTTGGGCAATGCGGCGCGCCCGATGCGGCTATCGCTCGCATCGTGAAGAAGCTCCTCACGCTGGGCGGGCAGGACGAGTTGCAGCCGCTTCTCACCGTTCTCAACACTGCCGCCAGTGCCGATGGTGGCACCCTCGGACCGCGCCAGCGCGAGGCGCTCGAGGACATATCCCGCCGCTTCGGTGTCTGAGAAAACCTTTGCAATAAGGGTCTCGCCGCCCTATGTGGTCGGCTTGAACCCGACACCCGGAGAGACCCAATGACCGAGGCCAGTGCCCCGATCACGCAAGACGTGGCGACGATTCCCCGCAAGCTGCCCGAGAGCGGCAAACGCAACATCGTCGGCCTGACCCGTGAAGGGCTGGCCGAAGCGCTGCGTGGCATCGGTGTGGCCGACAAGCAGGTGCGGATGCGGGTGAACCAGATCTGGCAGTGGATCTACCAGTGGGGCGTGCGTGATTTCGAGGCGATGACCAATCTCTCCAAGGCCTTCCGGGCCGAGCTGGACGAGGCGTTCGAGATTGCGCTGCCCGAGGTGGTGAAGCGCGAGGTTTCGGCTGACGGCACCCGCAAGTACCTTGTGCGCATTGCGGGCGGGCACGAGGTCGAGACGGTCTACATCCCCGAGGAAGATCGCGGCACGCTCTGCATTTCTTCGCAGGTGGGCTGCACGCTGACCTGTTCGTTCTGCCACACCGGCACCCAGAAGCTGGTGCGCAACCTGACCGCGGGCGAGATCATCGGCCAGGTGATGCTGGCGCGCGATGACCTTGGCGAGTGGCCCGAGCCCGGCAAGGGCTCGGATGAGAACGGGCCACGCCTGCTCTCCAATATCGTGCTGATGGGCATGGGCGAGCCGCTCTACAACTTCGAAGCCGTCCGCGATGCCATGAAGATCGCCATGGACGGTGAGGGGATTTCGCTGTCGCGTCGAAGGATCACCCTGTCGACCTCGGGCGTGGTGCCCGAAATCGCGCGGGCCGCCGAGGAGATCGGCTGCCTGCTCGCGGTGAGCTTCCACGCCACCACCGACGAGGTGCGCGACAAGCTGGTGCCGATCAACAAGCGGTGGAACATCGAGACCCTGCTGAACACGCTGCGGGAGTACCCGCGCCTGTCGAACTCGGAGCGCATTACCTTCGAATACGTCATGCTCGACGGGGTGAACGACAGCGATGCCGACGCCCGCCGACTGGTAAAGCTGATCTCCGGCATTCCCGCCAAGATCAACCTGATCCCCTTCAACGAATGGCCCGGCGCGCCCTATAAGCGATCGAGCTGGGAACGGATCGAGGCCTTTGCCGACGTGGTCTACAAGGCGGGCTATGCCTCTCCGATCCGCACACCGCGTGGCGAAGACATCATGGCGGCCTGCGGGCAGTTGAAGTCCGAGACCGAGCGCGCGCGCAAGAGCCGCAAGGAAATCGCGGCGGAGGCCGGGCTTTAGGATTCTGTTAACCAGAATCGGATGAAGCTGCGGCCATGCAGCGGATATCCTTTCAGGTCAGCAATGCCACGCTCTCGGAGTTGATGGATGAAGCCCGGGGCGATGACATCTCGGTTGGCGACCTGTTGCGCGATGCGGTGCGCCGGGAGCTTCGGCGCAGGCATCCTTCGTCAAACATGGCTCGTCGGCCGGACGAGCAGCAGATTGCGCGGCTCGCCGAGCGGGTCGGGCCGGCTTTTGCCGAGGCCGAGAGCTGGGATCGGCTCGTGACCAGCCTCGAGGGTCTTGGGTACGAACTGCGGCCCTCGGGCGGCGGGCTCGTTGTGTGCGAAGCGCCGGGCGGACAGCGCCTTTGTTCGGCGTCGGAGCTCGGGTATGCCTATGCCCGGCTCATCCATCGCTTCGGCGGGCCGTTTCCGGGGCACTCGCATCGCCATTTGGTCGAACGGGTGCTTGGCACGGAGGCCCATGCGCCGGATGGCCCAAAAGCCCTGCAGGAGCCCCGGGGCGCTACTGGCAGCCTTCTTCAGCCCAGAGCTTGAGATTGCCCTTGAAGGTGCCGCCCAGCGGGTGGGGCTTGGTGAGGTTGTCGATGAACTCGGGGTTCAGGTAGTTGGTCGCCTGCTCGCAGATGCGCTCTTGCGTCCACTCATGGCAGTTTGTGCAGGTCTGCTCTTTCCAGATCTCCTCGGGCAGGCCCTCGAGCGGCGGAAACAGCGGCGTGTTCTCGGTGAACACCTGCTCGATCGTCTTGCCGCGGATCTCCTCGACACCGCCCACCAGCGGCTCTCCCCAGCGGACCGGGCCAACGGGCTCTTCGGGGCCTTCGACCTGACCATTCTCCTCCACGTCGAGGATGATGACCGCCGGGTCGCGCGCCTCCTGCGCGGCAGCGGATGCAGCCACGAGCAGGGCGGCAAACAGCCCAATCACGAGACCTGCACGATTTTCTTTCATTCTGCTCGCCCGTTGCGTTTAGTATCGGGACGCTAGCAACAGTTCCGCCTCCGGGCAATTCATGTTCCCAACTCATCCGCCCGTTGGGCGGCATTTGCAACAGAACCCATTTTCAACCTCAACCCAGGGAGGTTTCCATGTTTCGTTCCTTCGCCCTCATTCTGGCGCTCATCCTGACCGCCGCTGCGCCCGCGCACGCCCAAAGCGCGCTGGAGCCCGGTTGGCTGCTCGACCCCGAAGACTCCAACCTGCGGTTTCAGTCGATCAAGAAGGAGGTCGTTTCGGAATCCAGCGACTTTGCAACGTTTACCGGGGAAATCTTTCCAAATGGTAAGGCTGAGGTCCGGGTCGCGCTCGAAAGCGTCGATACCAAGATCGACCTTCGCAACGTGCGGATGCGGTTTCTGTTCTTCGAAACCTTCAAGTTCGCCGAGGCCGTGGTGCTGGCCGACGTCACCGCCGACATGCTGAAAGAGCTGGAATCCAAGCGCCGTGCGACCTTCTCGATGCCCTTCTCGCTCGACCTCCACGGGGTCAAGAAGACCCTCGTGGCGGAGGTGGTGGCGACCCTTCTGAGCGATGACCGGATCTCCGTGGCCACCGCGCGCCCGGTGGCGATCTCGGTCGAAGAGTTTGGAATGATGGAAAATCTCGGCAAGCTGGAGGATGCCGCCAAGGTGGACATCGTGCCCTCTGCCTCTGTGACCTTCGACTTTCTGTTCGACCGGCGTGGCACCGGCGGCGCGCCGCTTTCCGGCGGGCGCGACGGCGAGGTGGATGCCACCAATGCGGCGCTCGAGGATGAGGGCGATTTCAGCACGGAGGCCTGCGAAGGCCGGTTCGAGATTTTGTCGCGCACCGGGAATATCTATTTTGCCTCCGGCTCGGCGCGGCTCGACAGTGCCTCGGAGCCGCTGCTCAAGGAGCTGCTCGACATCACCAGCCGGTGCCCCGGGATCGAGGTGGAGGTTGCGGGCCATACCGACAGCGTGGGCCAATCCGACTACAACCAGCGCCTTTCGGAGCGCCGGGCCCGGTCGGTGGCGGACTACCTGATCGAGAACGGCATCGCGCCCGAGCGGCTGACGGCGAAGGGCTATGGCGAAGGCAAGCCCGTGGCCTCGAACGACACCGCGGAGGGCAAGGGCAAGAACCGCCGGATCGAGTTTCTGCCGCGCGCCAACTAGCCTGAGGCCAGATGCGGGCGGGCGGTGAACTCCGCCTCGCCTGCCACCCGCTCCCAGCCTGAGGCCCCGCGGGCATAGGTGGCGCTCTCGCCGGGCGCGAAGCGGTGGCCCTCGGCAGCCCAGGTGGTGATGGAGACCCGGGGACCATCAATGTCCAACAGGTTGAAATTGTTGGTTTCGCCCCGCAGCCGTGTCGATAGCCCTGTGCCCGCCTGCACAAAAAGCAGGCCCGGCGCGGCGGTGAAGGGCGCGGCGGAGGCGGTGTGCAGGTGGCCCGACAGGACCACGTCTGCGCCGCAGCCCGACAGGGCCGTGAGGGCCGCGCTGGCGCCGCGCATCAGGCGCTTTTCGACCGTCGGGCCATGCTCCAGCGGGTGATGGACGACCACCACCTTCAGCTTGCCCTGCTGCGGCTCGAAGGCGCCGCAGACCCGGCGCACGGTGCGGCGCGAAAACCGGCCGCGCTGCCAGGAGAAGCGGTTGACTGTGTTGACCCCGATCACCGACATCTCGCCGTCTTCCACGGCGGGCTCCAGCTCGGGATCTATGTAGCTTTTGTAGCGATGAAACGGGGTGACGAACCTGCGGTAGAGATTGTCGATCGGGGTGTCGTGGTTGCCGGGGACGGACAGGACCGGGGCCTCGATGCGCGCGACGAAAGCTGCCGCGTCCTCGAACTGCCTGCGCCGGGCCCGTTGGGTGAAATCCCCTGAAATCACAACGAGATCCGGCTTCAGGTCGGAGATGGTAGAGAGCAGCGGCTCCTCGAGGCCGGCATCGGCGCGGCCATAGTGCAGGTCGGACAGGTGCAGGATTCGTCTCATTCGGGGCCCGGAAGGATGATGGTGAGGGGCGCATCGGCCATGCGGAAGGTGAAGGGGCTCTTTTCGCGGGATTTTTCGCCGTCGAAGGCGATGAGATTGCGGGGTCGGGCGGTTTCGACGACCAGTTCGCGGGCCGAGATCAGATCATAGTCGCGGCCTTCCTGCATGGTCCCGGTGATGAGCCGCCAGGTGATCTTGAAGAGCTTGCCGCGGCTGGTGGCGCGACCGATGAGGACGGCAAACTTGTCGTCGCGGATCGCGTCGGTGCCGGAAAGCCCGAAGCGGTCGAGCTGGTAGAGCGAGCGGGCGACGAAGAGCAGCGGTGCGCGGACGCTCCGGGTTTCGCCGTCTGCGGTGATCTTCATCTTCATAGGGCGCTGAAATCGCAGGAAGGTTTTGATGACCGACCAATGGGCCATCAACCGGCGGCGGCCCCAGCGGCGGTAGATGGTTTCACGTTCCTTGAGGATTGCCGGGTAGACGCCGAGGGAGGCGTTGTTGAGGAACACGCGGCTGCCTGCGAGGCCCACCGAGATCTGGTGTCGGCGCCCGCGCAGGATGGCCTGGGCGGCCTCTTCGGGGTCTTCGGGCAGGCCGAGGCCGCGGGCGAAGTAGTTGAAGGTGCCGAGGGGCAGCACGGCGAGGGCGGTGTCGGTGCCCAGAAGGGCCTGGGCGGTGGCCATGACAGTGCCGTCACCGCCCGCGGCGACCACCATGCGGGCGCCGCCGTCGACCGCCTTTCGGACGGTTTCGGAGATGTCTTCGCCCGGCTCCCAGTATTGAAGAACGGCAGCGTCGCCAAAGACTTGCAGGGCGCGGTCGATGGCCTCCGCGTCCCGCGCATTGGTGCCCGACTTGGCGTTGGCGATGACGCAGATTTCGCCGGGAGCGGGGGCGGTGGGCGTGGATTCTGCGGGCAGGGGATTGGCTCCCATCAAGGTCTCCGGGGTGCAAGGGCGAGGCGCGGCTTCGGGATCACAACTCGCGGAGCGGGGATTGGTTGCGCCCTGCGGCTCTCGACATCACGCGATCTGCGGGCTAGCACCGGGCGAGGTTGGGAGCTGCAGGGTAAGGGAAACATGGGTTTTATCGAGCGAAAGCTGTGGCTTGTCGGGGCCTTGGTGCTGGGGTTTGCGCTGGCTGGATGCGGTGCGCCGCCCACCTCGACCCCGGATGACGTGGCCCGGCTGGAGCAGGCGATTTTGGCGCTTGGCCCGGGGATCGACCCGGAAGAGGCGGCGCGGGCGGCGCGGGTGAGCTACAGCGCCACCGCGCGGCTGGCGCGGGAGTATGAAATCGAAGACGGCCCGCTGGTGCACAACATGAAGGTGAACGCCGGAACCAAGCCGCGCGGGCTCTGCCGCCACTGGGCCGAGGACATGGAAAAGGCGCTGAAAGCCGAGCGTTTCCAGACCCTTGATATTCACCGCGCCATTGGCAATGCGCGCAACCCTATCCTGCTGGAGCACTCCACCTCGATCATCTCCCGCAAGGGGGATTCGATGTATGACGGGATTGTCGTGGACCCCTGGCGGGAAGGCGGGCACCTGACCTGGATTCCGACCCGCGAAGACACCCGCTACCCCTGGGAGCCGCGGCTTACCATATTGAAATGGAAGCAGGAAACCGGGCGGACCAAGCGGATCAGCCGGGTTGACTGAGCGAAGACAATTGCCCTGAAATTGCCCGGTTGTCGCTGAACTCCTGACAAACCGCCCCTGTCTCCTGCAGGCTGTGGGGGCAGGATTTCTGCCCGGTTTTGCTAAAGAAAACAGGGGAATACCAATGGACGAACTTCGCAGCATCGTTATGCGGGAAAAGCAGCAGTCGGTCTCGAACCGCGAATGGAAGCACCGGCTGGTGGGCTACGGCTACAAGCTGGAAGAGACGGCGAGCGGCTATATCGTCAGCTCGGTCCGGGGCGGCGAGGCGCTGCTGACGCTCTGATCCGGGGCTTTGCAAGGATGCCGGTGCGCGAGGCCGCGGACCGGCGTTAACCGCAAAAATGTCACAGGCACAAGCTGTACACATCCCGTACACACCCTGTGCATACGGCATTTCTGCAAGACGGGCGGCGGTTAACCGACCGCCCGATGTCGTTTTTGGGGGTCCATCCGCCCGGCGCGCGCCCTAGCCTCGGGGCCAGTTGCAGCCGTGATGAGCCCGCCGATGGACACCAGCCTCCCCCGCCTCACCGACCAGCCCGACTGGCTCTACCTGCTTCAGGAATTCGACGTGCTCTACCGCCACGGCTCCTCGGGCGGCAGCAAGCTGATCCGCGGCCACCGCAAGCGGGTGCGCGACATGCTCTCGAAGGTGATCGACGCCGCGCCGGAGCTGCGGCCGCGCGCGCCGGAGGCCAAGCCGGTGGTGGCACACCTCGGCCGCGCGCTGGACCGGGGCGAGCGCGGCGCGGTGGCCGGGCTGGCGAGGGCGCTGGGCCGGGTGGCTGGAACGCTGACCTGGGAATACGGCTACGAGAAGGTGCCGCCCGCGCTGGCCCGGAAATACGCCTATTGCGAGGTGCTGGGGCCGCGGGGGCCGGTGGTGGCCGAGCGGCTGATTTTGGGCTTCGTGCTGTTCGCGCCGAAGACGACCTATCCGCAGCACTCCCATGCCGAGATCGAGGAGAGCTATGTGTCGGTTTCTGGGGCCTGGTCGGAGAACGATGCGGCGGTGCATGCGCCCGGGTCGCTGATATTGAACGGGTCGGGGCATGAGCACCGGATCACGACGGATGAGACG
Organism: Oceanicola sp. 502str15; assembly: GCF_024105635.1. Classification (NCBI taxonomy): domain Bacteria; kingdom Pseudomonadati; phylum Pseudomonadota; class Alphaproteobacteria; order Rhodobacterales; family Roseobacteraceae; genus Oceanicola; species Oceanicola sp. 502str15. Next base: position 3,637,720 of record NZ_WYDQ01000001.1, read on the forward strand.
GAGCCGTGTTTGCTGGCCTATGCGTGGATCGGGCCGGAGGAGAAGCTGGAGGCGCCGGGGATGAAGCTGACGGGGACAAGGGGGAAGAGGGTGGAGCGGGGGATTTGAGGGGGGGCTTGATGGGTTAGTGAATGGCCGGTTTGCGGACTCTTCTGCCTTTCGCAGTTCGAAAGATGGACGACCTCTTTGAGGAATTTGTCCTTTGATTGTGGTTCATCGAGCGGAACAAAGCGTGTACCTTTGGTGCGAACAAAGTACGCCAAACCGAATTGCACGTGTGAGCAGGATTTCTCCGCCGCGTGGCGCACCTGACGGTATAATCGGGGACAGACGGAACTTGATGGTTCTGTCACAGCAGCTTTAAATTCGCTCTGCCTAAGGCTTTATCGCGCACCGCAAATTTTAGGCATTCCGTCTAAAGATAACCTCGCTTTCTGCTGGCGTGCAGGGCGCGGTTTTTTCGTAGCCCCATAGGTCTTTCCTGTGGGGTCTTTTGCGTTTGTACGAACGCTTCTCAAGCTCAGGAATAGCTGATGCTGGAAACCCTCGTTCTCGGGTTTCTGGGCAGTCTCTTGGCGAGTGCCGTATGGCATTTTATCGCCAAGTGGTTTGACCAGAAGTAACCCGCTAGCTTTCCCCTATTCGAACTGACCAGTAGATTTTTGGCAACGGATTCCGGTGCAAGGTAGAGGTGCGTCTTGAGCCTACTTTGCTTCCATTCGCTATGGAGCAGAAATTCAGTGGGTTGGGGCTCAATGCCGACATTCTGCTCAAACATGAGTTTCACCCACCCTGCGGCCGCCCGCCCGGAATCAAGCCGTAAGGCGCCGGGCAGCGCCGACCCGCCCCCTGGGGCGGCGCTTGGGTGAGGTTCGGGGCTTCGCTCGGAGGGACGATGACAACCGCACCATAAAGTGGCATGCACGGGCGTTGCATGCGCCACCCCGCGGGTCGGCGCTGCCCGGCTTGCGTGGTGCGCCGCGAGTCGGGACAAGTCCCGCCCTACCGGCCGGGGATGGCGCCTCGTTTTTCGCCTGCACCTTCCCAGCTGTCGATGGCCGCAATCGCCTCTTCCGCCGAGTCCACGAACTTGAACAGGTCGAGGTCTTCGGGGCTGATGGTGCCGGCGTCTTTCAGGGCGTCCCAGTTGATGATCTTTTCCCAGAAGGCCTTGCCGAAGAGCAGGAAGGGGACTTTCTGCATTCGGCCGGTCTGGATCAGGGTGAGGGCTTCGAACGTCTCGTCGAGCGTGCCGAAGCCGCCGGGGAAGACGGCGATGGCGCGGGCGCGCATCAGGAAGTGCATCTTGCGGATGGCGAAGTAGTGGAAGTTGAAGCAGAGGTCCGGCGTGACGTATTCGTTGGGCGCCTGCTCGTGGGGGAGCACGATGTTGAGGCCGATGGAGTGGCCGCCGGCGTCTGCGGCGCCGCGGTTGCCGGCCTCCATCACGCCGGGGCCGCCGCCTGTGACCACGACATCCTCGGTGCCGCCGGTGGCCTTGCTGCGCTCGGTCATCAGCCGGGCGAAGGTGCGGGCCTCGTCGTAGAAGGCGGAGAGGTCGGCGAGGGTCTGGGTGCGGGCGGTGTCCTTCTTGGCGGGCTCGGGGATGCGGGCGCCGCCGAAGAGGACGATGGTGGAGCGGATGCCGTGCTCTTCCATCAGCAGTTCGGGCTTGAGCAGCTCCAGTTGCAGGCGCACGGGGCGCAGCTCGTCGCGGCAGAGGAAGTCTTCGTCGGCGAAGGCCAGCGCATAGGCCGGGGCGCGGGTTTGCGGGGTGTCGGGCACCTCGTAGGCGGTGCGCTTGTCTTCTCCGGCGTCGCGAAAGCGGCTGGCGTCGTTCATGTGGGGTCTCTCCTGTTCGTTGGAATGACGCTATCGCGGGCGCGGCGCAGAGGGAAGGCGGGCGCGTGACGGGTTGCGCCCCCGTGGCGGGGCGTTATGACACTTGCGACCATTTCTCGGAGGATGTCCCCATGTCGAACGCCCAGCTTGAAGCCGCCATCGAAGCCGCATGGGAGGGTCGTGATGCGATCACCCCCGCCACCACGGGCGAGACCCGCGAGGCGATCGAGGACACGCTGGCCGCGCTGGACGGGGGCAGCCTGCGGGTGGCGGAGAAGCAGGACGATGGCAGCTGGCATGTGAACCAGTGGGCCAAGAAGGCGGTGCTGCTGGGGTTCCGGATCAAGGATATGGAAGAGCAGTCGGGCGGGCCGCAGGGCTCCGGCTGGTGGGACAAGGTGGACAGCAAGTTCAAGGGTTGGGGCGACAACCAGTGGCGGGCGGCCGGCTTCCGGGCGGTGCCGAATGCGATTGTGCGCAAGTCTGCCTATATCGCGCCGGGCGTGGTGCTGATGCCGTCTTTCGTGAACCTCGGGGCCTATGTCGACGAGGGCACGATGGTGGACACATGGGCCACGGTCGGCTCCTGCGCGCAGATCGGCAAGGGCGTGCACCTGAGCGGCGGCGTGGGCATTGGCGGGGTGCTGGAGCCGATGCAGGCGGGGCCGACGATCATCGAGGATAACTGCTTCATCGGGGCGCGCTCGGAGGTGGTGGAAGGCTGCATCATCCGCGAGGGCTCGGTGCTGGGGATGGGTGTGTACATCGGGCAGAGCACCAAGATCGTCGACCGGGAGTCCGGCGAGGTGATGTATGGCGAGGTGCCGCCCTATTCGGTGGTGGTTTCGGGCTCGATGCCGAGCAAGAACGGGATCAACCTCTATTGCGCCGTCATCGTGAAGCGGGTGGATGCGAAGACCCGTTCGAAGACCGGGATCAATGAGCTGCTGCGCGACTAGGGGGGTGGGGTTCACCCAGGCTGCGGCGTGATCGGCTTTTCGGACTGGCCGCAGCGGCAGGCCCTGCATGACCTGCGGGCCGCTGCCCTTGCGGCCCGGCCTGCGGTGGAGGCACGGGGGCCTGAGGCGCTGCGGGCGGTGCCGCTGGAGGACGACCTTCAGCTTGCCTGCGACACTGACTACCTGCCGCGCTACGACGTGCTCCACGAGGTGGCGCTGGGCGCGGATGCCGAGCTGGCGGGCTACGCGATGGCGCTGCTGGTGGGCGATGCGGTGCATGGGCAGATTGGAACGCAGCCGGGCCTTCTGCCGTATCGGAGCCAGCCGGGGGCGCGGCGGGCGGCCCTGGTGCGGGGGCTTCATGTGGTGGATGCCAGGCACGACCTCGACAGCGCGCTGCCGGAGCTGGTGACGAGCCTGCCGACGGAGCGGGTGATCCCGCCGCTGGTGGAGGTGGCGAGGCGGCTGCGCGGCAACGTCGAGGCGGTGGCGAATGCCGATTACGGGATGGAGGCGACGCGCCATGGCGCGGCGTTGCGGGCGGTGCTCGACAGCGAGGGTTGCCGGATGTCGGGGGAGCAGCGCTGGTATCCGGCGGAGGTTGTGGAGCTTACCGGGCATGACCCGGACAGCGGCGACATCTGGCTGCCCTGCATCGCGCTGCTGGTGCTCGACGACATCCACCACAATGGCGCGCACGACCAGACGACCTTTCGCTGGATGCACCACGCGGCGCGGCTGCTCGATGCGCCGGAGCCGCTGCGGGGGCCGATCCTTGCCGGCATCCGGCATGTGATGGAGCGCTGCGCGCCGGGCGAATGGGACCCCTATTTCGAATGGTTGCCCAAGGAGATCGGGCAGAGCGCGGTAATGGTGCCCTGGGTGGACGTGGCCTGAGGACCGGCGGCCGCCCGGCGCGGCGGCGGGGAACCAGTGGGGCTTCTGGCGGGTTGGGGCGGTAACAGTTTCTTGAACCGAAAGGATGGGCCCATGGGTCTCGGACTATTGCTCTCGATCATCATTGGCGGACTTGCGGGCTGGATTGCCAGCATGATCATGAAGGCCGACACCGGGCTGATCACCAACATCGTGCTGGGCATCGTCGGGGCGCTTGTGCTGAACGTGCTGCTTCAGCTCATCGGCATCTACGCCGCCGAGCGGATCGTGCCGCAGCTCGTCGTCGGGATCCTGGGCGCCTGCCTGCTGATCTTCGGCTTTCGTGCCATTGCCCGCAGAAGCTGACACCCGGTTGCGCGGACAGAGTGGGGCGCTGCCCCCACACCCCCGGAGATATTTGGACCAAGATGAAGATCAGGCGGTCTTGTTCGGGCGCTCTGCCACAGGGCCGCCTGCCGCCTTCCAGCCGGAGAACCCATCGGACACATGGCTGACATTCTGGAGGCCCATCTCCTGCGCCGTCTGCGCGGAGAGGGCGGAGCGCCAGCCGGAGGCGCAGTAGAAGACGAAGCGGTTGCCGGTCTGGAATTGGGGCTTGGCGTAGGGGGACTCGGGGTCGATCCAGAATTCGAGCATGCCGCGGGGGCAGTGGAAGGCGCCGGGGATCATGCCTTCGCGGTCGAGTTCGCGGGGGTCGCGGAGATCGACGAAGGTGACATCGGGCGCGTCGAGCAGGGCGCGCAGGTCGGCGGCGGGGGCGTGGGCGACCTTTGCATTGGCCTCGGCCACCATGTCCTTGACCCGTTTCATTGCGCATACTCCCCGTTGGTCCGGCTTGACTTCATCCGCTGGCCAGAACACCTAGCACTTGCAGGAGGATATGCCATGGCGGGCGGCAAGGAAAAGAAGGTGCAGCAGGTTTACACGCTGCTGGTGGAAGTTGGCCGCAAGCCGGGCGACGGGCTGCCCGAGGGCGCCAAGGGGGCGGCGCTGATGTGCTATGCCTCGGGCGTGGACGAAGCCGAGGCGGTGCGCGAGACCGTCGCTATCCTGAAGCAGGCCGAGTTGGCGCCGCTGGATGTGACCGGCTATGGCACCAGTGCCGACCGCGAGGCGCAGGGCCATGAGATCGACGCCGACGAGCGCGAGCTGATGGCGCGGGCGGCGGCGGAGAATGCCGTGATCGTGGCGCAGATGACCCCGTTTTACGACGAGAGCACCCATGAGGGTGGCGAAGCCTGATGGCGGACCGCCTCATCCAGGTGATCGGCAAGGTCGAGCAGATCGACGCCGTGGCCGACTGCCTGAAGGAGATGCCGCCGGACCAGTGGTGGCGGCTGCCCTACGACAAGGACGAGGGGCGGCAGAGCCTGTATGTGGCGCTGTTCAAGGCCGATGCGCAGGACGTGATGGACGCGATCAGCGAGGCGCTGGAAGGGCAGGAGGGCTGGCGGCTGTTCAGCCTGCCGACCGAGGCCAGCCTGCCGGAGCTGGACGACGAGGAAGAAGAGAACCGGCTGGCGCAGAAGGAGACCGTGAGCGCCCGCGAGGAGATCTACCGCGATGTGCGGCAGGGCACGGCGCTGACGATGGACTATCTGGTGATGACGGCGCTGGCCGCGCTGGTGGCGGCGATCGGGCTGAGCCAGGGGCAGGTGGCGGTGGTGATCGGGGCGATGGTGATTGCGCCCTTGCTCGGGCCGATCATGGCCTTTGCCTTTGCGACGGCGCTGGGCAACTTCTCGTTGCTGGGCGTGGCGGCGCGGGCGCTGGGCGCCGGGCTGGCGGTGGCGACGGGGGTGGGCATTGTGCTGGGGCTCATCCTGCCCGGCTCCTACCCTGACACCTCGATGATGGATTTCTCCGGCGTGCTTTCGCTGCAGACCGTGGCCCTGCCGCTGGCGGGCGGCGCGGCGGCGGCGCTGATGCTTGCGGGCGGGCAGACCACAGGGCTGGTGGGCGTGATGGTGGCGGCCGCGCTGCTGCCGCCGCTGGCGGCCTTTGGCCTGCTGGTGGGGATCTGGGACATTCCGGGCGCGCTGCGGGCGCTGGCGACGGTTGTGACCAACATCGTGGCGATCAACCTCGCGGCGCAGGTGGTGTTCGTGGCCAAGGGCATCCGGCCGCGGCGCTGGGAGGATTCGGACCATCGCACCTCTGTCCGGGTGGCGCTGGGGGCCTCGGGCGCGCTGGTGGCGCTGATGGCGCTGGCGCTCTGGTTGGCCGGGCATGGCTACGTGCCGGGGCTTTGAGCCGCCGCCGACAATACCGCCAACACCACCGCTATTAACCAGGATTTCGCAGCATTGCCGCTGCGCTGCCCCATTTGTGCCCCGCTTTCGCGTGCAGATTGCGGGGAGGTTTAGTGAGGGCCGTGTGCACCCATGAAAGAGTCGATTGCCGCGATCAAATGGGTGGTCAACGGGCTGTTGGTGGCGGCCATGCTGGGTGCGGCGTGGCTTGGCTACAAGTTTGTCACCGAGCCGGGATACCTTGCGGAGCTGGCGCTGGGCGAGCGTGCCGAGCAGCCGATCGTTCCGCGCGGGCCGCAGATGGAGGGCGCTCCGGCAGGGGGTGTCGTGACCTCGCGGCTGCCGCAGGCGCAGGGGCTGCCGCAGGTGGGTGGCTCCGCCACGGCAGGCCGCCGGTTGATCCAGGGATCCGGGGCCGGAAGCACAACGGGTGCGGGCAGCTATACGCCGCGCACCACGGCCACCGGCGATGTTCGCACGGTGCGCCGGGAGAAGGAGACGCCGCCGCCGGCCTACCAGCCGCCGGTTGCACAGAGAAAGGTGCTGCGCGTCGGCGAGTGAGCCGGCTGCGGGGTGCGAAGTGCGAGAGAGAGCAATGCGGAGGCCGGGCGTGATGCCGGCCGGACGTGGGGTTACGTGGCCGGGCGGGGTGCCCGGAAGAAGCGAAAGGCAGGCAACAGATGGCAGTTGTTCGAATTATCCTGATGGTCGTGGTGCTCGCCGTGATGGGCGGCATTGGCTATATGCAGTACGTTGGCATGCGGGCGGTGGATACGGCGATGAACCCGGCGGGCGAGGACTATGCCGCGCTGGAGGACGACGAGCCGGAGACCCGCCTTGCCGCAGGCAGCGGGCGTGCTGCGGGCAATCTCATCAAGTCGACCAAGACCACCAGCCGGGTGGGGGGCGACAAGACGATCACCATCCAGCGCAAGCAGCCGAGCCTGTGGACGCGGATTCGCATGTGGTTTGGCTACACGCCCGAGGACGCGCATCGCCGTGACTTTGCCAGGCTGAAGGCCCAGCGCGAGCAGGAGGCCGCGGCGAGCCGGGGTGTGAACTCGGTGACGGGCCGCAAGGAGAGCACGGCTTCCGTGCAGTCGAGCGGTTCGGGGGCCAAGAAGCGGGCTGCGCCGAACAAGTCGCTGGCGACGGCGCTGGGCAACTGAGCCGGGGGCCTGCGCGGCGCATCTGCACATGGAGACCGGGCTGACAGGGCTATGGCCGCTGCTGGCCCGGCGTGGCGGACGCCGCACATTGCCGGTGTGACGGCTAGTCGGCGTCGGCGGAGAGCCTTTTGGCCAGGATCAGGGCCAATGCCATTGCCAAGAGCAGAAAGACTGCCCCGACGCTCCATGCGATGGATGTGGAGTAGATCTCGGCGATGGCGCCAGCCATGACCAGACCCAGTGCCGCGCCCAACTGCTGGATCAGGGAGCGTAGCGACAGCATGGTGGACCTCTGACGATCTTCGACGCAGCGATGCAGGATGCTGCTTGCGGGTGTCTCGCTTGCTCCGAGAGCGATGGAGTACAGTACGAAGACGAAGATGAAGCCGAGGATGCCTTGCTGCACCGCGAGGGCGATCTGAACCACCGCGAGAGAGGCGAAGAGTGCCGCGAGGGTCACGGCGTGGCGGCGCCTGAACAGCCGGCTGATGCGGGCGGAGAGGGAAGCTCCGAGGGCGATGGAGAAGAAGTAGGCTGCGGTCAGGGCGCCGATGGCGGTGTTGGCATAGGCGTCGTCCAGCATGGGCTTTGCGTAGGTCGGCCAGATCACCTCGACCGGGTTTGTGGCCATAAGGAACAGGGCGAGGGCTGCCAGAAGCATGGAGAGCATCGGGTGCTTCAGGGCGAGAACGCTGGCCTCGGCGACCACCGAGGGGACGTTGGTGAAGCCGTTTTTCAGGGCTTTCGGTTTGAGCGGGGGCTGGTTTTCGGCGATGAAAAGCAGGGTGTAGAGCAGGACGGCGAGCATTACGGCGAAGCTCGCGGCGTAGGAGACGTCGTAGACGCTGATGCCATAGGCCGTGCCCATTGCGCCGAATGCGTCCGGCAGGAGGCCGCCCAAGATGGCCCCGATGGCGAGGCCCATGGCGTTGGCCCATTGCGCCTTTGCGAGCGCGGGTTGCACATCGACATTCGGCGCGGCGGTTCTGAAGGTTTCGACGAACCATGCATCGAGCGTGCCCGAGCGCAGGGCGCGCCCGAACCCGATGAAGGCGAAGGACAGGGCCAGAACGCCGAAGTGGCTCGATGACAGGAAGAGCGCAAGCGATATCAGGCTGGCGATGACCGCGGCGAGGAAGACCGGTTTGCGCCCGATGGTGTCGGCCAGCCCGCCGAAGGGCAGCTCCAGTGTCATGGTCGTCAGGGAGTAGACCCCGAAGAGAAGCGAGATCTGGAACAGGTCCATGCCGCGGTCTGTCAGCGCGAGCGCGACGACGGCGACCGTCAGCCCCATGGCGAAGCGGTCGAGGAACTGGTGGACCTGAAACACCCGGATGTGCCGTTGCGCCGTGGGCGTCAGGGCCTTGAAAGAGAACTCGATTTCCGCTGCCATGGCTGGAGCATCTTCGTTTGCGGGCCTGCTCGCAATGGTTTGCTGGCAGGGTGGGGTTTTGGCAGAGCCTGAGTGCGGGATGGCCGAACGGGCGTGCAGCCGGCCTGCGGGGCTGGCTTTGGGGTGGACCATTTTTCATGCTTTGGGCGCGTTGGCGCGGCTGAATTCACGCCGGGCCGGGGGCGGCGGCGTGGTAGGCTTGGGGCAGGTATTTTAGCGGGGCTTTGCCCGGTATTTGGTTGAGGAGGGGGCCGTGACCCGTATTCAGGCGGCAGAATCCGGCTTTGCGAAAGCCAATGCGTTCTTCGTCATGGCCTGGGTCGTGACGGCGATTATCCTGATCACGGCGCTGGTGGATTACAGGGCGCTGCGGCGGGAGGCGGCCCGGACCGACGAGCGCGTTGCGGTCTATTCCCAGCTTGAGGACATTGCGGCCGCCGTCTCAACCGACCTGCGCACGGCGATCTACCTGATGCCGGGCTATGCCGGCGAGGCGAAGGGGATCGAGACGATACGGCAGGCCCGCAGCGAGGCGCTGGCGCGGGTGGAGTGGATTGCGGCGAATTACGGTGCCTTGATGCCCGATCTTGCGGCGGAGGACCGGCAGGCCATCCAGCCGGTGCTGACCTACATGAAGTCGATGTTCCTGCTGAATGACGCGCTGGAGGGGGTGAGCGTGTTCATCGAGGGGGAGCCCAGCCTGCTGCTGGCGGAGCATGAGGCGGGCACCTACCTGACGGCGGCAAGCGTGGAGGGGCTGCGGATGGAGGATGCGGTGCGCTACCTCTGGCTTGCGAGCCTTGATCTGCAGAGTTGGACGGCGGTGCTGAAGCGCCATCAGGAGGCGCTGGAGGCCGGGCGCCCGCGAGAGGATATGGCGGCGGAGTTTGCCGGGGCGGTGGAGGTTGCGCAGAGCGATGCGGGGCGGGCGCGGCGCGTGGCGGCCGAGAAGGCCTGGACCGCATGGGTGAAGTCGGGGCAGGGCGCGGTCGATGGGGCGCAGGGGGATGTGAACAGTGCGGTGGCGCGGGCCGAAAAGCGGCGGCGTGCGGCTCTGACGCTGGCGCAGACCGGGGTGTTCCTTGATCAGGCGCTGGTGCGGAAGGCCGAGCTCGACCTGCTTCAAGGCGGTGAGACGACCTCGGTGAAGATCCCGGTGATCTCGACGGCGTTGCAGCTGCGCGATGCCATCATGTTCGCGCCCTGGATCCTCGCGTTCTGCAGCATCTCGATCATGATCTACACGCGGCGTGGGATGCACTATGCGCCGGAGGAGAAGGGCGAGCTCGTTGTGGGCAACATCCCGTCCTTCTATGCGGTCTACGGGGTGAACAAGGGGTGCGGGATTGCGGTGGCGATGCTGCTGCTTGCGCTGCCGGCGGCCCTGCTGCCGGCGTGCCTGTGGTTTCTGCAGCCGGTTCTGGCGCAGAACTACGATGCGGCCTCGGTGATCTTCTACAGCGGGGTGGCGGTGTCGCTGCTGACGGCCCTGCTGACCTTTGCGCAAATTCCCAGTGTGTTGCGGGGGATCGACCTTGAGGTGCTGATGAGGCTCGCGCCGGAGTAGTGAAGGCGTGAGGGCGGCGCTCAGGCCGCCCGCAGCGCCTCGGCGGCCCAGAGCCGCGCCTCGTAGCCAGAGAGCATCCGCCGCGCCGCCGGGCCATAGCCTTCGCCGGTTTCGGGGTTCAGCTCGGGGAAGATGGCGCAGATTTCCTCGACGATCTCGGCCTCGAAGCTGTGCTGCATCTGGCCGCCGGGCAGGAAGCTTTCGGTTGGCAGGCCCTCGGAGAAGACCACCTGATGGCGGTCGAAGAGCAGGTGGACATATTCGACCTCGCCGCCTTCGAGCCGCGTGACGGAGCTGCCGTTGACCAGCTCCTTTGCGGCCACAAGCACTTCGCCGTCGCCGAACATCAGCTCGGCCAGTGGATCGCGGATCATCAGCCGGTGGAGCGGCGAGATGGTGAGGGCGCGGTGGGCGCCGAAGGTGTTGGCGCGGATGTGGATGGGAGCCATGGCGCCGAGGGCGGGCACGGCGCGGCGGCCGATCCAGCGCAGCGGCTGGGGGCCGTCATCATGGGTGAGCACGAGGTCGCCGGGCGCGAGGCTCTCGACGGGCACCTCGCCGGAGGGCGTGGCGATGAGGGTGCCGGAGACGAAGCAGGGCACCTGGTCGAGCTTGATGAAGCCGGTGTCGGTGTGGCCCTGCCCGTCGCTGATCTTGTAGGTGAAGTTCACCTCTTCGTCGTCGCCATCGGTGGTGACATCGAGGGTGCCGTCGGCGTTGAGCTTGATGGTCTGCCCGGTCTTCAGCGTCACGCTCTGCCCGGCCGTGACCGCCACCCCGTTGATATGGGTGATGGACATGGTGCCGCCGGTCGAGATGTCGTTGCCGAGCACGTCGATGGTCTTGGTGAAGTTGGTGCCCATGGTGACTTCGTCGGTCATGGCCACAAGGTCTGTCTGGATCGAGTCTCCGGCGATGAGCACGTTGGAATCGTAGGAGCTGTCGGAGGTGTCGGCGATGCCGATGCGGATCGAGTTCTGCACCCCCGCGTTGACCGGCATGGTCAGGGTCATGGTGATGGTGAACCCGTCCATCTCGGTGTTGTAGTCATCGGTCGTGTTGTCGACGTAGAGGTTGGAGTTGTCGCCGTCGTTCACGTTGGTCACGGCGGTGTTGCCGTTGCCGACCTCGAGCTCGACATACTGGCCGTTGACCCAGACGGCGAAGACGTCGTTGTAGATCGAGTTGGAGTACTCGGGGTATTCCTCCGACGAGAACACGAACTGCATCGTCATGACGTCGCCCTCGGGGACGAAGGTGACATCAAGGTAGGCGGCGTCGTAGGTGTTTGCGCCTGCGACCGCCTCGAAGTCGCTGTCGGGCGGGTCGGAGTTGAACCAGCCGGAGTTCATGTTGGTGGAGGTGTTCGTGTCCTGGTTGGCCTGGCCCGAGGAGTTGGTGAAGTCGCTCGCCCGCCCGGTCGAGAGGATCACGCCGCTGTCGCCCGGCACCACCCCCGGCGAGGTCGAGTCGCCGCCGCTGTAGATGCCGGAAGAGGCGTTGTCGCCCGAGTAGCTGGCGCTGACAACCTGAACGCTGTCGCCGAAGATCGCGTTGGCCATGGCCGTCGCGTTGGCGTTGGTGTTGATCGAGAGTTCTGATGCCGCAACCATGCTCTTCTGTCCTCGACGGACCTTCGGCATGAGAAGGCGGCACGGCGCGGGGCCGGTCCGTTTGGGGGGTGGTGGGCCGCGGGATTTTCCCGTCTTGCCTGCCGCTGCTCTTCGCCCTGCCTCGGGTCGATTGTATCGTTTTGCAGAAAATTGCCATGATTTCGGCGGGTTGTCAGCACATTTCGGCGCGGGTGCGGCGGGCTGTGGGGGCGGTGCAACAGCGGGCTTCTCGGTGCGGCGGGACAAGTCCCGCCCTACGGGTGGCGCGGCGCGGGGCGAGCGGGTATTTCTGCGGCAAAAGGAGTGCCCGCCATGACGACCGATCCTGTAGAGTTGACCCGCGCCCTCGTGCGCTGCCCTTCCGTGACGCCCGAGGAGGGCGGCGCGCTGGTGCTGCTGGAAGAGATGCTGAGCGCGGCGGGCTTTGCCTGCACCCGGGTCGACCGGGGCGGGATTGCCAACCTCTTCGCCCGCTGGGGCCGGGTGGGCAATGGCCGGGCCTTCGGCTTCAACGGCCATACCGATGTGGTGCCGGTCGGCGACGAGGCGGCCTGGACCCATCCGCCCTTCGGCGCCGAGGAAGAGGACGGCTGGCTCTATGGCCGGGGCGCGACCGACATGAAGAGCGGCGTGGCGGCCTTTGTCGCCGCGGCCATCGACTTTGTGCAGGCGACCCCGCCCGAGGGTTCGGTGGTGCTGGCGATCACCGGCGACGAGGAGGCCGACGCGCTGGACGGCACCACGGCGTTGCTGGACTGGATGGCCGAGAATGGTGAGCGGATGGATGTCTGCATCGTTGGTGAGCCGACCTCGCTGGAGCAGATGGGCGACATGATGAAGATCGGGCGGCGCGGCTCGATGAACGCCCATTACGTGCTGCGCGGCAAGCAGGGGCACAGCGCCTATCCGCATCGCGCGATCAACCCGGTGGCGGCCATGGCGCGGCTCTGCGACCGGCTGGCCAGCCGCCAGCTCGACATGGGCACCGAGCATTTCGACGCCTCGACGCTGGCGCTCACCACCATTGACGTGGGCAATACCGCCACCAACGTGATCCCCGCTCTGGCGCGGGCCACTGCGAACATCCGCTTCAATGACGAGCACAGCGGCGAGAGCCTGACCGAGTGGCTGAAGGCCGAGGGCGACAGGGTGGCCGAGGAGTTCGGCGTGGACGTGGGGCTGACCGTGAAGGTCAGCGGCGAGGCCTTCCTGACCCCGCCGGGGCCGCTTTCGGCGCTGGTGAGCGGGGCGGTGGAGGCGGTGACGGGCCGCGCGCCGGAGCCGAGCACCACGGGCGGGACCAGTGACGCGCGGTTCGTGAAGAGCCACTGCCCGGTGGTGGAGTTCGGGCTGGTGGGCCACCGGATGCACCAGGTCGACGAGCGGGTGCGGGTGGAACAGATCGGGCGGCTCAAGGAGATCTACGGCCGGATGCTGGTGGATTACTTCGCGCAGGCGTGACCCACATTCGCACAAATGTTGTTTTGTGGGGCGGGCGGCGCTAGATAGAGATCATGCCCAGACTCTCGATTGATATCACCGTAGAAGAGCACCGGAAGCTGAAGGCGATTGCCGCCCTGAGGGGGCAGTCGATCAAGGATTTCGTGATGAGCCGGACGTTGGGGGATGAGGGTGGCGACGGTATGAGTGAGGAAGAGGCGCTGGATGCGTTGCGGGCGGTGTTGATGCCGCGGATCGAAGAGGCCCGGCGCGGAGAATTCTCTGACCTCACGATGGACGAGATCGCCGCCAAGGCGAAGGCCGGCATGGCAGGCTGATGGCGGCCTATGATCTGACCGTCTCGGCCGAGGCCGATGTGGTGGAGATCTGGCAGTATACCGCACGAACCTGGAGCGAGGCACAGGCCCAGGCCTATCATGCCGAATTGCAGGGATGTTTCTCGCGCCTCGCCCTTGGGCCGTTCCGCAGGTTCGACGATATCGCGCCCGGCCTGCGATCCTGCCGCGTCGGTCGGCATGTTGTTTTCTGGCTTGCTGCGGCGGGCAAGGTGCCGCAAGTCATTGCCGTGCTGCATGAAAGGATGAACCTCTTCGCCCGGCTGGCGGACAGGCTCAGAGATACAAGATGACCCTCACCATCACCCCTACCCGCGACCTCGATGCCTGTTTTGCGCTGCGACGCGAGGTCTTCATGGGCGAGCAGGGATTTTCGGAAACCGAGGAATTCGACGGCAAGGATGATGCCGCGATTCACCTGCTGGCCTGCGAGCGGGGCGAGCCGGTGGGGACGGCGCGGGTGTTTGTGGACGAGGGGCGGATCGGGCGGATCTGTGTTGTGCGCCGGGCGCGGGGGACCGGGCTGGGGGCAAGGATCGTGCGGGCAGGGATGGACCTGCTGCGCGAGCGGGGCGCGGCACGGGCGGTGCTGGATGCGCAGGTGCGGGCGATGGGGTTTTACGAGGGGCTCGGCTTTGCGGCGGAGGGGCCGGAGTTCGATGACGGCGGTGTGCCGCATCGCCGGATGACATGCCCGCTGTGATGGCGGACCTCCGTATTGCCGTGACCGAGGATTTCGCCACTTGCCTTGCGCTGCGGATGGAGATCTTCGTCGCCGAGCAAGGGGTGCCCGCCGAGGTGGAAAACGATGAGCATGATGCGCAGGCGCGGCACCTTCTGGCGAGGCTTGGCGCGCGCGCGGTGGGCACGGCGCGGGTGATGCGCGAGGGCGCCACCGGCAAGATCGGGCGGGTCTGCGTGCTGCGGGAAATGCGCGGCACCGGGCTGGGGCTGGCGCTGATGCAGGCGGGGCTGGATGAGCTACGCAAGATGGGCGGGATCGGCCGCGTGATCCTCGGGGCGCAAACCTCGGCGCTGCCGTTCTACGCCCGGCTTGGCTTTCAGCCCTATGGCGATGAGTTCGACTCGGTCGGCATCCCCCACGTCATGATGGCGCGGGCGCTGTAATTCCTCTGTTGCCTTCGCTCGCGCCCTGCTACCTCTTCAAGCATGGCCGAGCTACCAACGAAAAAAGACATTCTCGACTGGATCGCCGCCCACCCCGAGGCGACCTCCAAGCGCGACATCGCCAAGGCGTTTCACATCAAGGGTGCGGCGCGGGTCGACCTCAAGCGGATGCTGCGGGAGTTGGAGGACGAGGGGCACCTTGCCAAGCGCAAGCGGTCCTATCGCGACCCGGAGAAGCTGCCGCCCGTGGGCGTGCTCACCGTGACCGGCCCCGACGCCGATGGCGACCTGATGGCGCGCCCGATGGAATGGCACGGCGAGGGCCCGGAGCCGAAGGTGCTGATGGTGCTGCGCGCCGCCGACGGGGCGCTGGGCGCGGGCGACCGGATCCTTGCCAAGCTGCGCGAGGTGAAGGGCGAGGATCATCACTACGAGGGCCGGCTGATCCGCAAGATCGGCACCAACCCCAAGCGCATTCTCGGCGTGTTCCGCAAGGGCGCGGAGGGCGGGCGGATCCTGCCGATCGACAAGGGCGCGGACCGCGAGTGGACGGTGGCCAAGGAGGCCACCGCGGGCGCGAAGGATGGCGAGTTGGTCGAGGCCGAACAGGCCGGGCCGAAGGGGCGCATGGGCCTGCCCAGGGCGCGGGTGGTGGAGCGGCTGGGCGATCCGTCCAAGCCCAAGGCGGTTTCGCTCATCGCGATCCACCAGCACGGCATTCCCGACAGTTTCGAGGATGCCACCATCGCCGAGGCCGATGCCCAGAAGCCCGCCGGGCTGAAGGGCCGCGAAGACCTGCGCGAGCTGCCGCTCATCACCATAGACCCGGCGGATGCGCGCGACCATGACGACGCCTGCTATGCCGCGCCCGATGACGACCCCAAGAACGAGGGCGGCCATGTGATCTGGGTCGCCATCGCCGATGTGGCCCATTACGTGACCCCCGGCTCCGCGCTCGACAGCGAGGCGCGGGAGCGCGGCAACTCCACCTACTTCCCCGACCGCGTGGTGCCGATGCTGCCCGACCGGCTCTCGGGCGATCTCTGCTCGCTGCACGAGGGCGTGCCGCGGGCCTGCATTGCCGTGAAGATGCGGGTGGATACCCATGGCGAGCTGGTCGACTGGCGCTTTCACCGGGGGCTGATGACCTCGAGGGCCTCGCTGAACTACGAGGAGGTGCAGGAGGGCATGGACGGCGCGCCGAATGACAAGGTCGCGCCGCTGATGGAGGAGGTCATCAAGCCGCTCTACGCCGCCTATGGCGCGCTGGTCGATGCCCGCAACCGCCGCCAGCCGCTCGATCTCGACCTGCCCGAGCGCAAGATCGTGCTGGCCGAGGATGGCACGGTGGAGTCGGTGCAGTTCAAGGACCGGCTCGATGCGCACCGGCTGATCGAGGAGTTCATGGTGCTGGCCAATGTCTGCGCCGGCAAGGAGTTGGTGAAGCGCGGCAAGCCCCTGCTGTTCCGGGTGCATGAAGAGCCGAGCGTGGAGAAGCTGGAGGCGCTGCGCGAAACGGCGCAGGCCAGCGGGCTGACGCTTGCCAAGGGGCAGGTGCTGAAGACCGAGCACCTCAACCGCCTGCTCGCACAGGCGGCGGGCACCGACCATGCCGAGCTGATCAACCTTTCCACCCTGCGCTCGATGACGCAGGCCTATTACTCGCCCCAGCACATCGGTCATTTCGGCCTCGCGCTGGGCACTTACGCGCATTTCACCTCGCCGATCCGGCGCTACTCCGACCTGATCGTGCATCGCAGCCTCGTCAGTGCCCATGGCTGGGGCGATGACGGTTTGAGCGAGGAAGAGGTGGAGGACCTCGAGGCGACGGCGGTGCATATCTCGGAGACCGAGCGGCGCTCGATGACCGCCGAGCGCGACACCACCGACCGCTACCTTGCGAGCTACCTCGCCGAGCGGGTCGGCAACGAGTTTGGCGGGCGGATCAGCGGCATTGCCCGCTTTGGCGCCTTCGTGCGGATGGACGAGACCGGGGCCGACGGGCTGATTCCGATCCGCTCCCTGGGGCAGGAATACTTCCATTTTGACCGCGAGGCGCAGGAGCTGATGGGGGCCGATACCGGCCGGGTCATCGGCATTGGCCAGCGGGTGCTGGTGCGGCTGGCCGAGGCTGTGCCGGTGACGGGCGGGTTGTTGCTCGACCTGTTGGAGATCGAGGGCGATGCGGTGAAACCCGGCGCCTCGGCCAAGCGTGGCCGTCCGGTGCGGCGCAAGGAGGGCAAGGGCCGCGCCCGCGCCGCCAAGAGCCGCAAGGTGGCCCGCCGCCGAAAGGGCTGAGCCGCCCGACGCGGTGCTTTGGATCGGCCTACGAATCCGCTATGCTGGGGCGCAAGATCTGGCAACAGCAGACAAGACGGCAGGCGGTATCATGAAAACAGTTCTGGCGGGCGCCTTCCTTGCGCTCATGGTCGGCGCGGCCCATGCAGGCCCGGTTGTGGTGGAAACGGCAGTGCGCCCGCTGGCGCGCCCTGCGGGCGGAGGGCTTGTGGTGGCAGAGGTATCCGGCGAGGGCTTTGCCGAATGGATCGGCGGCTTCAAGCAACGCGCCGCCGCAAGGGGCATTGCGCCCGAGCTTCTGGAACGGGCGTTTCAGGGGGTCGAGTTCGACGAGAAGATCATCACCCGCGACCGCAACCAGAACGAGTTCACCAAGACGATCTGGGAGTATCTCGACACGGCGGCCTCCGACCTGCGCGTGACCAACGGGCAGGCGGCGCTGAAGCGCGAGCGCACGGCGCTGGAGGCCATCGAGGCACGCTACGGGGTGCCCAAGGAGATCGTCACCGCGATCTGGGGGCTGGAAAGCGCCTATGGCACCTTTCGCGGCGAGACCGACATTGTCGAGGCGCTGGCGACGCTGGCCCATGACAGCCGCCGCAGTGCCTTTTTCGAGCAGCAGCTGATGGCCGCCTTCGACATCCTGCAGGCGGGCGACGTGGCGCCGCGCGACATGAAGGGCAGTTGGGCCGGGGCGATGGGGCACACCCAGCTCATGCCGACCAGCTACCTTGCCCATGCGGTGGACTTCACCGGCGACGGAAAGCGCGACATCTGGGGCGACGACCCGCAGGACGCGCTGGCCTCGGCGGCGGCCTACCTTGCCGATGCGGGCTGGGTGAAGGGGATGCCCTGGGGCATGGAGGTGGTTCTGCCCGAGGGGTTCGACTACGAGATCGCAGGCGAGCACGAGACCCGCTCGGCGGCAGAGTGGAACGCCATGGGCGTGCGGGACATCGAGGGCCGCGAGGTGCCTGATCATGGGCCCGCCTCGATCCGCTTGCCGGGCGGGGCGCAGGGTGCGGCCTTCATGACCTTCGGCAATTTCATGGTGATCGAGCGCTACAACACGGCGGATGCCTATGTGATCGCGGTGGGGCACCTTGGCGACCTGATTGCCGGGGGCAAGCGGATCCAGTCGGGCTGGCCGCGGGACGACCGGGCGCTGACCCTCGCCGAGCGCGAGGAGCTGCAGACGCGGCTGGAGGCGGCGGGCTTCGACTCCGGTGGGGTGGACGGCAAGATTGGCCCCAAGACGCTGGCGGCGGTGCGGGCGTTTCAGAAGAGCATCGGGGTGGTGCCGGATGGCTATGCCTCGCTGAGGGTGTTGCAGAAGCTGCGCTAGCCGCCACGCGTCAGAGCGCTCCCGCCCGCCCTCCCCGCGCTCTGACGCGCGGCTGTTTTGAAGGTGGGTCCATTGGGCGGGGGACGGAGTGGGGGCCAGCCCCCACACCCCCGGAGATATTTTCAGCAAGAAAATGAACAGGGCAGGGTGCCCGCGGGCGGAGTCAGTTCACCGTCAGGAAGGGCGCGCCTGCGGTGATCTGGCCGATGCGGGCGGCGGGGAAGCCCATGGTTTGAAGCTCGGAGACGAGCTTGCTGGCGCGGCCCGGGGGGACGGCGGCGAGTAGGCCGCCGGCGGTTTGCGGGTCGAACAGGAGGTCTGCTTCCGGCGGCGCAGGCGCGGGCAGGGCGATGCGGCTGGCCACGGCGGCGCGGTTTTCGCTGTAGAGCGTGGAGCGTATGCCACGGGTGGCCAGCTCGGCGGCGCCGGCGAGCAGCGGGACGGCCCCGAGCTTGAGGGAGGCGGAGACGCCGCTGGCCTCGCAGATGGCGAGCAGGTGGCCGGCGAGGCCGAAGCCGGTGACATCGGTCATGGCGTGGGCTGTGGCGAGCAGCCGGGCAGGGCCGCCCTGGGGGCGGGCCATGGAGGTGAGGGCGGCACCGACCCAGTCGGCCCGGACGGCGCCGCGCATGTCGGCGGCGAGGATCGTGCCGGTGCCGATGGGTTTGGTGAGGATCAGCGCATCGCCCACCTGAGCGTTTTCCAACCCCACGGGGAACTCGGTGCGCAGGCCGGTGACGGTGAAGCCCAGTTGCACCTCTGCCCCCATCGAGGAGTGTCCGCCGACCAGCTCGGCCCCCTCGGCGCGCAGCACCTCGCTGGCCGCGGCCAGCACTTCGCGCATGGAGCGGGTTTGCAGGGGCGGGGCCATGCGGGGCAGGGTGACGGAGGCGAGGGCGGCCTGGGGCCGGGCGCCCATGGCCCAGATGTCGCCCAGGGCGTGGACGGTGGCGATGCGCGACATCAGCGCGAGATCTTCGGTGAAGCCGCGCAGGTGGTCGGTGGTGATAACCTGCCAGTCGCCCTCCATCGCCAGAATCGCCGCGTCGTCGCCGGGCAGGCTCACCACGTCGTCGCGCTCGGGGGCGGGGAGATCGGCGAGGGCGGCCTTGAGGGCGGTCGGGGCGATCTTGGCACCGCAGCCGGCGCAGAGCATGGGCTCGTCGGAGGGGCCATCGGGGGCCATCTGCGGCAGATCGGTGAGCTTTTGCATGAAGCGGCGGTCGATCCGGTCTTTCAGGCGCCAGACCCAAGGGGCGGCGGCGGTGAGGCCGCGCTTTTCGCCGAGGGCGGATTTTTCGCCGAGCGAGACGAGCTTGAGGTAGTCGCGCTGGGGGCGGAAGGGGCGCAGCGGTTTGCCCCCCGTCACGGCGCGGCGCAGGTTTTCCTCGAGGACGGGCGCGGCGCGGACGGCGTAAACCCCGGCCTTGGGGCGTGGGCCCGGGTCGAAGTGGGCGCAGTCGCCGACCGCGAAGATCGCCGGGTCGGTGAGTGTGCGCAGGCCTTCGCCGGTGCGGATGAAGCCGTTTTCGAGGGCGAGGCCCGTGGTGGCGATCCAGTCGTGCGGCCGGGCACCGCCGGCGCCGATGATGAAATCGGCGGGCAGGGCGCGGCCCTCGGCCAGCACCACCTCGCCGGGGTCGATCCGGGTGACGGCGGCGTGCTCGTGCAGGGTGATCCCGGACCGGCGCAGGGTTTCGAAGAGCCGCGCGCGGGCGCTGCCGCCGAGGGCGGCGAGGGCAGGGCCGGCATCGACCAGCGTGACCTTTGGAGTGAGCCCGGTGGCGGCGAGGCGGTGGTGCGCGGCCATGGCCAGCTCGACGCCTGCCACCCCTGCGCCGATCACCACGACGCGGCCGGCGCCAGGGCTTTCGGTGAAGTTCTGCCAGCGGGTGGCGAAGGCGCCGAGCGGTTTGGCGGGACAGGCGTGCTCGGCAAAGCCGGGGAGCTGAGGCATGTCGGAGGTGACGCCGATGTCGAGCGAGGCGATGTCATAGCCGAGGCGGCGGATGCCCGCGGCGGTCTGCACCACGAGCTCGCCTGCCTCCCGGTCGAGCGCGGTGGCGTGCCCGTCGATCAGCCGCGCCCCGGCGAAGCGGGCGAGGCGGTGGAGGTCGATCTGCAGCGCATCGAGCGGGTAGTGCCCGGCGATGTGGCCGGGGAGCATGCCGGTGTAGGGGGCGGTGGGGCCGGGGTTGATGAGCGTCAGCCGGGCGCCCGCGATCGGGGACATGCCGAGGCGACGCAGCAGCAAGGCATGGGCATGGCCGCCACCGACCAGCACAATGTCTTTCGTCAGGCTCGGCAGGGCTTGCACGCGGGCGTCTCCAGAAGCTTTCGGCAGAGGATACCCGCCCGGGAGGGCAGGGAAAATGCCTGAGCTGGGGGTGATTGTTTCGGATCTGGGGTTTGGCGGCGCTGATGGCGCGAATTGTTGCCTGAATGGCAATGGTTGCTGCCGGTTTTTCCCCCTTGACGGCTTGGTCCGCGGCCTCTACATCGGCCCACGCTTCTGGCGGAGTAGCTCAGTTGGTTAGAGCAGCGGAATCATAATCCGCGTGTCGGGGGTTCAAGTCCCTCCTCCGCTACCAAGCCTTTCCTGACAGTTCGTGATGTGCGCCTAGAGCGCGGTGCGCCGTTTGGGCGTTCACCTGGGAAATCTTGCTCGGGTTTTCCTCTTTTCCGCTTGGGTTTTGCTGACGGGGCGAGGCCTGCATTGCGGCCCAGGGAGTGGGCATCCATGATACTTGGGCCCTGTTTCAAGCTGTGAGGTTATCGTGGCGATCTCTGGAATGGTTCGACCAGCGAGGGCCAAGCGGGTAATAGCTGTGCCCCATGGATCTGGGGAGGTAAGCCCCTCGATCTCAGTGGCCTTGCTGGCCGTGAGCGGTGACGCAAGGAAGCCCGACACGTTCGACGAGCTGTTTCTGCCTGTGGTGAGGATTGTCACTGCTGCTATAACCTTCGCTTTGAGCACTTCTGGAAGTGGCGTCCTGCCCGGGGTGGACACCGTTCCTCCGGTCTTGCTCTGTGCGAGGTGGATCACGTCGCCGGCAAACGCAGATCAGGTGGCTTGAGACTCATTTTCCCTTGTTGAAGTAAGTTGCGTTCCATCGCGGAGAGGGACGATGGAGGGCTCCAAGTTCAGCGAAGAGAAGATAATCGGGGTGCGAAGAGAGCGGGCAGCAGGGGTGTCGACGGTCAATGTCCGCCGGAAGCACAGGGTCGGTGGTGCCGCCTTCTCCGAGGGGAAATCGCGATACGCCGGCCTGGAGGTGTCGCATGTTCGGCGGGCGAGAGCGCTGGTAGAAGACGGGCCTTCGGGATGCGGCGCCCGATGCCGGTGCCCGAGGCTACCGACACATACTGGAGCTTGTATTCCGTCAGTGATGCGCCGACCGACGGGCGGCAGTTCCGGGCCTTGGCGGTGGTTGATGACTGCTGTTGGGAATGCCCGTCCTTGGCGCCGGGTGCGTTGTGCTCCGGTGAGCGGACAGTCGGTGTCTTGATGCAGTTATGGCACAATGCGACCATCCTGCGATGATGGTTCCGGACAATGGGACCGAGCTGAAGTCGATGGCCGTGCTCTTGTGGTGCCGACGCTCAGGCGTCGAGTGGCACCACATAGTTCCCGAAAGGCACAGGCAGAACTACCTTTTGGAGAGTTTAAACTGACGCTTCCGAGACGAGTTCCTAAAAAGAGACGTTGTTCTTGTCGTTGGTCGACGTTTGGGGCCATATCATAGTCTGACAGCACGACGCTAACCTCCGCCGGCCCTACTCGGGCCTTGAGAGCATCTCGCCGGCCACGTTCCTTGCCGGGAAGGGGGTGGCGATCTGTGCTGCGTAGCCCCGGAGGTCAACCTGCGGGTTTTTCTTATAGCTGGAAGAGAACGGAAATCGAGTCACAGTCTGCGCCAAGGCTATTCAAGGTAATTCAGAGGTATCGCATTAAACAATCGTAGTAGTTCGGGGGCGGAATCGAGTATTTTCTATTAGACATTGATAATGAATGATTTTTAGTTATTTTGATTCTTCAAATTACCCCGCAAACTACCCCCGATTCCGGCAGTTTTTGTTATCAATACATTACGTGAACAGTTCGATTCCCGATTTTCGCGCCATCCGGAAAATGCCCGCTGGGGCTGTGGAGGTGAACCCTCTTAACATCCCGCTCAGAACCCGTTCTTTAGCACTTCCTCATAGGTCGACCGAATCCCGTCCTTCAGGCTTCGTATGTTGTTCCATCCAAGCGCATGAAGCCGTGAACTATCCATCAGCTTCCGCGGCGTCCCGTCCGGCTTGCTGTCGTCGAACACCAGCTCGGCGTCGTAGCCCACCACCTCTGCGATTGTCTCCGCCAGCTCCCGGATCGACACCTCGACACCCGAGCCGACATTGATGTGCTCATAATCGTCGTAGTTCTGCAGCAGGAACACCAGCGCATCCGCCAAGTCGTCACAGTGAAGAAACTCCCTGAGCGGTTTGCCCGAGCCCCAGACGACAACCTCCTTGTCGCCACGCACCTTCGCCTCGTGGAACTTGCGCAGCAGCGCCGGCAGCACGTGGCTCGACTGCAGGTCGTAGTTGTCACCGGGCCCATAAAGGTTGGTCGGCATCGCCGAGATCCACTTGCGGCCATACTGCTTGCGATGCGCCTGGACGAGCTTGATGCCCGCGATCTTGGCGATCGCGTACCACTCGTTGGTCGACTCAAGCGGCCCCGTCAGCAGGCTGTCCTCGGGGATCGGCTGCGGCGCCATCTTCGGGTAGATGCAGGACGAGCCGAGGAACAGCAGACGCTCCACGTCGCACTCATGGGCGGCATGGATAATGTTGGCCTCGATCATCAGGTTCTCATAAAGGAAGTCGACCGGCCGCGTGTCGTTGGCCTGGATGCCGCCCACCTTGGCGGCGGCGAGGACGATCGCATCTGGGCGGGTCTCGGCCAACCACACGTTGACGGCCCGCTGGTTCACCAAGTCAACCACATCGCGCCCGGCCCGGATCACCTTGCACCCTTCGGCCTCCAGCCGCCGCGCAACCGCCCCACCGACCATGCCGCGGTGGCCGGCTACCCAGATTCGTGAAGCTGCCAAACCCTGAACTGTCATTGCTTGCAATCTCCTAAGGCGCGTAATGCGCTGTGCATGGTTGCACTCTCAAGTCATGCTGACCCCGAACGAGCAAAGGACGAGATCGTGTAAAGCCATACGGCAACGTCTTACTGTTTACGACCCGCTGACAGATTAGCGAACCCTCCGCAATGCGAAAATCCTCTAACAACGCGAAAGATCTCGCTTCTTCGGCCATCCGGTAATGAAAAACACAATTAAGAGTGCCTGAAACGGACTTTGCTCCAAACCCAGTGAAACAGAACACAACACAACCGCAGCAATATCAAACATACCACTCCTCTCGCGATAGCACTGCCTGGACAGATAGTAAGCGTACACCATTAAACCCAAAAATCCCGTTTGAATGAAAACATTTATGGGAAGTACCGCGGCCCCCATCCGACCGAGGAGCTCACTAGATATATAAGACAAACCCAAACCAAAGAAGGGTGAGGTCTCAAAAGCAAACCCAATGAAATACAACGGGGCTAGAAATCGAGACTGACCGGATCCGGACGAGAGAGGGTCGAAAAGTTTCCCCAAAGCCCCAGTAGGAATGAAATCCGATCCAATCGCGAAGTCAGCCGCAAGAACGCACGCTACAACTAGAAATGAAACAGCAAAAGCCCTTACGGCAAGATTCTCGGAACCCAACACCCACCATCTAACCAAAACCAATGCCGATATGGCGAGGCCAATTGCTGAACCGCTGGCGAGTGTACTAGACACCAGCCCGAGACAAAGCACCAAATTAGCTATGCCTCCACCCTTTGAGAGATAATAAGCCAGAGCACCAGCGGCAAGCGCATGCCAAGAAGGCTCCGAGAACAACCCAGATGGCCTTACGTCAAACTGAGATACAATTAAGTCACTCTCAAACCAACCTACAATACCCAGGGACTTAAGCGATAGGATGCTGAAGAAGTCGAGATAGAAGAAGAGCGTAACAAGTATCGCCGCCACCCTAAGAGCGGCGGGAAAGACAATTGCGACTTCATTCAATGCACGAGGACCTAAAGTCAAAGTCAAAAAAAATAGTGAAGTTCCAACGCCAGCCTTCACAACCTCAAATGTAGCAATACCGTTTGGTATTAACAAACTTATCGCCAAGAGAACAAGAAACCAACCAGCAACTTCGATGCAGTCCTTAAGTGCCGCGCCCACCCTCACTTGCAGAAGAGCCCACAAAACAAAACCGAACCCAGCCAGAAGGCATATTGGAACTCCAGCAAAAAAGACACTAGCCAAAAAACCCACATATATCGAAACAAAGCCAACGCTAACGGTTAGAGCACTGCGCCTAACGATAAACCCTTGTGACATTACCTACCCCCGCACCAATCACTTAGCGACACTGACAGCACACCGACGCAAGCCCAAGCCGGAAACTAGTACGACAGCGCTACAAAGCACAATAAGCACCACCCAAGAAACGTTTAGTACCCCCTGAATACCTATCACGAAGACCCACACTGAGAGAACTGCCGCCAAGTCATAGCAAACGACCATTACCTTTTTCATAGCAATCAATGCATTCTGATATAGAGACCTATAGGACCAAAATGCGAAGACAGCACCGATGGACACAGCCCTTAACGAAATCGGCTCCTTAACTGCATCGGCCCAGAAAACGATCCCAAGAGAAACAAGAGCCAAGGTCACTCCGCCCAGCGTCCAATAGGACAAGTCGATCCGCGCGGAAATATCCCTAACTAAAACTGCCTTAGATGCAACGGCACGAAATAAAATTATGTTAACAGTCTGTATGATAACTTGAAATCTATCAAAAATAGACCAGCAAACGGCCAAATCTGCGGCGCTGATGTAAGTTGAGCTCTGCAGTATAAAAAATAAAACTCTGTAAACCGACGAGTATAACACCCCTGAAACCCAAGATGGCCCAAGAAATCGGCGCAACAACGGAATGCTTGGAATAAGGTCTGACTTGCGCGCCAACCGACACTGCCTACCTTCTCCGTCGGTTACTCTAAAAAGAAAGTAGATATAAAGCATTGCCTTAAGTGCCCAAATTGCCGACATCGAAGCGTTCAGATAAAACGACTGCTTCACCAATTCCTCAAAAAGCACTACCGACAGAAAGAACAAAAAGGCAAAGAATATCTCGATTGCCGCAAATGCACCATAACGCCCCATGCCGAGCGCCAAACCTGCGACGGTAGTTGATAAGCTAAATGACACGACAAAGAGGGCAAGCCACATTAAAGGGGTGCCAGCAACACCCCAAAATGCCGAGAAAACATAGCAGAAACAGGTGGCTAACAGTACACTAGCCGGCAACCAAGCAACCAGTTGCAGCAGAGACCACCGCGCCAAGACCCTAGACCTACTCCCATAGTACATAAGAATTGAATGAAAGCCCAAGGATGAAAGGCCGGAAACCAGATAGCAAATGTTCTGCACTACGACAAAATCTGACAAAACTTCTTTTCCACCCCGGCTGAGGATTAACGTAATCGTAGCGAAATAAATGCAGCTCACCATCGCCACCCTCAACACAAGAACGGCAGCTTTGGAACCAAGCGCAAACGGTGTTCCGAGTTCTTTCAAGGACAGTCACCTTTGCTCTGAACAAGTCGAGAATACTGCCACTCCAGAGTGTCGATCCGCGCATCCCAGCTGAGCCAAGCAGGTGGTTCATCTAGCCGCAGGCGGTTGGGCATTTTAGTCGACGTCAGTGTATCATGAATAATGTCGGCGAGGTCCACGTCCGCTCGATACCTCTCCTCCGGAACATCGAACATCTCTTCCGACCCAAAAAGTGTTACTCCAGGTCGACCTCCAACGATCTCTTCGGAAAAGGACGTGCGGGGCACGAGAATGCATGATCCTGATCCTAGCGCTTCCCAGTAGGAAACAGTAAAGGTAGTGAAGATACAGCAGTCAGCTGCATTGAAAATGGCATTCAACTCTTCTGGTTTCTTTGGCCCAAGAAGAACCACGTTTTCACTTCGAGAAAGAAGCTTAGCTGCATTCTTGGAGACTGGACCAGCAATGAACAATCGCGCTCCGATGTGCCTTAGCCCACGGGCAACCTGATGAAATCGTTTTTCAACTTCGATACGTCCAGTGGCAATCCAAGCCACTTCATCGTGCCGCACTCCCAACTCCTTTCGAGTGACCTTCCGCAATTCGGGGTCTGGTTTAAACTGTTGAGCATCAACGCCGAGTGGGGCCAATGAGAACTCGACATCTTCGCGGCCAGTTACCGACAGGAAGTAGTCCCGGTTCGCGAAAACAGTGTGACGTACTATCGCTGGCGCGGAGGCACCATATTTTATGAATGCCCTCCGAACAATGTTGTCCAGCCGGTGTAATGGGGTAGCGCATCTATCGCCACGCTGTTCATGATCATATACAACAGGCTTCCCTAGATCCGATGCACGCTTTGCGGCTAACGCGGTAATACCCTGCCTAAAGTCTAGTACGTGTACTACATCGGCCCATGAGAAATCATTGTCGCTTAACCGAAACAGAACAAGATCGCCCAATCTCATATACGGCTTGCGCCTAATGATCTTCAAGTTCGGAATAGCTTCATACTCGTTTTCTCGGAGAGTTGGGTCACTTGCAGGGATGCGCGCCCTGTTCCACCTCCATCGCATAGGCGCGTTGGACGTTAGTACACGAACGTGATGCCCACGTCCTGCAAGACGACGAGAGAATTGGTTCTCACGGAAGCTGGACATCGATGTGTCGAAGAAGCCGCAAACCAAGAGTATTTTCATTTCGCCACCGCCCCGAACATACGTCCGTCAGATCTAGCCGGGAATTCGGCAGAGTTAAAGCGTTCAAGGGTATGATGTGCTACTCAACGCGCCCTCGGCCGCTGTAAGAGTTTCCGCCCTTCGATCAGGTGCACGGGCTGGTGTCGTGCGCTGATTTCATCAGCTCCGCCGGGACCTTGTGCCCGATGGCGCTGTGCGGCCGTTCCTCATTGTAATCTCTCCGCCAAGCCTCCAACTTTTCCGCCGCATCTTCATGGCTCATGAACCAATGGCAGTTCAGGCATTCTGCCCGGAATCGTCCATTGAACGCCTCGATGAAGGCGTTGTCCGTCGGTTTGCCTGGCCGAGAGAAGTCGAGGGTCACGCCGCGCTGGTAGGCCCAGAGTTCCATATCGCGGGAGATGAACTCGCTGCCCTGATCGACCCGGATCGTGACCGGATAGCCGATACGACGGCACACCTGGTCGAGCGTGGCCACCACGTCTTCGCCACGGTAGCTGAACCGCGCATCGAGCACCGGCACGTAGCGGGAGAAGGTGTCGACAACCGTCAGAACCCTGATCTTCCGCCCCGTTGCGAGTTGGTCATGCACGAAGTCCATGGCCCAGACGTCGTTCGGCCCGATCCTCCCGAAGCTTCGCCGTCACCCGGCGTTTCTGCGTCTTGTTCCTGAGCCGCATGCCCAACTCCTTGTAAATGCGATAGGTCCTCTTGGCACTGATCTCCCAGCCCTCGCGCTTCAGTAGCACGTGCACACGCCGATATCCGAACCGGACACGGGTCTGGCAAATCTCCCTGATCCGCTGTTCCGACGCGGCTTGGCCGGGCCGACGAGACTTGTAGCGGTAGGTTCTGGGATCGAACCGGATCACCGCACAGGCCCGGCGGATCGACACCTGCCAATCCGCCCGCATCTCATCGACCAGCGTCCTCATCCGGGCAGGCCTCAGAGCTTTCGCTTGATGACGTCCTGCAGCATCTCCTTGTCGAGCGACAGGTCCGCGACAATCTTCTTCGGCCGCGCATTCTCGTGCTCCAGCTCGCGAAGCCGCTTCATCTCCGACGGAATGAGCGCCGCATACTTCTTCTTCCAATTGAAGAAAGTCGCAGAGCTGATGCCCGCCCTCCTGCAGACTTCCGCGACAGGCGTCCCGTACCCCGCCCGCTTGATGATGACCGCCGTCTGCGGGTCCGTGAACTTCGATGCTTTCATGCGTTTCCGCTCCGCTCCCAGCCAAGGATTCGATGCGGAAAAATCTAACCAAAATCGAAGGCGTTTTAGGGGATCACATCACGGCCATATCGCCCCGCCGCGCAAGTTGCATCGGGACCTAAGCCGCTATAATGATCACGGGTGGGTGGACGGTCCGAGGAAACTTCAATCGAAGACCCAGCTCACCGATGCGAAGCGAAGGAATAGGCTGAGGACACAGTTGTGACCAAGATCATGTGGGTCGGAGGCAGCACTGCAGCGGGTGCGGCCGGTGGTGAGAGCGTAGTTGATCGACGACTCTTAGCCGAGCTCCGTAACTATGATATTACTATCCAAGCCTTCAACCCTCCTCCGGTGGGCGGCCTCAGGAAATCACTAAATTTATTATCCGGAAAGCCCCTTTACCGCGCTACATTCTACTCCAGTAAGCTGGTACAGTTATTTCAAAGAGAAATAGAGCGGACGCGTCCAGACATCGTGCTGATCTCTTGGGAACCCTTCGACTTCCTAGCAGAACATACGAAACTACCTAAGATTCTCCTAGCCCATAACGTCACCAGTGATTCACTGCTGCAAATATTTCCATCCTCTCGAGTATCCCAATGCTTCGCTCACCTTCATCGAAAGTGGGAGTCTCGTATTTACGGCCGCGACGATATTTTGGCAGTGCTCTGCCTTTCAGAAAGAGATGAAACCTTAATAAAAGAAATCTCTCCACATTCCGCAACTAGAACAATCTTACCTGGCTCGCCCCAATCCCTCGAGGCAACTGACGGCGTGGTGATCCGGGAAGTATTGGTATCCGGAACGTATGAATGGTATCCCAAAAGGCGGGACTTGAAACGTTTCCTTGAAGAGTTGCGTGCACTAGGTGGCAGCAGCATTCCGCTACTTTGGGATCACCCTCCTCCTTTGGAACTAAAGCATCTTGTCGCGCCAATTCTCGATGTTCCTGTCGCATCGAGAACCAACGCAGGGATTAGGGTGGGCC
The DNA here is from genome assembly GCF_024105635.1 of Oceanicola sp. 502str15. Taxonomy (NCBI): domain Bacteria; kingdom Pseudomonadati; phylum Pseudomonadota; class Alphaproteobacteria; order Rhodobacterales; family Roseobacteraceae; genus Oceanicola; species Oceanicola sp. 502str15. The sequence continues at coordinate 3,667,046 of NZ_WYDQ01000001.1, forward strand.
TGGTGCCCGATAGATTTACTGCTGGGTTCAAGTTAAAGGTTTCCCATTACATCGCCTCAAATTGCGTCGTTGCCTCCTACTGCGATGTTTCCCACGATTTCCTGTCAATAAAAGACCACGAGATATTTATTCGTAGGATTTACAGCGCTAATCAGATTTTGGAAATATTCTCAGATCTTGAGGCAATGGACCACAACGAACTAGGATCAAGGTTTAAAGACTTCCAGGACGCATGCGCCGAGAAGTTTCAGTGGCGGCGGGGAGCTGAAGTGATCACAGACATAGTGAATTGTCTAAGGATCTGATTGGCTGACGATATCCGAGGCAGATTGAGAAAACACAAGCTAACCGTCGTTCTCACATTACCTACGGCGCCGGTCCATTACTCGACTTCGTTTTTTCTGCTCTGGATATATCTTCTAAGAGCATGTCGACCGCTGAACTGACGGATCGCCCCTGGAGGTACAGATCCATGTCGTCTGTGGAGAAACTCGGCGAGCTCCATGCTTCCTTCAAAGCTCTAACCAAACTTGCATTGCCCTCTCGGTGCTCAAAATGAAGCCCTGTCCGTCCGTGGCTTACTGATGTTATCAACCCGCCCACTTTAGCGGCTATAACTGGCTTATGTCGCTGGTAGGCTTCGATCACTACAACTGGATTGGGGTCCGACCATTTCGAGGGCACTATCAGTGCATCAATTCTTGGAAAGTATGCTTCAGGCTTAACAACGCCAACATACTCAATTTCGTCATAGCCAGTGATGGACTTTTCCAACAATTCGACGTAACTTTGATCTCCACTCCCTGCGATCAACAGCTTAGCGAGACGCCTCTGCTCAATCCGTAAGAAGCCCAAGAACTCCTTAAAGGCTTCCACCAACTCTAGAACACCCTTATCATCGACAAGTCGCCCCAAGAACCCAAAACGTCGGATGTCGCCCAAATCACTCTTGGCCGCACGTGCCCCTCCTGAAGCGACCAACGGTGGCTCCATGACCTTTGCAACTGCCCTGCGAAAAAGTCCGTTAGAGCAGTGCCGTTCGAGAATGAACTCACTTGCACCGTAAACAACATCGACATTGCTACTAAGGCGCTTTTTTATCAAAGAGAAAACTCGGCACTTGAGGCATTGTGTGCCGCAATCACTCCGCCCGTTAAACATTGAAGAGGCGGTGCAGAGCAGTTGATAGTCATGCAGATAATGCACATGCACCACGCTCTCACCTTGCCAAAGCGGCGCCCACGCCGAACAAGATATACAACGCAAGTTGTGTGTAAAAATGACGGAAGGCTTCACCTCTTTTAGGAGCCTCCGAAAACGAACAGCAGAAACGGGGTTGAAGTTATCTAGCGCATGGAACGCGCTCTTACCAAATACGCTGTGTTCGCGCGGTGGATAAGGAAAATATACATTAGGATTTTTCATCCTATGATCGACTGGGCCGTGATTGACCTCGGTGCCCGGAATCGCCACAGATATCGACTTCGTAGGAACGCCTCTGGCATGAAGCTCGTCGCGAAGCACTTGTATAACTTTTTCCGCTCCGGCGTCGAACGGCGTGTTGTTTATCGTGTTTACAAATAGTATCGGTTGCATCTTAATCACAAGCTTCGGTAATTGTTGTCGGGTTCGCATATCACAGATCTAGAGGATCGGCCAAATCAAACTGCTAATCAAGTCGTGGGAATTTAGCCTCTGTAAAATTCAAGTGCTTTCGGACTGGACGCAACGGCATACCAGCGAACTCCCACCTAATATAAAGTGCCTTCACTGACAGGGACCTCGCGGCCTAGCTTGCTCCACAGCCACCGCGTACCCTCTGACCGACAAATGATTCTACGACAACCTATAACTAATCTTCATTGCGATTGCCTTTCAGTAATATGCAAGGTTGGACACCTAAATGACAAGCGAAGGGCTAGTTTATAGGGAGCTCGTTGGAGTGAAAGCGCTTTAAGAAGCCGCCGGGCTTCTACCGTGAGCTGACTTCGAGCCCTGGAGCCAGCGGGCGCGTAAAACTTAAAGAAGCTCTCTGCTCCACTTTTCAATGCCAGCTGCTCGCCATCGGCCAGTTGCGCGTCAAGCCAGCAAATGGATCGGTTCATCAGTTCGTTGATACTTTTATCGAACTTTGTACAAAAAGCATATCCGCCTGAACGGCGCGGCCGTTTCGGACCATCAGTGGGTCGACCAATACGCTGGAAAGCTCGAAGCCGTGCGCGGCCAGCCAAGGAATCAGCTCGTGTGCAAGCGGCTGGCCAGCGTACAGTTCGGCGAAAGACATCTCGCAGTAAATCCAATCAAAGCTATCGAGCAGTTCTTCGCAGCCTTTCAGCACCTCGCCTTCGTAACCTTGCACGTCGATCTTGAGAAGGGCCGGCGCATGCAGGTTTTCGCGGGTAAGCTCATCACTCAGTCGCGCGATCCGTATAGTTTCGGTGCCTATTATTTGTGTGCCCGGAAAAATCTCTGTTTGAGTTTCTGGCGCCAGCAGTGACGAACTGTCAGCACGCGCAGACACATTTATTTCTGCAGTCCCCGCTTCCGTTCCAAGCGCTGTGCGATGCAGCTCGACCACGGGGTCATCCCCAAGAACACGGAGGAAAGTCTCCGCAGGGGCTCGCATCGGCTCGAACGAGTAGACCTTTGCACTTGGTTGCACTAGGCGGCAGAGCAGAGCGAACTGACCGACATTTGCACCCACATCGATTACGGTCTTCAGAGGCCCAAGACCGGCAAGCAGCGCTTCATGCTCGTAGCTTGCAGCGACTCCGTGGCGCAGCGCTGACCGAGTGCGCCGATCGGATAGAGCTCGCCCGGCCTTCGCGAGCTTTCGCAGCACACTCAAGCCCTACCCCTCCAAGCTCACCGGCAGCTCCAACCCGTGCTCTTTGAGCAGAGCCACTCGTCGAGCCGATTTCAAATCATCCCCCACCATCTCCGCGCACATCTCTTGCGCCGTGATCTCCGGCACCCAGCCCAGCTTCTCCTTCGCCTTCTTCGGCGCCCCCAGCAGCGTCTCCACTTCAGCAGGCCGGAAATAGCGCGGGTCGATCCGCATCACCACATCGCCCGGCTTCACCGCCGGGGCCATGTTGTTGTCAACCTTCACCACGGTGGCCGTCTCCTCAACACCCTCGCCATAAAACTCCAACTCCATCGACAGCTCCGCCGCCGTCCACTGGATGAACTCGCGGACCGAATACTGCTTGCCGGTGGCGATCACGAAGTCCTCCGCCTGTTCCTGCTGCAACATCATCCACTGCATCCGCACGTAGTCTTTGGCATGGCCCCAGTCCCGCAGGGCGTCGATGTTGCCCATGTAGAGGCAGGGCTCCAGCCCCATCGCTATATTGGCGAGGCCGCGGGTGATCTTGCGGGTCACGAAGGTTTCGCCGCGCCGTGGGCTCTCGTGATTGAAGAGGATGCCGTTGCAGGCATACATCCCGTAACTCTCGCGGTAGTTCACCGTGATCCAGTAGGCGTAGAGTTTGGCCACGGCATAGGGCGAGCGCGGGTAGAAGGGCGTGGTTTCGCGCTGGGGGGTCTCCTGCACCAGGCCATAGAGTTCGGAGGTGGAGGCTTGGTAGAAGCGGGTCTTCTTTTCCAACCCGAGAAAGCGGATTGCCTCCAGCAGGCGTAGAGTGCCCATCGCGTCGACGTCGGCGGTATACTCAGGCGCTTCGAAGCTCACCGCCACGTGGCTCTGCGCGCCGAGGTTGTAGACTTCATCGGGTTGGATATCCGACAGCAGGCGCGTCAGATTGGAGGAGTCGCTAAGGTCGCCATAGTGCAACTTCAGCCGCTGATGCTCGACGTGGGGGTCCTGGTAGATGTGGTCGACCCGCTGGGTGTTGAACAGCGAGGCGCGGCGCTTGATGCCATGCACCTCGTAGCCCTTCTCAAGCAAGAACTCGGCCAGGTAGGAGCCATCTTGGCCCGTGATCCCCGTAATGAGGGCTTTCTTCATGCGTCAGGCTCCATTCATTCCGCGCTGACCAGGGCCGCCTGGCGGCTTGTCAGTTTCTCGAATTCGATATGCAGGTTTCCGAGGATAGCGTCCATGTCCCAGCGCTCGAGTGCGCGGTGGCGCGCCGTTAGTCCGAATTCGGCTCGGCGGGTGGGGTCGTTCAGAAGGGACTCTACGGCCGCTGCGGCAGCTTTCCCGTCGCCGGGAGGGGTCAAGACCCCGGCCCCCTCGACTTCGTCTCCCAAGGCCGTGCCCGCGTGGGCCGTGGCCAGCACCGGGCGGCCGGAAGCGAGCATGTTGGTGAGCTTGGAGGGGAGCATCACGTCGGCGGCTCCGGCGATCTGGGGGAGCAGGTGGACGTCGGCGACGCCGAGGAGGTCACTCAGTTTTTCGAGCGGTTGCAAGGGTAGGAAGCGGATGTTGCTCAATCCTTCGGCCATGTTCACCAGCTCATCCCTCATCGGGCCATCGCCGCAGATCATCAGAGTGAGGTCTTCGCGGTGGGCGAGATGACGTGCCATCTCCGGCAGAACCTCGAGCCCCTGCTTGTTGGCGAGGTTGCCGGAGTACAGCGCCACGTAGGGTGTCTCGATCCCGAGTTCCGCCTTCATCGGCGACACTCCCTCGATCGGCGTTACCTTCTCGAGGTTGGCCCAGTTGCGAAGTTCATAGATCCGTTCCTCGGGCACCTCTTTCTGCCGCAGCTTGTCGAGCATTGGGCGGGAGATCGAGCTGGCCTTGTCGAAGCGGCGGAGCACCCAGCGCTCGAAGGCCTTGGCTGCGCGTCCCGTTCGGCTCTCCTCCTTGATCAATCCAGTGGCGAAGGCTGCCTCGACCTCGAAGTCCTGGACATGCAGCCAAGCCTTGGCGCCGCCGATCCGCGCCGCCAGCCAGCCTACGGGAGCCGCCACCAACGACGGTCCTATCACGAAAACTACGTCCGGCCGCCAGACGAGCGCGCGCCAGAGCGTGACCGGCGCTGCCGTCAGTGCAAAGCTGGCATGGTGCAGGATGCGCTTAGCCCCGGTGGGCTTGCGCGGCACGTACAGCGGGCAGTGAACAACGTCCGCGCCAGACTCTGTCTTGCGCCGCTTCCAGAACGGCCCACGCCAACCTTCGAAGACGCGCCAATGCGGGAAGTAGGGTTTGGCAGTGACGACCTTGGTCTCGACCCCATGCCTTGCCATGTAGTCGCAGAGGCCGGACGAGTAGACGGCGATGGAGATGATCTCGGGATCGTAGTTGATACCGAGGAATAACAGCTTCATCACTTCACCTTGCACTTCTCGAACTTGAACACTGCGCACGAGCCCGAACATCGACCTTCACGCCGTAGGCATACGCTTCCCATTCTCGAAGAGAGTTCTGCCCCGCCACGCTGCATTGCAGCAAACACCGTTCCGGCTCTCGTGACAAGCCCCGGTCGAGCGCGCCGAAGCGGTCGGCAGGCCCACGCCATTTATCCAGTCAGTCGAAATCGGCCGCAGTGCTTTCGGCTTTCCAGTCCTCCAAAGAGCGCTTCAATGGATATTGGTATTTGAATCCAAGCTCCTGAAGCCGTTTTGGAACGACATTGGTCGATCGATTCAGCTTCATGATCCGAGGCCGGTTGATCGAGGTCTTCAACCCGAGTGCATTCAGCACTTCGAAGCCCCAGGCGGCAATGAGCATCAATCGCAGGGGAATCACTCGCTTTGCCGGTTCGTACCCGCCGACCTCCGCGAAGGTCTCGGCGATGTCCTCGGCCGTGTGCCGTTCCGGCAGGGCAAAGTTGTAAGTGATGGTCTGCTCCTCGCGCTCCAGCGCGAAGCCGAAGCTCCCGACCAGGTCCTTCACGTAGCCGCAGGACTTGATCGTGTCGGTGCGCCCGGGGAAGGCGAACCGTTTCTTCGCCAGCATCCGTGCCATCCGGGTGAAGTTGCCCCGTTCCTCACGGCCGTAAATCACCGCCGGCCGCACCGTGACCAGCTTGCGCCGGTCGCGCGACTCACGCTGCCATTGGTGATGAATCTGCTCTGCGCAGAACTTCGACTTGCCGTAGGCGCTCTCAGGCTTCAGCTCGGAGTCCTCGTCGAGCGGATCCTCCGTTGGGCCATAAACCGCGATTGAGCTGGTAAAGACGATGGTGTCGCAGCCAACTCGCCGGGCAAAGTCGCAGACGTGGGTCGCACCCAGGACGTTGGCCCAGTAGTACTCCCAATCCTCGTGGCCAGGTGTCGTGTGGACCGCGGCGAGGTTGTAGATCTCGTCGACTTGGCCAGGGAGATCGAGGGTGATTGGGTCACAGACGGAACGGATTCGGTAGTCCACACCCTCTACTCGCCAGCGCGGTTCGCCGATGTCGGCGGAGATGAGGCTTTCATAGTGACCAGAGAGTGCAAGCCGTTGCAGGAGGTGCGTCCCAATGAACCCTGCCCCACCGAACACCACAGCTGTTTTACTCACCCGCGCCTCCTAAGAACACTACGCCGCCGAGAGGCGAGACGATAAGGCAGAACCTGCGCCAGTCGATCAGAATGCGCCACCCGCAAAATCTTGGAATTTCCGGCGGCTATGCGCGGCGTTGGTTGATCTGGTTTACCACGTGATACTCAGAGAGTGAGAATCCGGTTGCTCTTGCAGCCAGTGATCCATTCGCGGCTGTCATTGAGTGGAAATCCATGGCTTGGTCTATCCTTCGTGTAGCTGGCTGGACTGCGGTACATAGTTGATGACGCTACTCTTCTGCGCCTGCGAGCCGCCGCACCTGTGCCTTACCTGGCACTAGTTGCCAGATCCTCCATAGGTCGCTTGGGTCCCTCTGGGGCTGTGGGGCGCGTCAGGGGGTGCGCTGAGCCCCGGTCGCTGACAGTTTGTGGGGTATTCATATACCACACACCTATTTTGTGGCCTCTGGGGGGGGCTTATCACAACATCTGGGGGCACCCCCCTGCATCTGGGGGGTATTTTCCCCGATCTGCTCCTGTGGGTTGTCATAATACCCCAATCTCTCAGGGGGTTCGCTGTGGGGGACGCTCAGGGGGCTCCGTGGGGGTGTCCCGGGGTGTCCCGGGGGTGTCCCGGGGGGCCGGGACAGGCTAAGCCCCTGATGTTGTTGATAGATTCACCTACTGTCCCAGTGTCCCGGGGTAAAAGAGATTGAAACTTGTCGTTCTGAGAAAATGTGATTCTGAGGGTCTGCGGGGGTCCCCCTCACGACACGACCTAGGCCGACTCCGGGAAACGGGGGCGCGGGGCTATATGGGGGTGCTCTGGGGCCGGGACAGCGGGACAGAGCCAGATTATGTCAGGAAAACAGGGGCTTAGCCTGTCCCACCCCCCGGGACATCCCCGGGACACCCCCGGGACAGGGAAAAACCCCCTGAGAGCCCCCACAGCTCCCCAGAGCCCCCTGAGAGCCCGAGGAGCTGTCCCCCTGAACGACTAAGGGCCCCCGTGGGGGCCCCTAGATGTAGATGCGGCGCTGTGGGGGATCGTCAGATCGGCTAGTCTATCGGGCAGTAGGCTGCGTGATTCTGGTGCTCCCAGAACCGACACGCGACATCGTTATCCCGGATGATCGGCCTCACGGCGGTTTCGTCTCCGTCCTCCCCGATGACGACGGTGGGCGGGTTGGCGTAACAGAAGGGGAGCGAGGAGTGATCCCGGAAACGGCAATTTCCGCAAACCTTCTCTATCCAGCCGTCGTCGCTCTTGCGTCTCATATCAGGTGGTCTCCGTCGTTGGGGTTGGGGGTAGATGAATCTCCGGTGTGTTCCGCATCGTCCGCAAAGGAATAGCCCATCACCCGGGCGGTCTCAGTCAGCCCGGGGGGGAAATACCACCGCTGCCTGTGGCCTTGGATGCGGCACTGGTAGCCTGTGATCCAGCCCCGCCTCCCCAGCTCCTTCTTGGCCTTGTTCCATGCGGTCTGCTGCGTCGGGTTGGTGAAGGCCCCTTTCCGGAGCCCCAGAGCGCCGTGAGCGGCCTGCTGCTGGCTGAAGGACGTGCGAACCACGTAGCGCTCTGTCTCGTCGCTCAGCTCGTCGATGTAGTGCCAGCCATTCTCGGCCGCGAGGAAGCCGAGCTGGACGGGCTTGTAGACCCACTCGATGATGTCCTCGACCCACTCCTCCCACATCTCTTTCGACCGGGCGCTCTCCTGCCGCTTCTTGGCGTCTTCGAGCGCGTCGCCGGTCAGGGTCAGCGGGAGCCGGTTCATGGGATACTTCTGGCACAGCTCGTCGTATTCCCGGATCGCCTGCGCCCAGAGCTGATCCCGCTCTTGGATCACGCGGACGAGGTTGATGAAGCCATTGCACTTCACCGGCCAATAGCTCCGGTTCCCGGTGGGGTCGCGCAGATACTCGTCGTCGTTGGTCGTGCCCCAGAAGACGCATTGCCGGGGGAAGCGCGACACGGTGCGGCCGTAAGCCTCCCGCACGTCGTCGTCCTCGCGGCGCATGAACTGCTTCGCGGAGTTGTGGTCGGCCTTGTGGAGCGATCCCAGCTCGGGCAGCTCCATGACCCACTTCCCGGCGATCTGCTCGGCCGCCTCGCGCCGGTCGTCGAGCTTGGCGTCCAGTTCCCCGAAGTAGTCCTCGTAGTAGAGATGCTTGATGAGGGTCGACTTGCCGATGCCCTGCGATCCTTCGAGGATGATGGCGTAGTCGAACTTGTGGCCCGGGCAGTAGATGCGGGCGATGCTGGCCATCATCATGGTCCGCATGACGTCAGCGGTGTATTGGTTGACTTCGGCCCCGGCGACGTCGTGGAGGAAGGTGCTGATGCGATCCTTGCCGTCCCAGTCGCGCTCCCGTGCCTCACCCAGCAGCTCCTTGATGGGGTGGAAGGCGTTGTTCCGGGCCGCCAGCTTCACGCCCCCCACGAGATCACGGTCGGAGACCTTGAAGCCGTAGCCGGGCTTGCCGCGCCCGTTGGGGGCCTCGACCACGGCTCGGATCGTGATGTCATAGATGTCGTTCCAGAGCATTCCGTTCTCGGTGTCGTCACAGGCCACGGTCGGGATCGTGTCGCTCTTGGTCTTGATGTCGGCCAGCAGCACCGTCTGCTTCGAGAAGTCGTTCCACGCGATCTTGCGATAGAAGCGCGGGTCGTTCTTCACGATGGTAGCAATGTTGTGGAGGGTCGACTTGATCGCGCCATCAGTCCCCAGCTCCAGCTCGGTCGCCACCCAGTTCTTCGGGGGCTTGGAGGCCAGCATCCGCTTGTAGCGGGTCCGGGGGTCCCGGGTCTCGATCTGGACGCCCAGCAGCTCCATGGCGCGGGCCGCCAGCTCCTCGTCCTCGTTCTTCTTGTCGGCCGCCCGAGAGGCTTCCAGACCCTCCAGCAGCTTGGCCTTGCGCTGCTCGTCCTCGTCGTCCTCCGTGGCGTCCTCGACCCAGCTCTGGTCGTCGTCGTCGGAGAACATCTCTTCGAGGTCGTAGCGCTCCTCTACGGCTTGCAGCTGGTAGCCCGGGAGGTCGATGACATGCTTGTTGATGGCCTTGACCGAGTCCCGGTCCTTCATCGGCGCGTCTTGGTCGTCTTCGAGCGAGTTGAACTTGTGGACCCGCATCAGATCGTAGGCGTTGAGCAGCTGCTCCTGCCCCGGGTCGGAGCCATGGTGCGAGAAGACGAATTTGTCGTCGTAGACCACCGCGCCGTTGGACGTGGAGCCGTGGAGGTAGGTCATTCGGGTGGCGACCCCATCCTTCCATTCGGTGATCTCGTAGCAGTCGCCCAGCAGGGGCTCTTCGCCATCCTTACCCAACACCAGCTCGGTGATGCTGTAGGCCCGGCAGAAGGTGCCGACGATTCCGTCTTTCTCCAGCGGGTCCTCGGCCTTCTCCGCGATCTCGCGCAGCTCGCCCTCGCCCGCGTAGCGCGGCAGCTTGGACAGGTCCTCGCTGGAGCCGTTCTTGGCCTCCCAACTGGCCACGGCCTTCTCCCAGTCCGCGAGCGCTCCGTGCTGCTCGTAGTAGACGAAGTGCTTCTCCATGTCCGATGAGCAGGTCGGCAGATACATCATCTGGGCGACCCGGGCGCTCACCTTGTCGATCAGCTCCATCTCGGGGTCGATCAGCTGCGACACGATCCGGTTGACGGCCGCGTAGCGCTCGGAGGCGATCTGGATTTTGAGGGGGAGAATCAGTCGGAGCCGGGGCTTCTCTGGAGTGTGGCTGCGGGTGGTGTGGACGAAGAGGGCGATACCTGGCAGGACCTTGCCTGCTTGCAGCTTCTCCATGAACTCGGGCGTGGCGTAGTCGATGTCGAAGGTCAGGAGGTCGCCCGGCTCGATGGACCGCCGGTTCCGCTTCCCCTTCTCGACTTCGGCCCGCATGAACCAGCCCGCGATGCCTTTGAGGTAGTTCTGCTGCCTGTCGTTCTTCTTCAGAAATTCGTGGCGCTTCTCGGGTGTGACCAGAGGCTTCTGGAATCGACGAGAGAACTTGGTCAGGGGCTCTGTGAGATTCGTGGCTTTTCCGAGGTTTTCAGCCGACCCCAACGCGAACCGTATGTCCTTGTTGGGCAGTTTTCTGGTGTTGCGCTGCATAGCTTACCTCTTCCGAGGGCCCGCAAACATGCGAAGCACCTCGGTTCAGGGTTGGTCAAAGTAGTGTGGCGTAGGAGAGGCTAGGCGGACTTAGCTTCAGCAATAGCGCTACGGGCGCGCGCCTCGACAAAACAATCTACCCAGGCTTCGGGCATCGCGGACGCCCGCTTGGACAGCTTGAGAAACGGCGGAAACGTACCCTCCGCGATCATCGCATAAACCTGGGAACGGCTCAGCCCAGTCCGCTCGAAAACTTCCACGGGACGGAGAAGGCGCCCAGACGGACTACAGTCGGTCCAGGGTTTGGCATTGGATAGTTCGATCTGCATCATTGGCTCCAGCTTAAGTGGGTGCTTGCTGACCCTTGCTGGACGATGACGGAACTCCCTGAGTTCATTTAGGAAGAGTTGACACTCGAAACTGCGGTCAACTCTTCCTTGACAGGTTAGTGCGCCTCTGGGCCCGGGCGAAGCAGGCTGAGGAACAGATGCTCGCCATGGTGTGCCGTGCCACTCTTCCCGCTTGGGCCGTCCTGCGCCTCTTCGACCTTTAGGGCATCAGACAGATGCTGCCTCACCGAGTCCTTGGACTGCGCCAGCCAGTAGTTCTTCGCCCGGCCGGACTCAGTTGATCTGGCGGATGCCAATCTCGCGGCATCGACCCTATCTTTCGCCACTTGTATGAAAGCGTAAGCGAACTCTACTACCGGCGATCCCTTACCTTGGTCGACCCATATTCTGGGTTCGATTTGATAAGCTTTACGAAACAGCTTGAGAATTTCCCCAAAGAAAAAACGAAGAGGGCTGCGGCGGGAATGGTCCGGCAGGTCGCTCTTCAACGCAGCCTCAATCTCGTTTCTCCACTTGATAAAGTCTGCACGCCACTTGGTCGGCGGTATCGGAGCAAAGAAGTCGGTCGAAGCCACCGCGCGCAAACTGGCCTCAAGCCTATCGTAGTTTTCGATGAGGCCCCGAACGGCCTTTGCACGTGGACCGTTCAGAGGTTCCTCAAAAGAGTACAGGGTCGCAACTGTCGACAGGTAATTGAAGGCCGCTTGAAGCCCCTCCAGCGTGACGCCTGCCGCAAGTTCGATACCAACTGTCCTATGAATGTTTCTGGTGTCCTCTAGGGTAAATGCTGTTGCGGCCTGTTCCTCACCAGAAGCAGTCATACGAGCCTCTCCTTCGCGGCTTCCAAAGCATAGGAATCCAGCTGATCGGCCCACCATTGGGCTAACTCAACTCGTTCCTCCCAGTATTCGCCGCGGGCATAGGCTCGCCTCACTTCATTGCCCTCCACATGACCCAGCGCACGCTCGATTGCATCCGAGTTCCACCTGCCAGACTCATTCGCCAAAGTAGAAAAGGTGGCGCGGAACCCATGGGCAGTCATGGTTTCCTTACTGTATCCCATGCGGCGCAGCGCGACATTGAGAGTGTTAGAGGAGATCGGCCGTTTCCAGTTCTGTGTCGACGAGAACAGCAAGCCACTCTTCATTCGGAACATTTCCAGTTCTTGAAGCAGTTCTAACGCTTGCACCGGCAAGGGCACACGGTGGGGCCTCCGCGTCTTCGTACGATCGGCCGGCACTCGCCATATCGCGGCCGCTAGGTCGAACTCACTCCAGTTGGCCAACCTGAGTTCACCCGGTCTGGTCGCAAGCATCGCCAGGAGCTGCAGCGCAATGGCTGTCTTTGGCTCACCGTGGTATTTCTTGATGTCGAGCAGCAGACGCCCCAGTTGGGTTCTGTCTAGGATCGCTGAGCGGTGGCTTTTCGTCGGCCGCACAAGTGCGCCTTTCAGGGCCGCAGTCGGGTCATTGACTGCACGGCCGCTCGCAATCGCGTATCGAATGACAGACCCGACGGTGGTCCTCATCCGGGCTGCAGTCTCGAACTTGCCTTCCGCCTCCTGCTCTTTCAGGCAAGAGAGCACGTCGGGCGCGCGGATCTCCGTGACCTCCATGGAGCCGAGCCGCGGCAGGGTCAGGTCGATCAGCCATTGCTGTTTGCGCAAGGTCTGCTCCGCACGACCCTCCAACCGGAGCTTCTCCATGTACTCGATGGAGAGGTCCCCGAAGGTCAACTCACGCTCAGGCTCTTCCTCTCGACGGCGCTTCTGGCGTTCTGCCGATGGGTCGTAGCCGTCAACAAGTAGACGACGGGCATCATCCCGCTTCTCACGGGCGAGCTTGAGGCCAATGAGCGGGTACGAACCGAGCGATAGCAGTTTCTCACGACCGTTGAAGCGATAGCGAAACCGCCAGAGCAGTGAGCCGCTCGGGTTCACGAGGATGAATAGACCGTGGCCATCAAAGACCTTGTAGGGCTTATCCCGCGGTCCGAGGTTCCTTATGGCGGCGTCAGTCAGGGGCATCATCAAAAATCGGAATCACACTCTGGCTACCCTTCGGAGTACCCCACTTCCTCGTTGATACCCCAGGTCTTCTCTGGACCAACGTGGACTCGCAGCCCATAGATTACAAGGGTTTGAACCACTCTGGACGTCTCTGGAAGGAGTGATGGTGCCCGGGGGCGGAATCGAACCACCGACACGAGGATTTTCAATCCACTGCTCTACCCCTGAGCTACCCGGGCACGGGGAGCGGCTTGCCGCCCCTCAGGGTGGCGCGGTTCTACGGTCAGTCCTGAGGGATGGCAAGAGGTGTTGTGACAGATTCTTGGGAGACGTGGGGCGGCTGCTTGTCGGGCGGCTCGGCGGGTAAAGGTTCAATGCAATTGTGGCTGCGCGGCCGATCATGGCAGGCGGGCGTCAACAATGCTCCTCCCTTCGCGGCTTAGGCCTTCGTTCGCAAGGGGCTTACTCTGCAGTTTGTGGAGGGGCTGGCGGATTGTGTTTTTACGGTGGCCCGCGATCGGCCGCTGGTTCAGAGGCCGCTAAAGGATCATCAATCCCGGGGATCTATTGGACCGGTTTGGTGCAGTGCATGAATTTGAGGATGCCCGTGCTTGCCGCTACCCGCGCTGGCTTCCGGGCCGACCCGCAAAGCGACCGATCCATCGCACGGGAAGTTGCTCCGGATAGGGGAATCTCTCGCCGTTTCGTCTCAGGCCGAGGTCTTCGTTCAGCTCTGTCAGGCGCTCTCCCGGCGCTGACCGCGCCGTCCGGGGTCACGAGAACTTTCACGAGCCTCGATGCTGATCGCATTGGCCATTCCGTTCTGACACATCGTCTCCAGCTTCGATGTTACGGATCGGTGCAGGTCGGGACATGCGGCGAGCGACGTCGGGAAGAGGCCCGGGAGGCCCATCAGGTTGGAGACGATTGTCGCCGTGTCATCTGTGACTGCGATCAGCTGCCGCAGTTCGTCCTCTCGCGGGTCCCGCAATGCGTAGGTCTCTCCCGCCTCGGTCTTGCCCATTGCGTAACGCATCCAGGCGGCGATGGCGAAGGCGAATGGCTCGATTGAGTGGCCCTTGGATATTGCCGCCTCGGTGGGGGAGAGTATGCGTTGAGGCAGCTTCTCGGTGCCGTCCATGGCGATCTGGTAGGTTTGGTGCCGCAGATGCGGGTTTGCAAAACGCACGGTGAGTGCCTCGGTATAGGCGGCGAGGTCCACGCCCGCCAGCGGCGGCAGGGTCGCGGCGGCAGCGACGATGTGACGGCGCACGAGTGCGGCCAGAGGGGCATCCTGCATCACGTCCGAAACATGGCGGTGGCCGGCGAGAAAGCCCGCGTAGGCTAGCATCGAATGCGCGCCGTTGAGCATTCGCAGCTTCATTTCCTCGTAGGGCTTCACATCGGCGACGAACATCGCGCCTGCCGCTTCCCAGGCCGGGCGGCCGGTGGGGAAGTGGTCTTCGATCACCCATTGGGTGAAGGCCTCGGTTTCAACAGCGGCCTCATCGCGGACGCCAAGCATCGCTTCGGCCGCGGCAAGCGTTTCGGGTGTGGCGGCGGGGGTGATGCGATCGACCATGGTGGAGGGGAAGGCGACCTCGCTGGCGATGAACTCGGCCATCTCGGGCGCGGTGCGTCGGGCGAAATCCACTAGCAGCCCGCGGACGAGGTGGCCGTTCTCCGGGAGGTTGTCGCTGCAGAGCACGGTGAATGGCGGGGTGCCTTCGGCGCGGCGGGCCTTCAGCGCCCAGACCAGCAGACCGGCCACGCCGATGGGCGCTTCGGGGGCGGCGAGGTCATGGGCGATGGCCGGGTGGGCCTCGTCCACACCGCCGGTGGCGCGGCTGAGACCATAGCCCTTTTCGGTCACGGTAAGGCTGACGATGCGGGTCGTGGGGGCCGTCAGCGCGGCCAGCACCTCGGCACGGTCCGGGCCGAGGCAGAGCGCCTGTGCGATGGAGCCGATCACCTGGGCGCGGCTGCCCTCCGCACTGCGCTCAATCAGCGTGTAGAACCCGTTCTGGGGGCCGAGCTGGGCGGCGGCCTCGGGACTGCGCAGGCTGACGCCGCAGATGCGCCAATTGCCGTCCTCCGCCGCCAGCGCGGCATCCGTCGCGGCGGCCTGATGCGCCTTGTGGAAAGCGCCGAGGCCGAGGTGGACGATGCCTATGCCGTGATCGGCGGGCGTGTAGCCGGGCCGGGAGACGGCGTCGGGCAGACCGTCCAGGCCCGCCAGCCTCATGCTGCCACCCGGGGCCCGAGGGCGGCGATGATGCCGCGCAGCTCGGCCAACCCCTTGAGTCGCCCGATGGAGGGGTAGCCCGGCTGGGCGCTGCGCCCGAGGTCGTCGAGGATGTCCTGCCCGTGGTCGGGGCGGAAGGGGATGGACCAGTCGGCGCGGCCGGCGGCCTTTCGCTTGGCCTCCTCTTTCAGAGCGGCCTCGACGAGGGCCACCATGTCGGTGTCGCCGCCGAGATGCTCGGCCTCGTGGAAGTCGCCGCGAATATCCGCCGTCTCGCGCTTCACGTTGCGCAGGTGCAGGAAATGCACGCGGTCGCCCAGTCGCTCCATCATGCCGGGCAGGTCGTTGTCGGGCCGGGCGCCGAGCGAGCCGGAGCAGAGGGTGATGCCGTTGGCGGGGCTGTCGACGCCCTCGACCAGCTTTCGGTAGTGCACTTCCGTCGACATGATCCGGGGAAGGCCGAGGAGCGGCACGGGCGGATCGTCGGGGTGGCAGCACATGCGCAGGCCGAGGCGCTCGGCGGTGGGGACGACCTCGGCGAGGAAGTCGAGCAGGTGCTTGCGCAGGGTGTCCTCGGTCATCGCGGCGTATTCGGCGAGGTGGGCGCGTACATCCTCGAGCGAGAAGTTCTCCGCCGCGCCGGGCAGGCCGAAGACGACGTTCTTGGCGAGTTGCGCTTTCCGGTCCTCGGACATTTCGGCGAAGGCTTTCGCGGCGGCATCACGGAGAGCCTCGTCATAATCCTCCGCCGCGCCCGGGCGGGCGAGGATGTGCAGGTCGAAGGCGGCAAAATCGGTGAGGTCGAAGCGCATGCAGGTGGCGCCGTTTGGCAGCCGCCAGGCAAGGTCGGTGCGGGTCCAGTCCAGCACCGGCATGAAGTTGTAGCAGATCACCTCGATGCCGGCACCGGCGAGGTGCTCGAGGCTGGTGATGTAATTGGCGATGTGGCTGCGCCAGTCGCCCTGCTGCTTCTTGATGTCTTCCGAGACCGGCAGGCTCTCGACCACGTCCCAGCCGAGGCCGGAGGGCGCGCCATCCTTCATGGTGCCGATCTCGCGTTGCCGCTTGGCAATTTCCTCAGGCGTCCAGACCGCGCCGGTCGGCACGTGATGCAGCGCCGAGACGATGCCCTGCACCCCCGCCTGAAGCGTGTCGTCGATGGATACGAGGTCACGGGGGCCGAACCACCGCCAGGTCTGTTTCATGTGAGGAGCCTCCCGAGTCGTCTGTCCGGGACAAGCTATCAGGTTCGCCCGATCCTGACTAGTATGGAAGTATGGAAGTATGGTAGAGACGAGCCGGGAGGAGAGCGAATCATGTCGGAAAACCGCATTACATCCGCTGCGCTGGATCCGGCTGCGCCGATCACGCCGCAGATCTATGCGCACCTGCGTGACGCCATCATCCGCAACCGCCTCGCTCCCGGCGACCGCATTTCTGAAACCGAAATCGCCAAGAGCTGGAGCGTCAGCCGCCAGCCTGTGCGTGAGGCCTTTATCCGGCTCGCGGGCGAGGGGCTTCTGGCCGTGCTGCCCCAGCGTGGCACCATCGTGACCCGCATCAACTATTCCGACGTTCTGAATGCGCGATTCCTGCGCGAAGCCATCGAGGCCGATATCGCCAAGATCCTCGCCCGCCGTCCCGACCCGGCCCTGATCCGCGAGCTGCGCGAGCAGCTCAGGGCGCAGGAAGCCGTCGCGGCCTCCACCCCGACCGACTTCATCGGGCTCGACGAGCAGTTTCACCGCACGCTGGCCGATGCCGCCGACAAGCGCGGCGCGTGGCGGCTGATCGAGGGGCTGAAGTCGCAGATGGACCGGGTGCGCTTTCTGTCGCTCGGCCATTTCCCGGTGGCCAAGCTGGTCGGCCAGCACCGCGCCATCGTGGATGCCATCGAGCAGGGCGACACCATCGCCGCCAACGCCGCCGTGCGCACGCACCTGCGCGAGGTTCTGATCGACCTGCCGCAGATCCATGCGGCCAAGCCCGAGTTTTTCGACGTGCCGGAGGGGGGGATTCCCGAGCCGGTCAATGCACCTATCCAAGGAGGAAAAGACGAATGACGTTCAATTGGAAAAAGCCGGTTCTCGCCGCCGCCGTGGCCGCGTTTGCCGCCGTGCCCGCCTTCGCTCAGGAAATGACCCTGAAGCTCGGCCACCTCGCGAATGAGGACAACCCCTGGCACCTCGCCTCGGTGAAGTTTGCCGAAGAGGTCGCGGCCCGCACCGAGGGCCGGATCGCCGTGGAGGTCTTCCCCAACGAGAGCCTCGGCAAGGAGATCGACCTGATCAACGGCATGCAGCTCGGCACCGTCGACATGACGATCACCGGCGAGAGCCTTCAGAACTGGGCGCCGATGGCCGCGCTTCTGGCCGTGCCCTACGCCTACAAATCCATCGAGCACATGGATGAGGTCGCCTCCGGTGACATCGGCAACCAGATCGAGGCGCAGATCATCTCTGCCGCCCAGATCCGCCCGATCGCCTATTTCGCCCGTGGCCCGCGCAACCTGACGTCCAACCGTCCGATCGCCTCTCCCGACGATCTGAACGGCCTGAAGATGCGCGTGCCGAACGTGCCGCTCTTCATCGACGTGTGGTCCGCCCTCGGCGCGGCCCCCGGCCCGATGGCCTTCTCCGAGGTTTTCACCTCGCTGCAGAACGGCACCATCGAGGCGCAGGAGAACCCGCTGGCGCTGATCCGGTCGGCGAGCTTCAACGAGGTTCAGAGCCACGTGAACCTCACCGAGCACGTGCGCTCGTGGATCTACCTGACCATCGCCGAAAGCACCTGGGCCAAGCTCTCCGAAGCCGACCAGGAGGCCGTGCTGGCCGCTGCCGCCGTGGCGCAGGAATACGAGCGCGGGCTCTTCGAGCAGAGCGTGGCCGATGACCGCGCCTACCTTGAGGCCAA
Organism: Oceanicola sp. 502str15; assembly: GCF_024105635.1. Lineage (NCBI taxonomy): Bacteria > Pseudomonadati > Pseudomonadota > Alphaproteobacteria > Rhodobacterales > Roseobacteraceae > Oceanicola > Oceanicola sp. 502str15. The sequence goes on from NZ_WYDQ01000001.1 coordinate 3,685,067, forward strand.
CGGCATGACCTTCGTCGAGGTCGACGGCGCCGCCTTTGCCGCCAAGGCCAAGGATGCCGTGCTGGCGAACGTCAGCGACGAGATCCGCCCGATCGTCGAGGGGCTCTTCGCCGAGTAACCCCGCCTTCGGGCACACGGCCGGCGTGGTTCTCCCCCGCGCCGGCCGCCTTCTTTCCCGCCGGAGATCTTCGCCATGCGCCCTGTCGAGACCCTTGTTCGCCTTCTCACCCTGATCGCCCGTACCGGCGCAGGCGTGGCCTTTGCGGTGCTGATCGGCACCGTGCTGGTGCAGGTCGTGGGGCGCACCACGGGGCAGTCGCCCGTGTGGACAGAAGAACTCACCCGCTTTGCCCTGCTCTATCTCGTGGCCTTCGGCGCGGGCCTCAGCCTGCGCACCGGCGATCTGGTGAACGTCGACGTGATCAGCGAGTCGCTGCCCGGCAAGCTGCCGTGGCTCCTGCGCCTGCTGGCCGCTGCCGCCACCGCCGGCCTTGCGCTCTACCTGCTGCCCCATGCCTGGAAATACGTGACCATCGGCAAGATGCAGACCGCTCCGGCGCTGGGCATGCGGATGACATGGGCGCATCTCACCGTGTTCATCCTGATCGCTGGTCTTGCCCTCTTCGCCCTTCTCCGCTGCATCGCCATGCTCTCGGGCACCGAAGACGGCACCCCCGTCAAACCCGCCGAAGAGGAAGAGTGACCTCATGGACGTGACCATCCTCCTCACCGTCTTCGTGCTCGGCCTCGCGCTGGGTGTGCCTGTGGCGATCACGCTGGGCCTCTCGTCGCTCGCCTATCTGCTCTACGCCGGTATTCCGCCCGTGGTCATGCCGCAGAAGATGTATGCGGGCATGGACGTGTTCGTGCTGCTCTCGATCCCCGGGTTCATCCTTGCGGGCAACCTGATGAACCGGGGCGGCATCACAGAGCGGATCATCCGCTTTGCCAATGCGCTGGTGGGTTGGATCCGGGGCGGGCTGGGCCTCACCAACATCGCCGCCTCAATGCTCTTCGGCGGCATCACCGGCACCGCCGTGGCGGATGCGGCCTCCATCGGGGGCGTAATGATCCCCGGCATGAAGAAGGCGGGCTACCCGGCCGACTTCTCCGCCGCCGTCACCGCCGCCTCCTCGACGGTCGGTCCGATCATCCCGCCCTCGGTGCCGATGATCATCGTCGGCGCGCTCTCGGGCATCTCGGTGGGCAAGATGTTTCTCGCCGGTGCCATCCCCGGCATCCTGATGGGGCTTGCGATGATGGTGACCTGCTACATCATCTCGCGCCGCAAGAACTTTCCGCATCAGCCGTGGCAGGGCTTCGGCGAGGTCGCCCGCAGCTTCGGCGGGGCGATCTGGGCGCTGGCGATGACCTTCCTGATCATCTACGGATTGCTCTCCGGCCTCGCCACGCCGACCGAAACCGCCGTCGTCGCCTCGGTTTATGCCTTCCTAGTCGGCGCCTTCATCTACCGCGAGCTGCCGCTCAAGCGCGTACCTGGCATCGTGGTAGACAGCGCCGTGGCCGCCGCGGGCATCCTCGCGCTCGTTGGCTTTGCCAATGTCTTCGGCTGGATCCTCGTCTCCGAGCGCATCCCGCAGGCGATTGCCGATGCGGTTCTCTCGGTCACCGACAACAAGTTCCTGGTGCTGTTGCTGATCAACCTACTGCTGCTCTTCGTCGGCATGTTCCTCGAGACCATCGCGGCGCTGATCATCCTCTTCGTGCCGCTGCTGGCGCTCTCCAACGCCGTCGGCATCGACCCGATCCACTTTGCCACCGTCGCGGTGCTGAACCTGATGATCGGTCTCACCACGCCGCCCGTGGGCGTGTGCCTCTTCGTCTGCGCCAATATCGCCCGGCTGCCGCTGGCGCCGGTGGTGGTGGCGATCTTCCCCTTCCTTCTGACCAACATCCTCGTGCTGCTCGCGGTGACTTACATCCCGCCGCTCGCCACCTGGTTGCCCTCGGTCCTCATCCCCTAGGAGCCTGCCCATGGACGCCCGCGTCTGCCGCCTCTACGGCCAGAACGACATCCGGATCGAAACCGCCCCCGTGGCCGAGCCCGGCCCCGGCGAGGTGCTGCTGGCGCTGGCCGCAGGCGGCATCTGCGGCTCGGACTTACATTACTATCAGGACGGCGGCTTTGGCCCGATTCGGGTGCGTGAGCCGATCATCCTGGGCCACGAGGCTTCCGGCACCGTTGTGGCGGTTGGCGCGGGCGTGACCGGCGTGGCCGAGGGCGACCGCGTGGCGATCAACCCCAGCCGCCCCTGCGGCACCTGCACCTTCTGCCAGCAGGATCTGCCGATCCATTGCCTCTCGATGCGGTTCAACGGTTCTGCCATGCGGATGCCGCACGAGCAGGGCCTTTTCCGCGACCGGATGGTGGTGGATGCCGCGCAATGCGTGAAGGTGGCCGATGGCGTGAGCCTGGCCGCAGCTGCATGCGCCGAGCCGCTGGCGGTGTGCCTCCACGCCCGCAATCAGGCGGGCGACCTTGCGGGCAAGCGGGTGCTGGTCACCGGCGCCGGCCCCATCGGCGCTCTCTGCGCCGCTGCTGCCGTCGAGGCGGGCGCGGCGGAGGTGGTGGTGACCGACCTTCAGGATTTCACCCTCGGCGTGGCCGCAAAGATGGGCGCGACCCGCACCATCAACGTGGCGACCGACGCCGCCGCGCTGGAGCCCTATGCCGAGAACAAGGGCAGCTTCGACGTGGCCTTCGAGTGCTCCGCCGCCGCCCCTGCGATCAAGAGTGCCATCACCTGCCTGCGCCCGCGCGGGCGGCTGGTGCAGGTGGGCGTGTCGGGCGATGTGCCGATCCCGCTCAACATGCTGGTGGGCAAGGAGATCGCCTACCACGGCACCCAGCGCTTTGCGGGCGAGTTCGCCGAGGCGGTGGCACTGATCGGCGCCGGGCGGATCGACGTGTCGCCGATCATCACCGGCAGCTTCCCGCTGGAACAGGCCGTCGAAGCCTTCAACAGTGCTGGCGACCGCTCCGGCGCGGTGAAGGTCCAGCTTTCTTTCTCGGGGGAATGATCCGATGACCGCCTACAAACGCGACGACCTCCTTGCCTTCGCCCTCGCCCTGCTCACCCGCGCCGGCCTGCCGGAAGACAAGGCGGCCGTGGTGGCCGAGCTTCTGGTGAAGACCGACGAAATGGGGGTGACGACCCACGGCGTCTCGCTCATCCCTTATTATCTGCCCGAGCTGACCGGCGGCACCATGACCACCGAGGGCACCCATGAGGTGGTGCAGGACCGCAAAGTCACGATGGTCTGGGATGGCAACTACCTGCCTGGCCACTGGCTGATGCAGCAGGCGCTCGACACCTGCATGACGCGCGCCGCCGAGTTCGGCATGGCCGCGCTCTCCATGCGGCGGGCGCATCACATCGGCTGCCTCTCCACGCTCACCCGGATTGTCGCGGAGCAGGGTTTTGTCTGCTACATCGCCACCTCCGACCCCTCGGGCAACTGGGTCGCGCCGTTCGGCGGCACCGAGCCACTGCTCACGCCCAACCCGTGGGCGGTGGGCTACCCGACCGACGGCCACCCGGTGCTGATCGACACCTGCGCCTCGATCACCACCGTCTCCAAGGTGCGCGAGCTGGTGAACACGGGCGTGGAGTTCGCCCACCCGTGGATGCTTACGGCCGAGGGCCAGCCGAGCACCGACCCGACGGTGGTAAACACACAACCGAAGGGTTCGATCATGCCGGTCGGCGGCGCCGATCATGGCCACAAGGGCTTTGCCATGGCGGTGATGGTCGAGATGCTGACCCAAGGCCTCTCCGGGCATGGCCGGGCCGAAAACGTGACCCGCTGGGGCGGCAACGTTTTTCTGCAAGTCATCGACCCGGAGGCCTTCGGAGGGCGCGAGGGCTTTGTTCGCGAGGTTTCACACCTTGGCGACCTTTGCCGCGCCAACCGCCCGATAGATCCGGGGCGGCCGGTGCGAATGCCCGGCGACCGGGCCAATGAAGCGCTTGCGGCGTCACGTGCGGGCGAAGTTCGGCTGCCCGCAGAAGTCGCCACCCGACTCGCAACCTGCGCCGCAGACTTCAACGTTCCCATGCCTGCCGAAGCCACCCTGACCTAGCGCGCGTTTGGTCCGTCCGTTCCGATGCTGGCTGGCACCCGTGTCGACTGCTGGACGCGAAGTCATTGTCCAGGCGCTCTATAAAGCCACGAAGAAGGGCACTTGCGCGCATCGCGCACGAGCCTTGCCGCCTCGGCAGTCGCGTTCCGTCATCTCCAAGGGGCTCGCGATACGGCGCCGCCGGGCGGCCAGAGGGCCAAGGTAAGGGAGTGCAGCCTATTCGCGGCCATCGGGTCCAGTTTGGTTGTTGAGCCTGTCGAGATTGTCCAGAAAGCGCTTCAGCATGTCGTGCTCGGGTTCGACCCGATCTGGTTTGGCATTGTCGTGGTGGTCGTGACCGAGATCAGCCTGATCACCCCGCCAGTGGGGCTGAACGTGTTCATCATGCGCTCGGTGGTCTCCGATGTCTCGACCGCGACGATCTTCCGGGGTGTGACCCCGTTCTGGATCGCGGACATCTTCCGGCTTGCCGTCATAGTGCTGCTGCCCTCCGTGGTGCTGTTCCTGCCGCGCATGTTGGGAGGGTGAACGCGTTCAGCGTCCTCCCCGGCGGTGTGGTCCGGGGAGTTGCGGGGAGCAAGGCGTGGCGAGGTTAACGAAAAAATGCGCTTCAAGAACCTCACCCGCAGTCTCAGTGCGTTGCCTCCGGGAACTGCACGGTGAAGGTCGTGCCGCGGCCTGCGCCGGTGTCGAACTCGATGGTGCCTGCGTGCTGTTCCACGATGGTTTTCGTGATGCCCATGCCGAGGCCGGTTCCGGACTGGCCCTTCTGGTAGCTTTCGGGCGCGCGGGAGAAACGTTCGAAGAGCCTTGGCTGCAGGCTTATGGGAATGCCGGGGCCGGTGTCGCGGACCCAGAAGCCCGCATGTGGCGTGGTCAGGCCCAGCTCCACGTTTGCCCCGCGATCCGATGCCTTGATTGCATTGGACAGGAGGTTGTTGAGCACCTGAAGCAGGCGTCGTTCTTCGCCCACCACCGAGGCCTTGGCGGCCGGGCTGCCTGCGACCTTCACGGCCACGCCATGCTGATCGGCGAAGGGGCTGATCTCGCGCGCGGCATTCTCGAGGAGGGCCTGCAGGTTGACGGCTTTTGCGTCCTGAACATGGCCCCCGGCGCTCAGACGCTCGAAATCGAGCAGGTCACCGACCAGCGTCATCAGGCGGTCCAGATTGCGACCCGCGATCTCGAGCGAGGTCTGCGAGACGGCGTTGAACTTGTCTTTCTCGAGGTCGAGCAGCTTGACCGCGGCACTGGCGGCGGTGATCGGTGTGCGGAGTTCGTGCGAGACCGTGGAAATCAGCTCTTCGCGGGCGATCTCGATGGCCTTCTGCTCGGTGATGTCCTTGACCACGCCGAGGATGCCAAGGCGCGGTGCGTTCTCGTGCTTGAGCGGGGTGAAGAACAGCTCGGCGGGAAACACGTTGCCGTCTCTGCGTTGCAGGTCCAGCTCGAGCCGCCGGTCGCCGGCTTCGCGAACCTTGCGGTAGATCGCGTCGCCGTTCTCTTCGAAGGCGAGCTTGTCGGTGAAGAAGATCTCGGTGGTCTTTCCGATCATCTCCTCCTTTGCAAAGCCGAAGATCCGTTCGGTCGCCCGGTTCACCATGGTGATCCGCCGCTCCTCGTCGACCGACATGATGCCCTCGGGCACGGAGTCGACGATGGCATCGAGAACCATGGTCTTCTCGGCGAGGTCCGTCGACTTCTTCCAGTTCAGCCATTCCTGCCCGAGCCAGCGGCCGAAGAGGCGGACCAGTTCCTCTTCCTTGGACGAGAAGGGCTCTCGGCGGTCGGGGCCGGAGAAATTCAGCGTGCCGACGCGATCAAGCCCGACCCGGAGCGGCACGCCGATGTAGCTTTCGAGCCCGAACGACACGTAGCAGGGGTGTTCGGCGATCTCGGATTCGCCCGCGTGGTGAAAATGCCGAACGCCGTTGGCGGCCAGCGTATGGGTGCAATAGGTTTCGCCAAGGTTGAACGCGGTCCCCGCCTCGGGGGCCCAATCCTCACCGCTGACATACTCGATCCGGTAGGCATCGCCGTTGATCTTGCTGACGATCCCCAGCGGAAGCTCCAGGGCCAGGCAACCGATCCGTAGCAGCTCCGAAACCTTGCCATCAAAGCTGACGTCCGGGTCCAGCGAGAGCATGAAGAGCTGGCGGAGGGCGAAATCGTGCCTGGCCTCGACCGACATCGTGTCGGACGGCTCGGTTTCCAGTTGTTCAGACACGGCTCCACCCTCGACTTTTGTTTGCGCGGAAGGGTCCAACGGAGCCCCTCAACTGTCAAACGGGAATTCGACCCAAAGTTGTATCTCGGCGGCGTTCGTGATCCTGGCGCGACACTCGCAACGGCAAATGCGGCTCGCACAAGGCAAGCCGCATCCGCCCGCTTGCAGAGACTGCGCGGGATCCTTTCCTCGGAGGGGAAAGAGCTGAAAGTATCAGGAGTTCGTGGCGAACAGCATCTCTTCAATGACTTCCGTGACCAGAGGCGGCACGTCGGCCTCGGCGTTGCCGTCGGTTAGGGCATATTCGAGCCGCGATGCCAGCCTGCCGAGCCGTCCGTAGCTCAGGGTCTGGGCAACGCCAACGATCCGATGCGCCCGGCGCGCGAGCTGCTGCTCCATGTCGTCGCGCTTCGCGCCGGCCTCGGCATCGCGGTATTCTTCGAAGAAGCAGATGTGTTCCGGCAGGGACTTGAGGAAGGCCACCCGCACCGGCGCGAGCATGGCCGCAAAGGAATTTGCGGCATCAACGGGCATACTGGAACGATTGAACGCGGAATTCATCAGGCGATCTTCCTTCTCGGGTACTGTTGCACATTCGGGCGTGTGCGTGCGCCCAGCAGAGTTTCCTCGATGGTTTCATCAATGGATCTCCGCGAGAAAAACGAGCCACGGGTCGGCTTGCCCACGCGCACGACCGGGCAGCAATTGGTGAGGTAGGTCTCCTGGAATTCCTCCAGGGCCGTGTTGATCTGGTTTTCGATCCGATCCGGGGAAGCCATGTGGGTTGCCGTCGTTACCGCCAGGAAATCGCCGCTGCCGGCATAGGCCAGCAACAGTTGGTTGCCCCTCAGAGTATCAACGATGACCTCGGCCACGTCACCCATGATGTCGAGGAACTCTTCATCATTGGTGCGGACGTAGATGCTGGCGGCGTTCTCGACCGTGATCCCGATGCGCTGGCTCATCGCGTAGCGCGGGCGGCCGATGGCCTTGAGGTAGTTACGCAGGGCGGTGAAGGAGATCAGGCCGGTGACGTCCGGTGGGGTCTCGGCATCCTCGAAGTCGTAGCGATGCTGCTGCGACGTGGCGGCCTTGAGCTGCTCCTGGATCGCGGCGTTGTGGCGGCGGCCCTCGTGCAGGCGTACGATCGAGGCGAGCCGGGTCTTGAACTCGAGTGGCTCCAGCGGCTTGGTGATATAGTCGACAGCACCGGCCATGAAGGCCTGGTCGATATGCTGGCGGCCCGACATGCCGGTGACCATGACGATCTGCGAGTGGCCCTCCGGGTCCATCGCACGCAGGATGCCGACCAGTTCGATACCGTCCATTTCCGGCATCTGGATATCGACGAAGATGCAGTCGAACGGCACGACCTGCTGGCTGACAATACGGAGCGCCTCTTGGCCGGACGCTGCCGATTGAATGTCTGTCACATCGTGATGACGAAGCACCGCCTCGAAGGCTTCCCGGAAAATCGGATCATCATCTACTGTGAGTGTTTTCATTGACCTGTTCCTTCTACTTAAAGGAATCTTAAAAACGGAATGCGGCAGAAATTGGTTCAACCGTAGGTGGCGGAGCTTTTTCTTAATCTTCTTTCGCGCGACCGGCCCGATTGGCGGTGGCGAGATCGAAAAACCTCACCGCAGGGCAGAAACAACACGGCGGGCGCTGGTCAGATCCGCCGCGTCGGAGGCATCCTGCTCGTCGGATTCCCGGGGTGAGGCCGTGAATTCCGAATCAACCCCAAGTTCAAAGAAGAAGGTCGTCCCCCTTCCTTCGTTCTTGGTGTAGTTTATCGTGCCGTCGTGGGCCTGCATGATCTGCTTCGAGATGTTCATGCCAAGCCCGGTTCCGCCGATCTTGCGCGTGTCGGACGAGTCCACCTGGCTGAACTTGTCGAAGACACGCTCACGGTCGGACTCGGACAGGCCGGAGCCCTCGTCTATGACCGATACACGCACGGTGCCGTCGGCAACCTCGAGGCGAACGCGCACCAGCCCGCCCTCGGGCGAGAACTTTGCGGCGTTGGAGATGATATTGGTCAGAACCTGCTCGATCCGGGCGGCATCGCCGATCACCTGAACGACGCTGTCGACACCCTCGTAGCCAAGGCGCACGCCCAGCCGCGCGGCGTAGGGCGCGTTGGAGGCGACCGACTGCTCGACCATCGAGGCCAGATCGAAGGGCTGCATCTTGAAGGGCATGCGCCCGGCTTCGATCTTCTGGATGTCGAGGATCTCGTCGATGAGTTCGATCAGTCGGGTGCAGTTTCGCTGGGCGATGCCCATGACCTGCTTGGCCTGGTCGCTGAGCGGACCGAGGTGGCCGGCGTGGGCAAGGTCGATCGAGCCTTTGATCGAGGTCAGGGGCGTGCGGAGTTCATGGCTCATCGTGGAGATGAACTCGTTCTTCGCCTTGTAGGATTCCTGGGCCTTGTAGTTCTCGTTCTGGAGCGCTTCGACCTGCTCGAACTTGCCGCGGTAGAACGAAAGATAGATCCGCGAGCAATCGACGACGAAGTACAGAACGAAGACGCTGGTGAACAGCTGTGCCCAGAGCTCCGAGTGGATCGAGGCGCCCGTCACCCAGATATCGTGAACCGGAATGAAGATGAACGTCGCGCCGTACATGCCGAGCCGCAGGATCAGGATCGGCAGGATCTGGTGGTTGTTCACCGCCGCAAACAGGGCGGCCGCGAACAGGAAGAAGAGCGACATGAAATGCGCCCCGGGGCCCTGGGTCAGCGCGATGGAGATCGAGTAGAACACGATCACCGAGGCACTGATGATCGTGCCGCCATAGAGGCCGTTAAGAAGCTGCCGCCCGATCTTGGGGTTCTGGCCCCGCCACGCGAGGATGCGGCGGAAGATGACGAAATCGTAGATCTCGGAAAGCGCGATGAGCACCGCCGTGGTGACGGCCAGCGCGACGCTGTAGTAGTAGCCCGCGAGGATCAGTGCGGCGGCAAAGATCATCTGCCGCTGCCACACCAGGTTCTTTCCGACTGTGGCGTAGTCTTTCATCTGCTTGGCCAGAATCTTCGTGTTCTTGGCCTCGAGACGCAACAACGCTCGGCTGGGTTCCAAATTCACACTGCCTCTCCAACAACGCATGTACCTGCGTTTGTTCGTTTCTCCGCTACACCTGTGCATGCGGGACACACTCATAGGATGAGTAGAAGGCTTACGTGGCGAAAATGTGGCGCCTTCTGACAACTACAGAGAAAGTAAAGATGGGGATAACTACCTTGGGTTGGGGTTAGATGCGACATTATCACGGTCTGGAGGCCACGAAGGCTCAGCGCGTGTTTCCTGAATTGATCACTCCTGGAGTGGTAAGGCGCTTTTCGCGCCAGGAGGAAGAGCCGCGCGTGCACCCCGCGCCGAAGCCCTCCGAAGAAGCCCGGCCGAGCGGCCTGAGCGCAACCTCCATGTCCCTCGAAACGATGCACCTGCACGGCGACCTGATGGTGAAATACCTGCAGGCGCGGCGCGAGGTCTTCATCGTGTCCAAGGGGTGGCAGCTCTCGGAAACCCGCGGCATGGAGTTCGACCAGTACGATACGCCCGAGGCCCGCTGGATCGTGGTGCATGAGGGCAACGAGGTGCTGGCGGGCATCCGCATTGCGCCCACCACGGCCCGCTGCGGCTTGCACACCTACATGATCCGCGACGCCCAACTGGGCCTTCTGAAGGGCCTGCCGCTCGACCCGCTCTACGCCGAGGCGCCGGTTTCTGAAAAGATCTGGGAGGCCACGCGTCTTTTTCTGCTCGACCGCGTTCCGGCCTCCCGCCGCGCCGAGGTGCAGAGTCTGCTGATGCTGAAGATGGCGGCCACCGCGCGCAGTGAAGGTGCTGATCACGTTGTCGGAATCGTGCCGGCGGTGTTTCAGCGCTGGCTCAAGCGGATCGGTCTGGACGCCGTTCCGGTGGGCCCCCGTTTCGAGCTCGACGGCGATAAATCTCAGGCCGCGCTGTTCAATGTGAGCGAGGCGATGGAACCGGAACGCCCCGAAAGCAGTTGAGCTTACCAACGCCCTCAGTCTTTATTATGGTTCAACCAGTGGTTTAAGAGTCGATCAACGAAAGGAGGTACAGTTCAAGTGTTTTTGCGCATCACCCACCGTGAATAACTCATCAGCACCGCTTCCGCGCGTCCTTCACGTTGACGACGACGATGACATCCGCGCAATCGCCCAGATCGCCCTTTCGGTCGTGGGCGGGCTCGAAGTTCTTCAATGTTCGAGCGGAAAGGAAGCCCTCGAGGTCGCCAAGGGCTTCGACCCCGACATTTTCCTTCTCGATGTCATGATGCCGGACATGACCGGCGAAGAGACCCTGACCGGGCTGCGTCTGCTGCCTGACCTTGATCGTGTGCCGGTGGTCTTCATGACGGCGAAGGCCCAGGAAAGCGATGTCGAGCACCTGATGGAACTCGGCTCCGAGAAGGTCATCGCCAAACCCTTCGATCCGCTTACGCTGGCTGCGGAAGTGGTCACCATCTGGCAGAACGCGAGGCCGGCGGGCTGAACCCCGCCGCCCATCGGCTTTTGCCGTCAGTTCGTATCCAGAGTGGGTTCGCTGTGCTGCCGGGCCACGCGGCGCGTGATGCCAAGGCGCGGACGCCGCGGAACGATCACGCCTTCCTTGGCCCTGCTGTGATCGAGCTTCTGCTGCAGCCGGTTCATCAGACCATCCTCGGAGGCTCCGGCAATTGCAGAGCGCAGGGAGTCCACGCAATCCTTGCCCGTCTCCGGCTCCATACCCTCGGCCGCGTTCACCCTCAGCCGCACATTGCGGGGGCTGCCGCCCATGGCTTCGGTGCGTGTGTTCCAGAAATCGGGCTCATCGGCCTTCAGATCGAACGACCGGCAGCCGCTCCCCAGAACCACACAGCCGAAAATGCCGTCACCGACATAGGTGATGTAGTGCTGACTAGGTGTGAGCTTGTGCGAGATGGTCCCGGCCACTTCTGCGAGAAAGCCTGAAAACGCGTCGCGGGTCATGGCGCCGTTCATCTCGGCAATATCTTCCACCCTCAAAGCGAAACTCGCGATCGCAAGGATCTTTTCGGGCAGGAGCGAGAGCAGGTGCTCGAGGTCGCGCTGCGACACACAGGCCGGAACGCCTTCGATCTCGACGGCTTCCGATACCGGAACCTGCATCAGCTTGTCGAGGCGGGCGCTGAGCTGGGCTTCCGAGCGTTCGAGGCCCAGTGATTTGCGGGTCTGCTCCGCCAACAGGCGGGCGGTGCGGATGCGGGCGCCGAGTTCCAGCCCCTTGATCGGCTTGGTCACGTAGTCCGACGCGCCGGCGTTGAAGGCCCGGTCGATCGAGGCTTCGTCGAGCAGGGCGGTCAGCATCAGGATGGGTGTGATGGCATAGTCCGGCAGTTTGCGGATCCGGGCGCAGAGCTCGATGCCGCAGGTGCCCGGCATCTGGATGTCGAGGAGGATGCAGTCATAGGGCTCCTTCGCGGCCGCGATCCTGGCCTCGGCGCTGTCGGCGTCGCAGGCGGTTTCAACCTGGTCATACCCGGCGTGCGTGAGCACAGACTTCAGCAACTGAAGAAAGGTGGTGTCATCATCGACTGCAAGGATCTGCAATTTTCGCTCCTTCTGTCCTTCGGTCCCTTTTCAGGCAAGTCACCCGAATAAGGAATCCGAAGCGCGGGCCGCACAATCTGGGCGGGTGTTACATCTGGAAGTTGAAAGTCAAATCTGTCAGAACGTTGACTTGATTTAGCCAATTCTAGGCGGGTGACGTGCGGGAACCTGCGAAAGTGGCATTTTTTGCCGTTTCAGCCCCGCCGGTCCTCTGCAAGGCAGCCGGAAACGGGCAAAAGGCCCTGAGCGCCAGTTCGCCAGTTACTTCGGGTCGATGTTTGCCAGCATCTGGCGCATCACCTTGAGAAAGGTCTCCAGATCCTCGGGCGCGATGTCCCGGATCAGGTCCGCCTCGCAGCCGAGCGCGACGGCCAGAATCTCGGCGTGAACCTGCAGGCCCCGGTCAGAGAGCCACCAGAGCCGTTTGCGCGGGTCGGCGCCGGGCTGCTCGTGGCGCAGGTGGCCCATCTCGTTCAGGGTTTTCAGCGAGCGGCTGACGGCGGCCTTGTCCATGCGGATCACGTCGCAGACGCGACTGGCGGTGATGCCCGGCTCGATATTGAGCATCGCGAGCACCCGCCAATCGGTCAGCCCGAGGCCGAAGTCGCGCCGGTAGATTGCCGAGGTCTGCCGCCCCCAGGCGCTGGCCACGGCATTCAGCAGAAAGGGCGCGTAGTAGTCGATGTCGAGAATCTCGGCGCCTTCCCGGTTGCGGGTCGGCGGATGAAATCTCTCGTCCTGCGCGGTGATCTGATCGGCTCGTGTCATGCGGCTGGCCCTTTCAAGCGCTCACCGATATCCGGGTTCGGGCGCGTTGTCACGAGGGGCACGGCCCGGTTCAGAACTGCTCCTCGGGGATATGCACGACGAGGCCGTCGAGCGCTTCGGTCAGACGGAGTTGGCAGGAGAGGCGCGAGCTGTCCTTCATTTCAGCCATGGCGCAATCGAGCATGTCTTCCTCGCTTTCCGAGCGTGTATCGGTCTTTCCGGTCCAGGCGTCGTCGACATAGACGTGGCAGGTGGCGCAGGCCATGGAGCCGCCGCACTCGGCCACGATGCCGGGCACGCCCGCGCCGATTGCGAGCTGCATCACGCTGTCGCCGGGCTTGCCTTCGAGGGTCTGCTCGCTGCCGTCGGGTTGCCTGTAGGTCACTTTAACCATGGGATGTCCTTTAATTCGGGATGAGTTTCAGCGGCAGCCGGTCGAGGGCGCGGATCGCGTTGTTGGGGCGCCAACGGGCCGGGCCGGCGGGTTCGATGCGGTCGACCTTCTCGGCCATGACCGACAGAAGGGCTTCGAGTTCGCCCCGGGCGATGTTCTGGCCGACGCAGCCGTGGATGCCCGCGCCGAAGGCCATGTGGCCGACCGGGCGGCGGTCGATCCGGAAGGCCTCCGGGTCGCCCCATTTCTCGGGGTCCATGTTGGCGGCGCCGAGCACGCAGAGCACCTTGGCGCTCTCGGGCACGGGATGGCCGGCGATTTCGGTGTCGAGGTTGGCGGTCCGCAGGAAGGTGTGCACCGGCGAGGTGATGCGCAGCACCTCCTCAAAGGCCGGGCGGGCGAGCGAGGGGTCGGCCTTCAGCGCCTCCCATTGGTCGGGGTTCTGCGAGAAGCACCAGAGCGCGTTGCCGATGCCGGTCACGGTCGTGTCGACCCCGGCGGAGAGGAAGCTGCGCACCAGCATGGCGGCTTCGTCCGGCGTGATCTCGCCCTCGTCGGCGGCACCGTAGACCAGCGCGCCAAGCCCGTCGTCGGTGAGGCGATCACGGGCACAGGCGGCGTTGATCCATGCGGCGACTTCGGGCGCGCGGGCCATGGCGGCGCGGCGCAGGGCGTTGTCGGGGCCCACCGCGTTGAAGACGATGGCCCCGTAATCCACCAGATGGCGCGGGTTCACATCGCGCATCCCCACGGCGCGGGGAAAGACGCGGGTGGGGAAGGCCTCGGCAATCTCCACCACGCCCTCGACCTCGGAGCGCTCCAGCAGAGCGTCCACCACCTCCTCGGCGGCGGCCCGGAAATCGTCCATCAGGGTGCGCACCACCTTGGGCGAGAGCGCCTTGGACATGACCCGCCGGGTCTTGGTGTGATCGGGCGGGTCGGCCTCGAGGATGATCGAGGGCGGGCGCCAGGGCTTCTCGAGTTTGAAATCGTTGAAGCCGATGCCCCGGGAGGAGACAAAGTTCTCGTGGTCCGAGAAGGTCTGCCGGGTTTCCTCGTAGCGCCCGACTGCGAGCACGTTGTAGCGCGGAATGAACGCGACCGGCCCGGCCTCGCGCAGGGCGGCATACCAGCTGAAGGGGTCGGCCAGAACGGTCTCGTCGTAGGGATCGACGTCGAGCACCGGAATGGAGGCATCGGGGGTGAGCGGGGCGTGGCCCTCGATCAGGGTCATGGTGGTTTCCTTTCCGGTCATGTGGCCAGCGCCACGCCGATGTGGCGTTCGAGCAGGTCGGAGCCCTTCAGCGCGGAGGCAGGGCCGTCATGCACGATGGCCCCGCCGGTCATGATGAGCGCGCGGGAGGCGAAGTTGAGCGCCGCCTCGGCGTGCTGTTCCACCAGCACCACCGTGCGACCCTCTGCGGCGAGGCCCTCGAACACCTGCATCAGTTGTTCGCAGATCACCGGGGCGAGGCCTTCGAGCGGCTCGTCGAGCAGCAGGGTCTGCGGGCCGGTCATCAGGGTGCGGGCGATGGCGAGCATCTGCTGCTCGCCGCCCGAAAGCTGCCCGCCGCCGTTGCGCCGCCTCTCCTTGAGCCGGGGGAAGAGGGCATAGGCCTCCTCCAGCGTTGCCTCGCCGCGCTGTGCGGCGAGCAGGTTCTCTTCGACCGAGAGCGATTTGAAGATGTCGCGTGTCTGCGGCACGAGCCCGAGGCCGGCGGCGTTGCGGCGGTGCGGGGGCAGGGCGCTCACGGCCTGCCCGTTCAGGCTGACGGTGCCGCCGTGCAGCTTTGTCAGCCCCATCATGGTGGCGAGCAGGGTCGTCTTGCCCGCGCCGTTGCGTCCGATCACGGCAAGCCGTTCGCCGCGGGGGATCACAAGGTCGATGCCGTTCAGCACATGGGTCGGGCCATAGCCCGCGGTGACGTTCTCGAGCCTCAGCGCATCAGCCATTTCCGTGCCCTCCAAGGTAAAGCTCGCGCACCTGCGCATTGCCCGCGATCTCCTGCGGCGTGCCCTCGGTCAGAATGCGCCCCTGCACCAGCACCACGATCTGCTGCGCGACCCGGAAGACGAGATCCATGTCGTGCTCGATGATGAGCACGGCGAGATCGGCAGGCAGGGCCTCTATGGCCTGCACGATCAGATGGGTTTCCGAAGAGGGCACTCCGGCGGCCGGTTCGTCGAGGATCAGCACGCGCGGACGCAGGGCCAGCGTGAGCGCCAGTTCGACGAGCCGTTGCTGGCCATAGGCGAGATCGGCCACGCGCCTGTCGGCCAGCGGCTCCAGGGCGAACTGGTCGATCAGTGCGGCCACCTCTGCCTCGGTCTCGCCATTGCCATCGGCCCGGCGGAACATGGAAAACCCGCGCCCCTGCCGCTCGAGGATCGGCAGGCGGAGGTTTTCGCGCACCGTGAGGTCTCGGAACAGCGTGGTGATCTGGAAGGTCTTGGCGATGCCGCGCTTGACCCGCTGAGCCTCGTTGAGGCGGCCAATGTCCACCCCGTCGAAGCGGATCGCCCCCGAGGAGGGCGGCAGGATGCCGGTGACGAGGTTTGAGAACGTGCTCTTGCCTGCGCCATTGGGGCCGATCAGCGCCTTGCGGTCGCCCGGCTTCAGGTCGAAGTCGATATTCTCCGACACGGTCAGCCCGCCGAACCGCTTGGAAAGTCCGCGTACCTCAAGTCCCTGCATCGCGACCTCCCAGGCGTTTCAGCGCGGTGGGCACGGCGACCAGCCCGCGCGGCAGGAAGAAGACCACCGCCAGCACCAGCGCGCCGATGACGAAGAGCCAGTTGAACGGGTCGTTCGCGGCGGCCCAGTGGTGGACGAACATGAAAACGAGGGTGCCCAGCACCGCGCCGTAGAGCCTGCCAGTGCCGCCGAGGATGAGCATGATCAGGGCTTCGGCGGAGAGGGTGAAGGAAAAGGACTCCAGGCTCACAAGCTGTGTCACCTGCGCCGAGAGCGCGCCCGCGATCCCCGCAATCGCCCCGCCGATGGTGTAGGCCGCCACGCGCCGCCAGTAGACCGAGGTGCCGATGGCGGCCATGCGCTCGGGGCTTTCGTGGATGCCGCGCAGCGACAGGCCGAAGGGCGCGCGAGTGAGCAGGGTGAGGAAGGCGAAGACGGTCGCGAGGACGGCGAGGGCATACCAGAAGCCGGTCTGCCCGACGAAATCGAACTCGAAGAGGCCCAGCACCGGCTCCATCCGGATGCCGCGCAGCCCGTCGGCCCCGCCGGTGAGGTCACGCGCCTTGTTGGCGACCTCGTGGCAGATGGCGGCCACGGCGATGGTGAGCATGATCAGCGTCAGCCCATGGGCGCGCAGCACGATCAGCCCCGAGATGAAGGCCAGCGCCGCCCCTGCCACCCCGGCCACCAGAAGGCCGGCAATCGGGTCGGCCCAGGCGTGGATCGCGAAAAGCCCGGCCGCATAGGCGCCTGCGCCATAAAAGGCGGCCTGCCCGAGAGTGGCGATGCCCGCGAAGCCGAGCACAAGGTCGAGCGAGAGCACCAACACCGCCATGATCAGGATGCGGGTGAGGAAGGCGAGGTTGTAGGGCAGCGCGAAATGGAGCGCGACAGCGAGGGCCAGAAGGGCCAGCGGCGGGATCCAGGATTTCATGATGTCCTCACGATCAGCCCGTTCGGGCGCAGCGCAAGAAGCGCGATGACCAGCGCGAAGAAGGTGATGGTGGCAAAGTCGGGCGCAAGGTAGCGGGCCGCGGTTTCCAGCAGGCCCAGCCCGATGGCGGCCAGGAAGCTGCCCGCGATGGAGCCCATGCCGCCCACCGCCACCACGATCAGGAAGAGCACCATGTAGCGGAGCGGATAATAGGCGTCGATCGGCAGGATCTCTGCGCCGAGCACACCGCCGAATGCCGCGAGGCCCGCGCCGAGGGCGAAGGCGGCCATGAAGATGCGGTCGGTGTCGATACCATGGGCCGAGGCGGCGCCGCGATTGTCGACGGCGGCGCGCAGGCGGATGCCGAAGCGGGTGCGCTCGAGCAGCAGCCAGAGGCCCAGCACCACGGCCAGACCACCGGCGATGACCAGCAGACGATGCACCGGCAGCGTGCGGAAGCCGAGATCGACACTGGCCTTCAGCCCCTCGGGCAGCGGCACCGAGAGCAGGCTGGAGCCCTGCCAGAGGTTGACCGAGGCGATCATCAGGAAGGTCAGGCCGATGGTGGCCAGCACCTGCTGCAGGTCGGTAAAGCCGTAGATCCGGCGATAGATCACCCGCTCCAGCGGCACCGAGAGCGCCACGGTTGCGGCAATCGCCAGCGCCAGCGCAGGCCAGAACGGCAGGCCGAGGTCGGCGGCGAACCAATGGGCAAAGGTGCCGCCCAGCAGGGCAAAACCGCCGTGGGCGAGGTTCACCACCCGCATCAGGCCCATGGTGACGGAGAGGCCGACGGAGATCATGAACAGGATCATCCCGTAGGCAACGCCGTCCACGAGTATGTTGAGAAACAGGGTCATCTGGCTTTCAATCGCTGGATCAGCCCCGGGCCGGCGGACCGGCCCGGAGCGGGGAGGATCACTTGTCCCAGCCGAGGTCGCCCACGGTGGCGATCACGCCGGTCTCGCGGTTCACCAGCTTGCCGGTGTCCTCGTCGCGGGCGACTTCGCGGATGTAGACGTTCTGGATCAGGGTGCGGGCGTCGGGGTCCATCTTGACCGGGCCGCGCGGGCTTTCCCATTCCATGGTCTTGGCGGCCTCGACGGCGGCGGGGCCGTCGGACCCGGCGGCGGCAACCATCTGGTAGATCAGGTGGGTGCCGTCATAGGCGCCGACCGAGGCCCAGTTGGCGATTGCGTCGGGGAACAGCTCGGTGAGCTTGGCCTGAAACGCGCGGTTCTCGTCGGAGTCATGCGCGCCCGAGTAGTGGTAGGCCGTTGTCAGCCCGATGGCGGCATCGCCCAGCCCCTGAAGGTTCACCTCTTCGGTCTCCGCCGTGCCGAGAAACTTGATGCCTGCCTCGGCCAGACCGTTCTCGTTGTAGGTCTTGGTATAGGTGAAGGTGGGCGGGCCGCCGGGCAGGAAGGTGAAGACCGCATCGGGCGCGGCGTCGCGCACGCTCTGGATGAAAGGGGTGAAATCGGTGGTGCTGAGCGGCATGCGGATCGAATCCACGACCTCGCCGCCCCTGGCCTCGAAGGCGGCCTTGAAGGCGTTTTCGGCGTCGATCCCGGGGCCGTAGTCGGTCACGGTGGTCGCCGCCGTGCGCATCCCCTGGTCATAGGCCCATTCGGCCAGCGGCGCGGAAACCTGCCAGAGGGTGTAGCTGGTGCGCAGGTAGAATTCGCTCTCCTTGTTGATCGAGGAGGTGGCGGCATTGAAGATCACCGTCGGCGTCTGGCTCTGCTCGATCAGCGGCGCTACGGCCAGCGCGTTCGGGGTGAAGGTGAAACCGGCGAGATAATCCACCTGATCGCGGATCAGCAGCTCCTGCGCGAGGCTGCGCGACTGGTCGGGGTTCGGCCCGCCCACGTCCTTGTAGATGAACTCGATCTCGTGCTCGCCCGCCGTGGTGCCATGCTGGGCCACGTAGGTTTCCACCGCCTCCTGGTATTGCTTGCCGTAGATGGCGAAGGGCCCGGAAAAGGGCGCGACGACCCCGACCTTGATCGTGTCGGCCCCGGCGGCTGCGGGCAAAGCGGTAGCTATCACGGCCGCAAGGGCCGCGTGGATGGCGCGTGTCATGGAATATCCTCCCTGAAGTCCCGCACACCTCCCCGGGTGCGGAGTTGATGATTCAACTCAGGTCAGAATAGGGGTGTCTCTTGATATGTCAACTCAGTTAGGCGGCGACCATGTAATGCGGCGAAAGAGACTGATATCAAGGAGAAAAATCGCCCGCAGGGCCGGGCAGCCAGCCCGTCGAACTTGATTCGACAGGGCTGGCCCGCGCGGTGAGTGCCCCGGTCAGCCGCCTTGACGCGCCCGCCGCAGGCTTCTCAGCCATGGCATCAGGAAGGGTGAAACGATGCTCAGCACGGCCGCAAAGAGCAGCAGGCCGGAGATCGGGCGGGTGAAGAAGGGCAGGATGCCATCGTCGGTGTAGGTCATCCCGCGCCGCAGGTTCAGCTCCAGCATCGGGGCGAGGATGAAGGCGAGGATGAAGGGGCCGATCGGCAGGCGCAGCTTGTCCATCGCCAGCCCGAGCCCGGCAAACCCGAGCAGCAGCACGTAGTTGAAGGCGGTCGAGGAGCCGACGAAGACGCCCATGAAGCCCAGCACCACGATCGCCGGGTAGAGGTAGTGATACGGAATCTTCAGGATCGCCGGAAACAGCCGCATCCCCCAGAACTGCATCACCAGCACCAGAACCGCGGCGATCAGCGCGGTCAGGAACAGCGCATAGACGATCTCGGGGTTGTTGTTGAACAGCAGCGGCCCGGCCTGCACGCCATGAATCATCAGCCCGCCGAGCAGGATCGCCGTGACCCCGTCCCCCGGAATGCCGAGGGCGACCATCGGGATCAGCGAGCCGCCCACGCTCGCATTGTTGGAGGTTTCCGAGGCAAAAACGCCGTCGACGCAGCCCTTGCCGAACTTCTCCGGGTGCCTGCTGGCCGATTTGGCCTGCGCATAGGCCACCATGTTCGAAAGCGCCGCGCCCATGCCCGGCAGGAAGCCGATCCAAAGGCCGATCATGAAGGAGCGGATCATGTTCCAGGTGTTGTCGCGGTACTCCTTCCACGTCACGCCAAAACCCTTGATGTCGCTCGCATCCACCTCCGGCACCTGCTGCTGCCCGCGGGCATAGTCCTGCACGATCTGCTTGAGCGCGAAGAAACCAAGCATCAGCGGAATCAGGTCGAACCCGCCGTTGAGGTAGATGTTGCCGAAGGTGAAGCGCGGGTATCCGTCGATCGGCGCGAAGCCCACCGAGGCAAGGATGAGCCCGAGGGCCGCGGCGGCCAGCCCGTGAAAGACCGAGCCGCGCGACAGCGCCGCCACCAGCGAGATGGCGCAGAACCCGAGCGAGAAATACTCCCACGGCCCCATCTTCAGCGCGAGGCGCGCCATCAGCGGCGAGGCGGCCATGGCGATGAGGATCGACAGGAAGGTGCCGATGAAGGAGGCAGTGATAGCCGCGCCGAGCGCCTTCACGGCCTGGCCATTGCGGGTCATCGGGTAGCCGTCGAAGCAGGTGGCGATGGCCGAGGGCGAGCCGGGAATGCCCAGCAGAATCGAGCCGATCATGGCACCCGACACGCCGCCGACCCAGATTGAGACCAGCATCGCCAGCCCCACCTCGGGCGGCATGCCGAAGGTGATCGGCAGCAGAAGCGCCACGCCGAGCCCGCCCGAGAGGCCGGGGATCGCGCCCAGAACGATGCCGAGCGCGGTGGAAAGGATGATGACCAGCAGGGTCATCGGGGCGAGGAGCGTGCCGAAGCTGGCGAGGATGTCTTGCATTTTTCTTGGCCCGTCAGAAGAGGATGCCGGAGGGCAGGAGCGTGTTCAGCAGTTCGGAGAACACCAGATGCACGCCGCCGGTGACGGCAAGCCCATAGAGCGCCCCGCGCCACCAGACCCGGCGCTCGGCCCCGGCGATGGTGTGGTAGAAGGCGTAGACCATCAGCGGCGTGGCGATGTAGTAGCCGAGCAGCCAGAGGGCGAGGGAGTAGGCCACCAGAAGGCCGAACATGATGGCCCCCCTGCGGGCAGCGGGCGTCTGGTCGGTCCCGGCGGCCGCCTCCTCTTCCTCACGCAGGACGTCCGAGATCTTCGATCTGGTCAGCACCATCCCGAGCCCGCAGAGCAGCAGGATCGAGAACCCTAGCAGCGGAAAGAGCCGCGGCCCCGGGTCGTCGTTGAACGTGCGCACGCTGATCTGCATGGTCACGAGGATTCCGGCAATCGCAAATGCGACCAGCCCGGCTCCAAGCGGCTTTTCGGTGTTCATCCTGTCCTCCCTCAAGGCTGCGGGGGCCGGTTGGGCCCGCCCCCGCGGTATGGTCTGTCACATGCCGACGATCAGCGTGAGAGGCCCAGTCGTTCGGCCAGCGCCGCAATCTTGGCGTCCTCCGTGGCCATCAGCTCCTGCGCGCCCTCCACGTCGTAGTAGGTGAACACGCTGTCCGCCTTCTTCAGGGCGTCCTGTGCCGTGGCGTCCTCGGCCATGCCGGCGGTTGCGGCGTTGATCGTGGCCACGAGGTCCGGGTCCATGTCCTTCGGGCCCCAAAGGACCAGTGGCGCCAGCCAGCTCACATTCACGCCCTGCTGCACGCAGGTCTCGTACTCGGGATAGGCGGGATGAGGTTCGGGGTCGAGCAGGCAGAGCACCTTCATGTCGCCCGCCTGTTCGTATTGCTTGGCCGAGCCCGCGCCGAGGTTGCCCATCTCGATATGGCCCCCCTGGATCGCCGCCACCTTGTCGACCTCGGCGGAGGCTTCGAGCAGCTTCAGGTCCACATCCTCGTTCATCATGATGAGGCCCGCGATGAAATGGGTCGTGCGGCCGAGCGACACCGCGACGGTGCGCGCCCCGGGGTTGGCGCGGGCGTCGTCCACGAACTCCTTCATGGTATCCCAAGGCGCATCGGCGGCCACGGCATAGACCTGCGGCGCATAGCTTTGCGCCACGCCGATGGTGGTAAAGTCATCAAGCCCGATGTCGCTGTGGCCTGTGTGGTAGCCCGCCAGCAGGCCGGTGTGGTTGAACAGAATGGTGTTGCCGTCCGGCGCGGCGGTCATCACCTGATTGTAGGCAATCGAGCCGCCGCCGCCATCGACGTTCACCACCACCACGTCGCCGCCGGTTTCGCGGGCGAGATAGTCGGAGAAGATCCGCGCCATCACATCGGTTCCGCCGCCGGGTTTGGATGGCACGATGATCTGCACGGGTTGGGTGGGCCACTCGGCGGCCTGCGCCGTCGCGCCCGCCGCAAGTGTCAGTGCCACTGCGGCCCCGATGAGATTGGTTGCTTTCATGTTGTCCTCCCTTGAATGGTTTCAGCCGTAAAGCCGGTTCAGCCAGCCGAAGATCCGCGCCCGCGCCTCCTCGTGGCGGGCCTTGCCGCTCACGACCCAGCCGTGGTCGCAATCGTCGAACTGGCGCACCTCGATATCGACACCCGCGGCAATGAGCTGCCCGGCATAGCGATGCGCCTCGTGGCGCAACGGATCGAGCCCGGCGACGATCATCAGCGCGGGGGGCTGGCCCTCCAGCAGCTCGGGCGCGGCCAGAACCGGCGAGACCAGCGGATTGCGCATGTTTTCGGGCACCTGGCAGTAGAGCACGTTGAAGGCGTGCATCCGCTCGGCCGGCATGATCGAGCGTGGGTCGATCTTGTCTTCCGGCGGGGTGGCGGCATCGAGAAACGGATAGTCGAGCAGCTGCCCGCACACCCGGAACGCGCCGCTCTCCTGCGCCATCTGGCAGATCGAGGCGGTGAAGTTGCCGCCTGCCGAATGGCCGCCGATGGCAATGCGTGCGGGGTCGATCCCGAGGGCTCCGGCCTGCTCGAAGGTCCAGGCGACCACGTCATGGCACTCGTGCAGCCCGGCGGGAAAGGGGTGCTCGGGGGCAAGCCGGTAGTCGACGTCGAGCACCAGCGCCCCGGTGGCCCGGGCGAGCTGGGCGCAGAACATCGTATCGCGGCGATGATATCCGCGCACGAAGCCGCCGCCATGAAAGTTGATGAAGCAGGGCCGGGGGGCGGTGCCCTCGGCGGGCGTCACCTTCATCACCCGGGACGGGCCGACGCGGGTGGGCACGGCAAGCTCCTCCACGGTCACGGCGGCCAGATCTGCCTCCATCTCGGGGGTGATGGTCGGGGGCAGCAGGGTGCCCTCGCGCAATTCGCCGGCCAGCGCCAGCTTGGCCTCGGGGCTCATGTCGAAGGAATAGGTCATGCCGCCTGTCCCATCAGGTCGCGCACCTGCGCGATGCGCCCGTCGATCAGCGCGTGCCAGGTGGAGGGGTCGTAGAACGGGTTCCGGCCGGGTCGGATGGTGTCGACCTTGCCGAGCATCCCGACCTGCGCCGGGTGGGAGCCAAGGGTGATCTCCACCGGGATCTCGCGCACCTTCAGCATGGAGGCGAGGTAGGCGTCGCGTGCGCTCACCGGCAGCCCGGTCTCGGCCAGAAACTCATCGGCCAGCGTGTTCAGCCCAACGCCGCCATGCAGCCCGCACAGCCGCCCCCCGGCCTCGAAGAAAAACGAGGTGGTGCCCGGCGTGTGGCCCGGGGTCAGCAGGGTGCGGATCGAGCGGTCGCCGAGCATGACCGGGGTGTCGTCGGAATAGAAGGCATCGGGCGTGAAGTCGCCGCAGGGGTAGCCACTGGCAAAGATCTGGTCGGGCCGGGCCTGCATGAACGCCCAGTCCTCGCGGCTCATCATCACCTTCGCACCGCTGGCCTCCTGCACCGCCCGGACGCCGCCGATGTGGTCGTAGTGCATGTGCGAAATCAGGATCAGCGCAATATCGGTCGGCTCGAAGCCCAGCTTCCGCACCGCCTCGAACAGCAGGTAGACCTGCGGCTGCATCGTGGTGTCGATCAGCACCAGCCCGGCGTCGGTCTCCAGCAGGTAGGCCCCCACCCAGTTGTTGCCCACGTACCAGGTGCGCTCGGCGACCTCGAAAGGGTCTACATCCACCTCCCACGGACGCTCGCAGCCTTGCTGGAGGCACTCGAATGGATCGGTGGGGAGGGGCGGCAAAGGTCTTTTCTGCATCGGAACGGATACCTGCAATCGGGGATGGCTGTGGAGGAGAAGGGGAGGGCGGCGGCGGGACGCGAAAGGGGCGGCCCGCCGCGGGCCGGTGTCAGTCGCTAAGGCCAAGGGCCTTCGCGGTGGCACCAAGGCGCTTGTCGGCGTCCACGGTGCGCGCGCGGCTCTCGGCGAGGCCGAGGTGGCTCACCGGAAAGCGCATCTTTTCGAGTTGGCCGGACACCTCGGGGTCATCCAGAACCGCGCCGAAGGCGGCGTTGATCTGCTCGGCCATGCCCTGGTCCATTCCCTTCGGGCCGAAGACGAGAAAATCGAGGCCGTAAACCGCATTCTCGAAGCCCAGTTCGGCGGCAGAGGGGTAATCGGGCGCGTTCGGGTCGCGGTCGGGCTGGCCGGAAATGGTCGCCAGAATGCGCAGGTCGCCGTTCTCGACATATTGCAGCGTGCCCGGCGTGTTGATCAGCGCGGCCTGGATCTGCCCGCCCTGAAGCTGCACCAGCTTGTCGGCATCGCTGCCCGCCTCGACGACGCGGAACTTGGCGTCATTGCCCATTTCGATCAGCCCGGCCATGAAGTGGGAAGAGCCGCGGATCTGCACGCCGAGCGTGATCTTTCCGGGGTTGTCGGTGGCCGCCTGCATCAGGTCGCCCATGGTCTCGTAGGGCGCATCGGCCCCCACGGCGAGGGCATAGCTGCCGCCCACCGGCATGGCGGCAAGCAGGCTGAATTCTTCCAGCGGGTTCTGGTCGTATCCACCGGTGTGATAGGTGGCGATCAGGCTGGTGTGGTAGAACAGCAGCTGCTGGCCGTCGGGCGCGGCGGTGCGCACCTGCTCCGCGGCCACGGCGCCACCGCCGCCGGGGGTGTTGACCACCACGAAATCGCCGCCGGTCTGTTCCGAAAGCGCGGCCGCCAGAACGCGGGCCGCCGCATCGGTGCCACCGCCGGGCTTGGCGGGCACCACAAGCTGGACCGAGCCCGAGGGCCACTCCTGCGCCTGCGCGGCGGCGGGCATGACCCCGAGCGAAAGCGCGGCCAGCGCGGTGGCGCCAAGGGTTTTCATCAGCCGCCGACGGGCGACGCGGACGTGAGTGTCACGGTGCATAGAGAATCCTCCCAAATGTCTCCTCGCCCCGAAGCTATTGACTTTGGCCATAGGTTGGTAATTCCTTTTGCGGCCCATCCATAACTGATGCTTATGCAATGTCCCTCACCGCCGCCGTCCTGCTCAACCGCCTGACCACCCGCGCCAAGATCCGCCACATGCGGGCGCTCATGGCGCTCTGCGAGCTGCGTGGCATCGGCCGCGCGGCGCAGGCGCTGGGCATCACCCAGCCCGCAATGAGCCAGCTTCTGGTCGAGCTGGAGAAGCTGCTCGATACCCGCCTCTTCCTGCGCCACTCCAAGGGGGTCGATCCCACGCCCGCCGCACTTGATCTCCTGCCCATCGCCAGCCGCATCGTTGCCGCCACCGAGGAGGGGGCCGAGCGCATCGCCTCGCATCACCGCCGGGAGGGCGGCATGGTGCGCGTCGGCTCCAGTGTCGCCGCCACCGGCGCCCTGCTCGACGCGGCGCTGCCCGCCTTCGGCGCGGCGCATCCCAACATTCTGACGCAGGTGCAAACGGTGATCGGGCAGGCGCTCGACAATGCCTTCTCGGGCGACGAGTTCGACGTGGTCTGCTGCCGCGAGCGTGAGGTCATCCCCGACGGATGGGAGTTCAAGGTGCTGGTGCCCGACGAGCTGATCGTGGCGGCGGGCACCACCCATCCGCTGGCCCGGGCCGAGACAGTGACCATCGAGGCGCTCTACCGTGCAACCTGGGTGCAGCACACCGCCGTCTCGCTCGCGCGTGGCCAGTTCGACGAACTGCGCATCCAACACGGCTGGGACGAGCTGAAGCTTGTCCATGTGACCTCGCGCATCCCGGTCATCAGCTGGTCGATGCTGAAGACCGGCGAGCTTCTGTCGCTGGTGCCGCGCAGCGTGGTCATGCCCTGGCTCTCGATCGGCCTGCTGAAGGAGCTCGATGCCGGGCTGGGCTTGCAACTGCCGCCGATCGGGTATCTCTGGCGTCCCGACAGGGTCGGCCCCGCCGTGAGCCGGTTCTTTGCGGCGCTCGATGCATGTGCCACCGAGCTGACAGAGGAGAAAACACCGTGAGCCAGTTTGACACCATCGCGCCCCCCACGCTCGGCCACCGCCTGCTCTGGGAGGCCATCGTCGAGGTGGACGAAATGCGCAGCTTCGGCCCCGGCCCGCACGGCGAGCGCCGCATCGTGCCCATCACCGGAGGCGAGTTTCGCGGTGGGCCGGGTCTTGAGGGGTTTCACGGCACCGTCCTGCCCGGCGGGGCCGACCGCCAGCTTGTGCGCGCCGACGGGGCAAAGGAGCTCGACGCGCTCTACGAGATGGAGGTTGCCGACGGCACCCTGCTCACCATCCGCAATCGGGTGATCATCGACGAAAGCGGCCCCGGCCCGCGCTACGCCCTGTCGCGCATCGAGGTGCAGGCCCCTGACGGCCCCTGGGCCTGGCTCGGCCGCCGCCTGATCGTCGGAACCCTCCAGTCGGCCCGTCCGGCCCGCCCCGCCGTGCTGATCCGCGGCTGGGAAATGACCTCCGCGTGAGGCCGCCCCGGTAGGATGCCGGCTGACGCCCCGCCGACAGCGGCCTGCCTCTGCCTGCAAGGCCGTTTAGGCCCGCCTCCTTGCCTTCGGGCGGCTTGAAGTCGGGTCGGAAGCGCAGTAGATCTCGGGCATTGCCCCATGCCAGCACATGCGCCCCCGCGGCGCGGCCAGCGACACCGCGAAATCTCCGCAAGTGAAAGTCGCCGCTGCCATGACCGCTTCCCCGTCTTCCGCCCGTTGCCCGCATGCCTCCCGCCGGGTGGCCCTTGCGCTTCTGGGCCTGCTCACCTGCCTTGCCGTCGCCGCACCCGCCCGGGAGCTTGCGGCGCAGGAAACCCCGGCCGCCGGGGCCATCGTGTCGCTCGGCGGCACCGTCACCGAGATCGTCTATGCCCTGGGCGAAGAGGCCCGGCTGGTGGCGCGCGACACCACCTCGACCTTCCCGCCAGAGGCGCAGGCGCTGCCCGATGTAGGCTACCTGCGGGCGCTCTCGCCCGAAGGCGTGCTGTCTGTCGGGCCCGACATGATCCTCGCCGAAGCCAGCAGCGGCCCGCCCGAAACGGTGGATGTGCTGAAGGCGGCGCAGATCCCCTTCGTCGTGGTGCCCGATGGTTTCGACGCCGCCGCAATCCGCCGCAAGATCGAGGTGGTCGCCGGGGCGCTCGGCGTCTCCGACAAGGGCGCGGCACTGGCAGCGCAGGTCGAGGCGGAGCTCGCCGCCGCGGTTGCCGCCGCCCGCAGCGACACGCCCGCCCGGGTGCTCTTCGTGCTCTCCATGCAGGGCGGGCGGCTGATGGCGGCGGGGCAGGGCACCTCTGCCGAGGCAATCATCGAGCTGGCGGGGGCCCGCAACGCGCTGAGTGGTTTCGAGGGCTACAAGCAGGTCTCCGACGAGGCGGTGCTGGAGGCGGCCCCGGAGGTGATCCTGATGATGAACCGCGGCGGCGACCATGGCGGCGGCACCGACGACGTGATCGCCCACCCGGTGCTGGGCCAGACCCCTGCCGCCGCCTCCGGCGCGATCGTCCGCCAGCCGGGCCTTCTGCTGCTGGGCTTCGGGCCGCGCACGCCGCAGGCGGTGAAGGCCCTCAGCGAGGCAATTGCCACGGTCGAAAGGTAGGCGCCGGGTGGCCGACGTTCTGACCCGCGCCACAGCCGCGCCCCGGGTGCACCGCGTCGAGGGCGACAGGCGGCACCGGGCATGGCTGGCGCTCTGGGCGCTCGCGGCCCTGCTGGTGCTGGTCTCGGTGGCGAGCCTCGGCACCGGGGCATCGGGCACGAGCCTGCTGACGGCTCTGGGGCAGGTGCTGACCGGCGGCGAGGTGGGGGCACGCGAGGCGTTGATCCTCTTCGACATCCGGCTGCCACGGCTGGCAATGGGCTTGCTGGTCGGCGCGGCGCTGGCGGTGTCGGGGGCGGTGATGCAGGGGCTGTTCCGCAACCCGCTGGCCGATCCCGGCCTCGTCGGGGTGAGCGCCGGAGCCGGCCTTGGCGCCATCGCCGCAATCGTGCTCGGCGGGCTGCTGCCGCTCGCCCTGCAATCGGCGTTCGGCTTCTATCTCGTGCCCGTCGCCGCCTTCGTCGGCGGCTGGCTCTCCACGCTGCTGCTCTATCGCATCGCCACCAGCGGCGGGCGCACCTCGGTCGCGGTCATGCTGCTTGCGGGCATCGCGCTCGGGGCGCTGACCGGCGCGGTCTCGGGCCTGCTGGTCTACATGGCCGACGATGCGCAACTGCGCGACCTCACCTTCTGGGGCCTTGGCTCGCTGGCCGGGGCGACATGGGGCAAGATCGCCGTGGCCGGGCCACTGATCGCGCTGGCGCTGGCCGCCTCGCCCTTTCTGGCGCGCGGGCTGAACGCGCTGGCGCTGGGAGAGGCCCCGGCGGCGCATCTGGGCATCCCGGTGCAGCGGATGAAGAACGCGGCGATCCTGTCGGTCGCCGGGGCCACCGGCGCGGCGGTGGCGGTCTCGGGCGGCATCGGCTTTGTCGGCATCGTGGTGCCCCACCTGCTGCGCCTCGTCATCGGCCCCGACCACCGCTACCTGCTGCCCGCCTCCGCACTGCTGGGGGCCTCGCTGCTGATCGGGGCCGACATGATCTCGCGCATGGTGATCGCCCCGGCAGAGCTGCCCATCGGCATCGTCACCGCCACGCTGGGCGGGCCGTTCTTCCTCTGGATTCTGCTGCGCAACCGCAGCCTGCTGGACTTGTGAGCGAATGCTGAGCGCAACGGATATCGAGGTGCAGCTTGGCCGGGCGAAGGTGCTGCGGGGCGTCTGCTTCGAGGCGCGCCCGGGCGAGGTCACGGTGATCGTGGGGCCGAACGGCTCCGGCAAGACAACCCTGCTCCGGGCGATCACCCAGGAAGTGCCCTATCGCGGCAACGTGCGGCTTGAGGGCGATGACATCGCCGCGCTCCCGGGCTGGCAGCTCGCCGCCCGCCGCGCCGTGCTGCCCCAGCACAGCCGCATCGCCTTTCCCTTCACCGTCCACGAGATCGTCCGACTCGGCCTTGATGCAGCCGCCACCCCGCCGCCGCCCGGCCGGGTGGAAGAGGCGCTGGCGCGGGTCGGGCTCGCGGGCTTTGCCGGTCGCCATTACAACGCGCTCTCGGGCGGCGAGCAGCAGCGGGTGCAGCTTGCCCGCGTGCTGGCGCAGGTCTGGGAGCCGGTCGGGCCGGAGGGGCCGCGCTGGCTGCTGCTCGACGAGCCGGTGAGCAGCCTCGACATCGGCCACCAGCTCGAGGTGATGGACCTCATGGCCAGCTATGCCGCGCAGGGCGGCGGGGTGGTGGCGGTGATGCACGACCTCAACCTCACCTCCATGTATGCCGACCGGGTGATGCTCATGGCCGAAGGTCGTCGGCTGGATCAGGGTCCGCCCGCCGCCGTGCTCACCGACACGGCCCTCAGCCAGGCCTACGGCTGTGC
The DNA here is from genome assembly GCF_024105635.1 of Oceanicola sp. 502str15. Taxonomy (NCBI): domain Bacteria; kingdom Pseudomonadati; phylum Pseudomonadota; class Alphaproteobacteria; order Rhodobacterales; family Roseobacteraceae; genus Oceanicola; species Oceanicola sp. 502str15. The sequence goes on from NZ_WYDQ01000001.1 coordinate 3,714,431, forward strand.
CCTGCGCGTCAACACCGCGCCGCCCACCCCCGCAACCTTCCTGCTGCCCCACACCGCCCGCCCGCCGGGCTGACCCTCACACCCAAAAAGACACCGGAGCACCAAAGGAGACCCAAATGTATCTGGCAATGAACCGCTTCACCGTGAAACCCGAGAATGCCGAGGCCTTCGAGCAGGTCTGGCTCTCGCGCGACACCCACCTCAAGGAGATGGAGGGCTTCGTCGAGTTCCACATGCTCAAGGGGCCGGAGCGCGAGGACGGCACCATTCTCTATGCCTCCCACACCGTCTGGAAGAACGAAGAGAGTTTCCGTGCCTGGACCCGCTCCGAGCAGTTCCGCGCCTCCCATGCCAAGACCGGCGGCGGCAAGCTGTTCGAGGGGCACCCGAACTTCGAAGGCTTCGCCTCGTTCCAGAACATCGCCTGAAACGCGCGCCATCCACCAAAAGGAAACCGCCGCGCGCCCTTCGGCCCGCGGCGGTTTTTCTTTTGGGCTTCGCGGCGCGCTCAGAAGGTGAAGGCGGCCGAGATCTCCAGCGAGCGGCCGGGCTGGGCCAGCTCGTTGGGGTAGATCGTGTAGTGCTGGTCGAACACGTTATCTATGCCCACCCGAAAGCTGCTGCCCGCCATCGCCTTGCTGCTGGGCGTCCAGGCGGCGTAGAGATCCAGCGTTTCCCAGGCCTCGCCTTCCACACCGCCGGAGGGCACGCGGGTCTGCGCGGCGGCAAACGTGGCGCGGGCCCCAAGCAGCCAGTCCGCCTCGGGGCGATACCCCGCCTCCAGCGTCAGCCGGTCCTGCGGGATCGAGGCGAGCCAGTCGCCATCGTCACCCTCGCCCCGCGCAATCGACAGCCCGCTGCCGACGAACCATCTCGCGGTGTCATAGCGGGCCTCCGCCTCAAGGCCCCAGAGCCGCCCGTCGACATTGGCGGAGGTGGTGGTGCCGGCAAAGATATCGACCGTCTGCTCGATGTAGTTCTTCACATCGGCATTGTAGACGTTGACCGAGAAGCTCAACTTGTCGCCGGCCTGCCGCACGCCGCGCTTCTCGAACCGCGCGCCCAGCTCGATCTGGGTCGATTCCTCGGGTTTCAGGTCGGGGTTGGGCACGAAGAAGTTGTCGGGCGGAAAGCCGAAGGGGTTGCCCGCAAAGTGCAGCCCGTCGTTGTAGAGCTCGCTGAGCGACGGGGCGCGGTAGGCGCGGGAGACGTTGGCAAAGAGCTGCCAGTTCTGGTTCGGTCGATAGCTGAGGCCGAGGCGCGGCGACAGGAACTCTTCGCTCACATCCTCCAGCGTGCCGTCGTTGGGCTCGCGCTTGTAGAGGTCGTAGCGCAGGCCGGCGATCACGTCGAACTGCGGCGACATCTCCAAGGTGGCCTCGGCAAAGAGGCCTGTCGTCATGGCGCTGGCCGGCGGGAAGGTGGAGCGCGGTGCCCCGTCGCGGGTGCCCTCCTGGCTCTCGCGGAACACCTCCAGCCCGTAAACCACCTCGACCGGCACGCCGAGGTCGAACCGAGAGCGGTTGGTCACTTCCAGCCCGAGGCTGTCATAGGTGCTTTCGTCAAGGCGCGGGGCGCTCACCCGGTCTTCGGTGATCTTCAGCCGGTCGCCATAGAACAGCACCGACAGGTCGACCGCGTCATTGCCCTCCGGCGCATAGTCCCAGCTCAGGCGAAAGCTCTGCTCGTCGGCCTCGCGTTCCACTTCGGGGTTCGAGGTGGAGGGGGCGCCATTGGCCGAAGCAAGGGTGAGGGCGCTGTCGTGATAGTCGGCAAAGCTGAACTCGATGCGGCTGTCGGCGGACGGCTCGAAGCCGAGCTTGAGCATGGTGTTCTGCTGGTCCAGCTCCGAAAACGGGATATCGGCGCCATCCCCGGCCACGTAGTTGCTGGTGGTGTCGCGGGTGCCGAGGAACAGCAGCGCATCCAACGCGCCCCAGTCGGCATAGACCGAGGTATTGGCCGACCATTGCCCGCCATTGGTGGAATAGCCCATGCCGACCCGCGCCCCGATGGTACGGCCCTCTTCCAGCAGGTCGTCGGCGTCGACGGTTTCCACCGAGATCACCCCGCCGAGCGCGCCCGAGCCATAGAGGGTCGAGCCGCCGCCGCGCACCACTTCCACCCGTTTCACCAGCGCTGGATCAAGGAAGAACCGCCCCCGGTGCCCCTGGTTGAAGTTGAAGCGTCCGCCGTCGAAGCGCAGCACGATCTGGTCGTCGGTGAAGCCGCGAATGTTGGGCTCCAGCGCAATCGCCCGCGGGCCGCCTCCGATGGTGACGCCGGGCATGTCTCCGATCAGCTCCTGAAAGTCGCCCGCCTGCCGGTTGGCCAGCGCCTCGCCGCTCAGCGTCGAGACGGCGACTGGCGTGTCGAGCACCAGCCGCTCGGTCCGGGCCGCAGATTCGACATAGATCGGGTCGAGATCGAAGGCGAGATCCTGCGCCTGTGCCTGTGCGGCCCCGGCAAGGGCCACGAGGGCGGTGGTGGAATAGCATGAAAATTTGCGCATTTGGTCCCCTTCCGACATGCGATGCGTTGAGCAGGCCTGCCGGTTGGGTGGGTCGCGTTGGGTGCCAGCTACAAAAGCTGACTAAAATTGTCAATGAATCTGTCGGGCTTTCCGGCGTCGTTCCGTAACGAACTGGAAACCGTGGCAAATAACCCGCCGAAGCGCCTCAGATTCAGGCGTCGGACGCGTCGATCCGGGCCAAGAGCGCACGGGCGGCACGGGCCGCATGTTTCAGCACGGCGGCCTCGCCCTCTGCCGCGGCAGCCCCTCCCTCGGGAACTCCTCTCTGGGCGGCAGGCATTCGGCTCATGTCGTGGCTCCGGCCGCGTGACGCCCCGCGATGAACCCGAAGGTCAGCGCCGGGCCGAGGTTGATGCCGCCCGCCGGATAGGTGCCCCCCATGACCGAGGCCATGTCGGTGCCCGCCGCGTAGAGCCCCGGCACGGGCGTGCCCTCCGGCCCGAGCACCCGCGCCGTGCCATCCGTCACCAGCCCGGCAAAGGTGCCGAAGCTGCCGGGGATCACACGCACCGCGTAAAATGGGCCGGTCTCGATCGGGGCGAGGCAGGGGTTCGGCCCGTGGTCCGGATCGCCCTGAAGGCGCATGTAGGGCGAGGTGCCGCGCTGAAACTCCGGGTCTTCGCCCCGCGCCGCACTTTCGTTGAACTGCGCAATGGTCGCCGCCAGCCCCTCCGCGTCGATCCCGCAGGCTTGGGCAAGGGCCTCGAGCGTCGCAGCCCGCGTCAGGTAGCCCGCGCGCAGCCAGGGGGCGAGAGGCAGCGGGGCAGGGCGGGTGATGCCCAGCCCGTAACGCCGGATGAAGCGATGATCGCAGACCAGCCAGCTCTCCGGCGTGTCGCCCTCCGCCGTGGCCTCGAGCAGGGCGGTGACATAATCGTGGTAGCCCAGCCCCTCGTTGCAGAACCGCCTGCCGTTCGCCAGCACGCCGATCACCCCGGGTTTGCCCCGCTCGATGATGTGCGGAAAGGTGCCGCGCGTGCCGTCGGGCCAGCGCACCTCAGACACCGGGCACATCGCCGCCGGGGCCACCAGCGCCTGCGTCTGCCGCCCGCCCGCCGCCTCGCCCGCCCGCAGCCCGTCACCACCGGCCTCGGGCACCGCGAGAGAGGCATGGGTCTCGGGGCGGGGGAAGGTGGCATTGCGCCGGGCAATGTCATGCGGGTAGCCGCCGCAGGCCAGCACCACGCCGCGCCGCGAGCGCACCGTCACCTCACCATCAGGCCCCGCCAGCCGGGCCCCCACCACCGCGCCGCCTTCGGTTTCAAGCGAGCCGAGGGCATGTTGCACCCGCAGCTCCACCCCAAGGTCCAGCGCCGAGCGCATCAGCCGCCCTGCCAACGCGTTGCCGTTGCGCAGCGCCATGCCGCGCCCGTGGCGGGCCAGGTGCCAGAGGTGCCGCGCCATCCGGTTGGCCACGTAAATCGCCGAGCGGGGCGCGCGCAGCACGGTCATGAAGGCCCGCAGGTCCGGCCCGGCCTGAATGGTCATGCCCATGAAGCTGGTTTCGCGCATCGGTTTGCGCAGCAGCGCCAGCGCCTTGCCCAGCCGCCGTGCATCGAAGGGCTGCGCGATGACCGAGCGCCCGCCCATGCCCGCGCCGGGCTGGTGGCTGTAGGTATCGGGTATCTTCAGCCCCGGATCGAATTGCAATTCCGTCTCGCGCTCGAAAAACCCCACCATCTCCGGTGCCGCCTTCAGGAAGGCATCCACCAGCTCGGCGTTGAAGGCATTGCCCTGCACAGCCTCCAGGTAGTCCCGCGCCGCGCCGGGCACCTCCTGTGTTCCGCCCGCCGCGCAAACCGGGTTGCCCGGCGCCCAGATCCAGCCGCCCGACCACGCGGTGGTGCCGCCGATCACCTCGGCCTTTTCCGCCACCACCACCTTCAGACCGCCATGCGCCGCCGCAACCGCCGCCGCCAGCCCGGCCGCGCCGGAGCCGGCCACCAGAAGGTCGCAGTCGATGGTCTGGCTCACGTGCATTCTCCCGCCTTTGTCGGCCCCCATGCTTCTGCCGCTTCACGCCTAACGTCAAATGCTTGCTTTTTGTTTTGCGTAACATCAGGTTAATCGCGGCCCGGAGGAGGAGCCGCCCATGCCCGAGATGACCCTGCGCCAGATCGAAGTGATCCGCGCCGTGATGATGACCGGTACGATCTCTGCCGCCGCCGAGATGCTTGGCGTCTCCGCCCCCGGTATCTCGCGGCTGGTGAAGCATACCGAGGAGGCGCTCGACATCCGCCTGTTCGAGCGCAAGGCCGGGCTCTTCGTGCCCTCCGTCGAGGCGAGCCGCGTGTTCGACCATGTGCGCGAGGTCTACAAGGGGGTCGAGAACCTGCAACAGGCGGTCGGCTCGCTCAAACGCGGCGAAGAGGTGGAGCTGGCCTTTGCCTCCGCGCCCTCCGTGGCCCAGTTCATCGCCGCACGTGTGATCCGCCGGGTGCGCGAGCGCTATGCGAGCCTGTTCATCGACCTCAACATCCTCAAGATCGAGGAGACGGTTGATTACCTTCTGCTGGAACGCGGCGAGTTCGTCATCATGTCGACCCCGGTCAAGAATGCCTCGGTCGAGAACGAGAAGATCGCCGAGGGGCGGCTGGTGGTGGTTCTGCCCGAGGGCCACGCGCTGGCCGCGCGGGCCGAGATTTCGGTGCGCGACCTGACGGGCGAGGCGCTCATTGGCATCGAGCCGCGCGACCCCTACGGCCAGATCGTCGCCGAGCCCTTCCGCGCCGCCGGGGTCGAGGTGCAGCACGCCATGCGCGGCCGGTTCGCGCAGACCGTGGTGAGCCTCGTGCGCCACGGCCTCGGCGTGGCGGTGATCGACGAGTTCTCGGTCGCCGAAACCTACATGCCCGGCCTCGTCCGCCGCCCGCTGGCCGAGGAAACCCGCATCTCCATCTACGTCTCCACCAAGAAGGGCAGGGTGCTGTCGGGCTATGCCCAGCACACCATCGAGCACTTCCGGCGCGAACTGGCGCGGGCCATCGAGGAAGGGCCCGGACTTTGGCGGGATGGGTAGGTGCGCATTAACATAAGGTTATCGCAGGCGACAAAAAGGTATTTGACGTTACCTGTTGCCCGACGATACTCCCCGTCCATCGGAGCGGCCCCATCGGGCCGCCACTTTCCGAACTGTCTGGGAGGACACCATGAACAAGCTGATCTTCGGCGCACTCTCCGCGCTGACCCTCACCGCTGGCGCCGCGCTGGCCGAATACCCCGAGAAAGAGATCCAGGGCTTCATCCAGTGGGGCGCCGGTGGCTCCACCGACACCGTGATGCGCTCTGTCACCCCCCATGCCGAAGAGGCCCTTGGCGGCACCATCGTCATGCAGAACATGACCGGCGGTGTGGGCGCGATTGCGCTGAACCACGTGTCTGGCGCCGATGCCGACGGCTACAGCCTGCTGATGGGTGCCGAAAACCCGCTGCTCTACAAGGTGATGGGGCTTGGCGACAAGGACTACTCCGATTTCATCCCGCTGATCCTGCTGGCCCGCGGCACCCCGCTGCTGGTGGCCAACAACGACGCGCCCTTCGATGATTACCAGGGCTTCGTCGACTACGTGAAGGCCAACCCGGGCGAGATCCGCATCGGCGCCACCGGCCCCGGCGGCCTGCCCTCGGTCATCACCGCGATGATGAACGAAGTCGAAGGCGACCTCGACATGATCGCCGTGCCCTACGACGGCGACGGCCCGGCGCTGACCGCCATGCAGGGCGGCGCGGTCGACGTGATGCCCGCAGTGCTCGGCGCCGCCATCGAAGGCGTGCGCGCCGGCAACATGAAGGCGCTCGCCGTCTTCGACGTCGAAGCGGCCGCAAAGCTGCCCGACGTGCCGATCGTGACCTCGTTCAACGAAGGCTACAACACCTTCCTGCCGTGGGGCTCCTTCTTCGGGGTCTTCGCGCCCAAGGACACGCCCGAGGACGTGGTCGCCAAGCTGTCGGAGGCTTTCGCCACCGGCGCCGAGCACCCCGACTTCCTCGCGCTGATGGACGACCGTGGCTTCAAGATGATGAACATCTCCGGCGACGAGGCGCAGGCCTTTCTCGACAAGTGGCAGCAGGGCACGACCTGGCTGCTGAACGACGCCGGCCTCACCAAGGCGTCGCCCGAAGAGTTCGGCATCGCGCGCCCGGGCGAGTGATCATCTGGCGGACGGCCCCTGCCGGGCCGTCCGCCGACCTGACATCGGGCGCCGCCGTCAGCCACGACGCAGCGCGCCCGCCTTCAACCCGCTTTCACACCAATCACGGAGCCCGACATGGACTCTCCCGACCCGCAGTACCGCAACGGCATCCCGGGCGACCAGGACGGCCCGCAAACCGCGCGCCGCCCGGGCGAACTCGTGTTCACCCTGCTGCTTTGCCTCGCAAGCCTCTACCTGCTCTGGAGCGCCTACGGGATCGCCGGGTTCGACGCGCTCTCCAGCCCCGGTGCCGTACCGATGGGCACCACCGCGATTATGGTGATCGCCTCCGTGATCCTGCTCGCCCGCACCGCGCGCCTGCCCAGGGTGTTGGGCGAAAAGCTGGGCGACGAAGTGCTCCCATGGGTCGTGCTCATCTTTGCCGGTCTGCTCGTGGTCTTCTCGCTCCTGCTCCAGCCGCTGGGCTTTCTGCCGACCGCCTTCCTGTTCCTGGTGGCAGCGATCAAGATCCTCGGGCGGCGCAGCTGGGGTTTCACGCTCACGGTGTCGCTCGCCTCGCTGGTCGTGATCTGGGTCATCTTCCGCGTGGTCTTCACCGTCCTCATGCCCTCGGGCATCGTGCCTGAGGCCGAGTTCATCCAGCTCATGCGCAATCTCTTCAACGGCGGGGGCGCATGATGGAAACGCTCGCAGCCCTCTTCACCGTCGTCACCCAGCCCGAACTTCTGGCCATGGTGGCGATCGGCACCTTCCTCGGCATCTACGTCGGCGCGATCCCGGGCCTTTCGGTCACGATGGCGGTGTCGATCCTGATCTCCTTCACCTTCTCCTGGGACGTCTACCCTGCCATCTCGCTGATGATCGGCATCTACATGGGCGGGGTCTACGGCGGGGCGCGAACGGCGATCCTGCTCAACATCCCCGGCGCCCCCTGCGCAATCGCAACCGCGATGGACGGCTATCCGATGGCGCAACGCGGCGAGGCCGGGCAGGCCATCGGCGTGACCACCACGATGTCGTTCTTCGGCGGGCTTGTCGGCATCGCCGTGTTGGCCGCTGCCGCGCCCCTGGTGTCGGACTTCGCGCTGCGCTTCCAGCCGCGCGACTACATGCTGCTGGCCGTGCTGGGCATCCTGCTGGTCGGCTCGCTCTCGCAGGGCTCACTGGTGAAGGGCATTTTCGCCGGGGCGCTGGGCATCGCCATCGGCGCGGTCGGGCGCGATCCGCTCACTTTCACCGAGCGCTTCACCTTCGACTTCCAGATCATGGAAGGCGGCATCAGCTTCATTGCAGTGATGATCGGCATGTTCGGCGTTTCAGAGGCGCTGCTCCAGCTGCGCCACGTCGGCCAGCCTACGGTCCGCCAGAAAATCACCCGCATCGTCCCCTCGCTTTCCACCGTGCGCAAACACCTGCCGCTCAGCCTGCAAACCTCCACCATCGGTGTGGTGATCGGCGCGCTTCCCGGCACCGGCGGCGACATTGCTGCACTCATGGCCTACGACCACGCCAAGCGCGTCACCAAGAACCCCGAGCGCCCCTTTGGACAGGGCGCGATGGAGGGGCTGGTCGCGCCCGAAACCGCCAACAACGCCGCCGTCGGCGGGGCCTTCATCCCGATGATGACGCTGGGCATTCCGGGCGATGCGGTGACGGCCATCATGATCGGCGCGCTCTTCATCCACGGGCTCAATCCGGGGCCGATGCTGATGGTCGACCAGCCAGACATGTTCTGGTTCATCGTTGGCGCCCTGGTCACGGCCAACTTCTTCATGCTGCTGTTCGGGCTCACCGGCATCCGGCTCTTCACCAAGATCGTCGAGATGCCCCGCGCGGTGCTGATCCCGCTGATCATGCTGCTCTCCATCGTCGGCGCCTATGCGGTGAACAACTCGCTGACCGATGTCTACTGGATGCTCGGCTTCGGGGTCTTCGGCTACTTCATGCGCCACTACGGCTACCCGCTCGGCCCGGTGATCCTCGGCGTGATTCTCTCCCGCCTGCTAGATGACAACTGGCGCCGCGCGATCATCTCCGAGCGCGAAGACTTCTGGCGCTTCATGGGCGGCGTCGTCAGCTCGCCGCTGTCGCTGACCCTCTTCATCGGCGTCATCCTCATCTTCGTGTCGCAAACCCCGCTCTGGACATGGGGCAAGGCCCGCCTCTTCGGACGCAACAAGGAACCCCAGCAATGACCGCCCTCAAGCTCGGCCTCATCGGAGACAACATCGCCAAGTCCAGCGCCCCCCGGCTGCACGGATTTGCGGGGGCGCAGAATGGCATCGAGGTGCAGTATGACCGGCTGGTGCCGGCGCAGATGGGCGAGGCCTTCGAGGAGGTCTTCGCCAACTGCGCCCCGCGCGGCTATCGCGGCATCAACGTGACCTACCCTTACAAGGAGCGCGCCGCCGAGAAGGTGGCGATCGAAGATCCGCTGGTGAAGGCCATGGGCGCGGTCAACACCGTACTCTTCGAGCCGGAGGGGCCGCAGGGGCACAACACCGATTACACCGGCTTCATCGCCGCCTACCGCGTTGCGCGGGGCGAGGACGCGCCGGGCGTGGCCTGCCTCGTCGGCACCGGCGGCGTGGGCCGTGCGCTGGCCTTCGGGCTGGTGGCACTCGGCGCCTCAGAGATCCGCCTCTGCGACCGTGACACCGCCAAGGCCGAGGCGCTGGCCGCCGATCTGGGGGCGCTGCCCAAGGCCCCGCGCCTCGTGGTCGAGCCCGATGCCCGCCGCGCCAGTTCCGGCGCTGCCGGCCTGCTCAACGGCTCACCGCTGGGGATGGACGGGATCGGCGGAAATGCCTTTCCCGACGGGGCGACCAAGGGCGCGACCTGGGTGTTCGATGCGGTCTACACGCCGGTCGAAACCCCCTTCGTGGCCGAGGCCCGCGCCGGCGGGCTGCAGGTGATTTCAGGCTACGAGCTGTTCTTCTGGCAGGGCGTGCATGCCTGGGGTCACTTCTCGGGCACACCGCTCGACGAGGCGGCGCTGCGATCCGCGCTGGCAGCCCCCGCGGGCTGAAACTCCGCGCCAATCTCCCCTGCGCCGCTCTCCACCGGGTCGCTCGGCACCACCACATCGGCACCGCGCACCCGCACCACATCGAGCCCGGTCTCGAACAGCCCGCTCAGCACGCCCTTGGTCATCGCAAGGCTGCGCGGCCCCGATTTCACGATCTGCCCGTCCTTCAGCGCAATGATCCTGTCGGCATAGCGGGCGGTCGCGCCGAGGTCGTGCATCACGATGATGATGCTCCGCTCGCCCTCCACCCCGGGGCGCGACATGGCGTGAAGCCGCTCCATCAGGTCGCGCACGTGGCGCGGATCGAGCGCGGCAAGCGGCTCGTCGAGAAGCAGCCACGGGGTTTCCTGCGCCCAGGCCATGGCAACGAAGGCCCGCTGGCGCTGCCCGCCCGAGAGCGTGTCGATCTGGCGATGGGCCAGGTCGCCAAGGTCGAAGTGGGCGAGCGCATCGGCCACCATCTGCCGGTCGCGGGCCGAGGGGCGGCCCTTGTGGTAGGACCAGCGGCCGAAGGTCACGAGATCCTCCACCGTCAGCCGCGCCGTCACCTGATCGGTCTGCATCAGCAGCGCCACCAGCCGCGCCCGCGCCATCGGCGCGATCCCGGCCACGTCCTGCCCCTCCACCTGCACCCGCCCCTCATCGGCGGGCAGAAGCCCGGCGATGGCGTGCAGCAGGGTCGACTTGCCCGCCCCGTTCGGCCCGATCAGCGCGGTGATCCCGCCGCTGCCGAAGTTGAGCGAGAGGTCGCGGAGCACGGGCTTTTCGCCCCGGTTCACGGTGAGGTTGGCAATCCGGATCAACGGGCTGACCTTTTGAGCAGGAGGACGAGAAACAGCAATCCGCCGAGAAACTCGACCACCACGGCGAGGGTGGATTGCAAGCCGAGCAGCCGCTCGAACACGAACTGCCCGGCCACGAGGATCGCGGCACCGATCAGCGCGGCGGCGGGGATGAGGGTGATGTGCCGCCAGCTTCGGGTGAGCCGGTAGGCGAGGCTGGCGGCGATCAGCCCAAGGAAGGTGACAGGCCCGACAAGCGCGGTCGAGAGCGCGACCATCAACGCCACCAGCGCAAGCCCGAGCAGCACCACCCGGTCATGGTCCAGCCCGATCCCCCGCGCGGTCTGCCGCCCCAGCCCGGCCGCATCGAGCGAGGGGGCGAGCCAGAGCGCTCCGGCAAGGGTGGCGGCGAGGGTGAGGCTGGCAATCGCCAGCACGGCGGGGTCGACGGCGGTGAAACTGGCAAAACTCGCCTGCTGCACGATGGCAAATTCCGAGGGGTCGAGCAGGCGCTGCGCAAAGCTGGTGAGCCCGCGCAGGAAGATGCCGAGGATCACCCCGGTCAGCACCATCCGCAGAATGTCCGAAGCCCCGCGCCGCAGCAGCAGGGCAAAGAGCGCAAGGCTTGCGGCCACGAGGCACCCGGCCTCGGCAAAGAACTGCACCATCTGCCCGGTCCCGGCCTGCGCCGCGCCGCCGAAGAGCAGCACGATCGCGGTCTGGATGAAGATGTAGAGCGCATCGAAGCCCACGATCCCCGGGGTGAGCAGCCGGTTCTCGGTGATGGTCTGAAAGATCACCGTCGCCGCCCCGATCGCCGCGCCCACCACCAGCAACGAGGCCAGCTTGGTGGCCCTCAGCGTCAGGATGAACTCGACTGGCGCGCGCAGATTCCACGCCAGAAAGAGCGCGATGAACAGCGCGAGCGCGAGGGCGAGGGGCAGGAGGCGGCGGGCGTCAGGCATTGCTGTTCTGCCTCTGTCTGAGGCGGCGTGGGGCGGCGTTGAGCAGCCACAGGAACAGCCCTGCGCCCAGCACCGCAAAGATCGTGCCCGCCGGAATTTCGTAGGGCCAGCGCACCACCCGCCCGATGATGTCGCAGGCCAGCACCGAGACGGCCCCGAGCCATGCGGTCAGGCCGAGGTTGCGGCGCAGGTTGTCGCCCCGCCAGCGCGAGATGATGTTGGGCACCACGAGGCCGACAAAGGGAATGGCGCCCACCGTCACCACCACGGCAGCGGTGATGACCGCCACCAGCAGCAGCCCGGCCAGCAGGGTCTGGCGGTAGTTGAGGCCAAGCGAGCGGGCGGCGTCCTCTCCGAGGCCGAGCAGGGTGATCCGGTCGGCGGCGATGTAGAGCAGCGGGGCCAGCACGGCGACGATCCAGAGCAGCTCGTAGCGCCCGGCCAACACCCCCGAGAACTCGCCCGACATCCAGGTGCCGAGGTATTGCAGCAGGTCGGTCGTCCAGGCCAGCCAGAGCGCGGCGGCACCGAGAATGCCGCCATAGATCAGCCCCACCAACGGCAGCAGCACCGGGTCGCGGCGCGGCACCCGGCGGGCCAGCAGCAAAAAGCCCAGCGTGCCCAGCAGCGCGGCCCCGGCGGCCACCGACATCTTCACCATCAGCGCCGCGCCCGGTGCCACGAGGGTGACGGCGAGCAGCCCCAGCATGGCCGCCTCAGGCGTGCCGACCAGCCCCGGCTCAACCAGCCGGTTCTGCACCGCCATCTGCACCACCACACCCGCCAGCGCCAGCCCGGCCCCGGCCAGCAGGGCGGCAAGGGTGCGCGGCACGCGGCTGACGGCAATCAGCAGCCCGCTGTCCACGTCTCCCGAAAAGAGGCTCGCCGCCCCGATCAGCACCGAGGTGCAGATCAGGACGGCGAGGATCAATCCGGCGGTGAGCCAAAGCGTCTTGCGGCTCAATTGCTGGCCCCGGCGCCCTCCAGCGCCGTGGTGACCTCACCGATGGAGCCCAGCATCGAGTTGATGCCACCCCCGGCGAGGTAGAGCGGGGCAGGGTCCAGATACACGATCTGTCCGGCCTTGCCCGCCTTGGTGCCCGCAACCAGCGGCGTGTCGAGCACGGCGGCAGCGGCCTCGCCCTCCTGCCCGATGGCGGCGCCACGGTCGATCACGAAGATCCAGTCCGGGTCGGTTTCGGCCACGAACTCGAAGGAAACCGCCTCGCCATGGCCCTCGGCCACGATGTCGGGGAAGGCCTCGGGAATGCCGAGGGTGGTGTGCAGCCAGCCAAAGCGGCTGTCGTCGCCATAGGCCGAGATCTTGCCGCCGTTCACCAGCAGGATCAGCGCATCGCCCTTGCCTTCGGCAGCGGTCTGCGCGCCGGCAACGGCCTCGTCGAGCTTGGCCTCCAGCGCGGCAGCCTGCTCCTCGGCACCGAACAGCTTGCCATAGGCCTCCAGCCGGGCCTTGCCCTCGCCCACCACGTCAAGGCCGATGGTCATGTCGAGCGTCGGAGCGATCTGCGAGAGCGGCTCCACCTGCTTCTGCGAGCGGCCCCCTGCGACGATCAGATCGGGGCCGAGCGAGGCCAGCGCCTCGAAATCCGGCTCGAACAGGCTGCCCACGGGCTGGGCTGCCGCAAAGACATCGGCCAGGTAGGCCGGCGGGGTGAACTGGGGCACGGCGGCAATTGTGACACCGAGGGCCGAGAGCGTGTCGATCGCGGCAATGTCGAGCGCCACGACGGTTTCGGGCGCTTGCGGGGCGGCCACCGGGCCTGCGGCGGTTTCGATCTCGACGGACTGGGCCGCCACCGCGCCGGGCAGCAGGACCAGGGCAGCGAGGGGAACGAACGATTTCATGGGGCCTCTCTTGGGGTTCGGTGTTCAGGGCTGGACAAACCCGATTCATTTCATCAGGTTTATACCCGACAAAAGAACTCAGAGATTAGACAGATGCAAGAGCAACTCCATGACACCGGCAGGTTTTCGACCAAACTGGCCAGCAAGTACCTGCAACAACTGTGCAAACATTTCGCCCACAAGATTGAGGTGAGGTTCGATGAAACCTTTGGCGAGGCGGCCTTGCCGGTCGGTCCCGCCGTGCTGAAGGCCGAACCCGACGCGCTGGTGGTCACCATCACGGCTGCCGACGAGGAGGGCCTGCAACGGGCACGGGGCGCGATCGACAACCACCTCGTGCGCTTCGCCTTCCGCGAGAACTTCGAAAAGATGGACTGGGAACGCCTCGCAACCGCGTCCTGAATGCAACGGTCCTTCTCGAAGGGCCGCAGCTTCTTGACTCTTTTGGTCAACTAATCCAGTCGAGCCGCAATCCGAGCCGCCAGCCGACGTGTCCAAGCGTCTTTCGTGCCAGCCAGCCGACACCACGAAAGAACTTGGGACACCACGTCATGAACATCCAAATGCGGGCCATTCTGCTGGCCTCCGTCTCCGCTCTGGCCGCCAATGCCGCCGCCGCGCAGGAGGTGATCGACCTCGAGGCCATCCGGGTCGAGGCCGACGCCGCGCAGGACGCGCTGGGCAACGTCGAAATCTCCTCCGAGGAGATCGCGGAGCGCAACGCCGCCAGCACCGACGAGCTCTTTGCCGGGCAATCCGAAATCATCGCCAGCGGCGGGGCCGTCATTGCCCAGAAGGTGCTGGTGCACGGGCTCGAAGAGAGCAACCTCGCTGTCACCATCGACGGCGCGCGCCAGAACAAGGGCGCCTTCCACCACACCGGCAACGTGCCGCTCGATCCGTTCCTGCTGAAGCGCGTGCAAGTCAGCTCCGGCCTCGCCCCCGCCGATGCCGGCCCCGGCGCGCTGGCGGGCATCATCGCCTATGAAACCAAGGACGCCCGCGACCTGCTGGAGCCCGGCGCCACCGTCGGCGGTTTCACCGGCCTCACCTTCGGCTCCAACGGCGGCACCTTCCGCCGCTCGGCGGCGATCTACGGCATGCAGGGCGGCTTCGACTACCTCGTCGGCTACTCGCGCCAGACCGGCGACGACTACGAAGACGGCGCCGGCACCACCATCGGCGGCACCGAGCCCGACATGACCGACTATTTCGCCAAGGTCGGCTACACCACCGACAGCGGCAAGCGCTTCGTCTTCTCCGCCGAGCACGTGTCCGACCAAGGCCTCCGCGCCTTCCAGGGCGGCATCACCCGCCCCGACTTCACCGAAGTTCCGGGCCGTGCCACCACCTACGACGTCGCCGTGACCGAGCGCACCAGCTACAGCTTCACCTATACCGACGAGAACCCGCAGGGCATCTGGGCCCCCACGATCCAGCTCGCCTGGAACGAGCAGTATGTCGACGCGGGCGCCGTGGCCGGCCGCAACACCTCGCTCTCCGGCAAGGTCGAAAACGCCTTCTCCATGGGCAACGGCGTGCTGACCGCCGGGCTCGACTTCTTCTCCGACGAGGCCGAGGCGCTGGAAAGCGACGCCTACTACCTGCCCAACGGCAAGGAGCGGATCGACAGCATCGGGGTCTACGCCCAGATGCGGCAGGACGTGAGCGCGCGCGTGTCGCTCTCCTACGGCATCCGCTTCGACAGCCAGACCTTCAAGGGCGCAGACGGCCAGGAGTTCTCCGACTCCGGCATCAGCGTCAACGGCTCCGCCGACGTGATCCTGTCCAACAGCCTCACCCTCAACGTGGGCGTGGCCTCGGTCTGGGGCGGCTACGAGCTGAACGAGGCGGCCCTCATCGGCCGCTCCGACCTGACCGGCAACACCGCCTATAACTGGGACAACTACGGCCCCCAGACCACAAGCCGCGCCAACAACGCCCGCATCGGCCTGCGCTACGAGCAGGGCCCGTGGCAGGCCGGCTTCGCGCTGTTCCACACCGAACTGGAAGGGGTCGACAACGCCTTCTACCCCAACGACTACACCGGCGATCTGGCGAGCTACAACGTCACCTCCCGCGGCTTCGACGCCAAGCTGCGCTACACCGGCGCACGCGGCTACATCGAAGGCAACTGGACCTATGCCGACGTGAGCGTCGAAGACCAGCCGGTCGGCACCACCAGCTACTACATCGGTCGTCCGGTGGGCCATGTCATCGGCCTCTCCGGCGCCTACGAGCTGAACGACCAGTGGATGATCGGCGGCACCGCCGAGATCGCGCTGGAACAGGACGAGGTGCCCACCGGCTACGCCCCGCTCGACAGCTACGAAGTGCTCAACCTCTGGACCACATGGACCCCGCGCGCCTACGAAAACCTCACCGTGCGGCTGGATGTGAAGAACGTGTTCGACACCACCTACACCGGTCGCGGCAATGACGGCGACGGCTTCTCCCGCGTGGTGCCGCTCACCGAGCCGGGGCGCACAATCCTGCTCTCGGCCAACATGAAGTTCTGACGTTTCCCTCGGAACAGGGGAAGGGGGCGCTCTCGGGCGCCCCTTTTCTTGTTGGCTCGCCGGCATCCAATAACATGTGCTTATCGCTCCTCATCGCATTTCCAATTTTTCCTGATAGCGCTCTCTTGCTACGGTGCGGACACATGGGGGGAATCGCCACGCCGCAGGGCGCTGGCTCTCTTCCCGACGCCACATCCAGCTACAGGAGCGCCCGATGGACGGAGCCGAACTTTCAAACATCAGCAAATGCCCGGTGATGCACACCCTCGCGGCACGCGGCAACAAGGACTGGTGGCCAAACCAGCTCAATCTGAAAATCCTCAACCAGAACGCGCCCGGCACCTCGCCGCTGAAAGGGTTCGACTACGCCGAGGCCTTCAAGGGGCTGGACCTCTCCGCCATCAAGGCAGACCTCCACGCGCTGATGACAGACAGCCAGGACTGGTGGCCCGCCGACTTTGGCCACTACGGCCCGTTCTTCATCCGCATGGCATGGCACTCCGCCGGCACCTACCGTACCGCCGATGGCCGTGGCGGCGCGCGCTCCGGCTCCCAGCGTTTTGCCCCGCTCAACAGCTGGCCCGACAACGCCAACCTCGACAAGGCCCGCCGCCTGCTCTGGCCGATCAAGGCCAAGTACGGCAACGCGATTTCCTGGGCCGACCTGATGGTGCTCACCGGCAACGTCGCGCTCGAGTCGATGGGCTTCAAGACCTTCGGATTTGCCGGCGGCCGGGCTGACGTGTTTGAGCCCGAGGAAGATATCTACTGGGGTGCCGAAGACGAGTGGCTCGCCCAATCCGACGCGCCCAACTCCCGCTACTCCGGCGACCGCGAGCTGGAAAACCCGCTCGCCGCCGTGCAGATGGGCTTGATCTACGTGAACCCCGAAGGCCCCGACGGCAACCCCGACCCGCTGGCCTCGGCGCGTGACATCCGTGAAACCTTTGGCCGGATGGCCATGAACGACGAGGAGACCGTTGCGCTCATCGCCGGCGGCCACACCTTCGGCAAAACCCACGGCGCCGCAGATGCCGCAAACGTCGGCTTCGAGCCCGAGCAGGCCGGCATGGCCGAGCAGGGCTTCGGCTGGATCAACAGCCACGGCACCGGCATGGGCGCCGACACCATCACCTCGGGCCTCGAGGTGACCTGGACCTCGACGCCGACCAAATGGTCCAACGGCTACTTCGACAACCTCTTCGGCTTCGAGTGGGAGCTGACCAAGTCGCCCGCCGGGGCCCATCAGTGGACCCCGAAGGACTGGAACGGCGAGCATGCCGTGCCCGACGCGCACCGCGAGGGCGAAACCCACGCCCCCACCATGCTCACCACCGACCTCGCCCTGCGGTTCGACCCGATCTACGGGCCGATCTCCAAGCGCTTCCACGAAAACCCGGAAGAGTTTGCCGATGCCTTTGCCCGCGCCTGGTTCAAGCTGACCCACCGCGACATGGGGCCGAAGGATCTCTACCTCGGCGCCGAAGTCCCGGCAGAAGACCTGATCTGGCAGGATCCGATCCCGGCCGTCGATCACCCGCTGGTGGACGCCGCCGATATCGCCGCGCTGAAGCAGAAGCTCCTCGCTGCGCTGCCGGTGTCCGACCTCGTCAAAACCGCCTGGGCCTCCGCTTCCACCTTCCGCGGCTCCGACCTGCGCGGCGGGGCCAACGGCGCGCGCATCCGTCTCGCACCGCAAAAGGACTGGGAAGCAAATGAACCCGCCGAGCTGGCCCGCGTGCTGGGTGTGCTCGAAGGGATCAAGTCCGAGTTCGACGGGCAGGGCGCCAAGAAGATCTCGCTGGCCGACCTGATCGTGCTCGGCGGCTGTGCTGCCGTCGAGAAGGCCGCCGCCGATGCCGGTTCGCCGACCGAGGTGCCCTTCACCCCGGGCCGGATGGACGCAAGCGCCGAGCAGACCGATGCCGAGGCTTTTGAGCCGCTCGAACCCCGCGCCGACGGCTTCCGCAACTACATGGGCGGCAACTTCTCGGTCTCCGCCGAAGAGATGCTGGTGGACCGGGCCCAGCTCCTCACCCTCACCGCCCCCGAGATGACGGTGCTGGTGGGTGGTCTGCGGGTGCTCGGGGCCAACTACGGCGGCTCCAAGGCAGGTGTCTTCACCACCCGCGAGGGCCAGCTGACCAACGACTTCTTCGTCAACCTGCTCGACATGTCGACCAAGTGGGAAGACGCGGGCGACGAAAAGGTCTTCATCGGCAAGGACCGCAAGACCGGCGAAAAGAAGTTTGACGCCACCCGAGTCGATCTGGTCTTCGGCTCCAACAGCCAGCTTCGGGCGATTGCCGAAATCTACGGCCAGTCCGATGCGCAGCACGGGTTCGTCGAAGACTTCATCGCCGCCTGGGCCAAGGTGATGGACGCCGACCGCTTCGACGTCTGATCGCGCGTTAGCACAACGAAACAAGGGCGCAGGGGAACCTCTGCGCCCTTTTTCATGTGCCATGCAGGCGGGCGCGCCCGCCCCGGCCTAAACCGCCGAAAGCCCCGCGCAAAACGTCTTCAGCGCAGCCACTTCCGCCCGATCCGCCCCGCAAATCACCGGGTCCGTCCCGTAAAGCGTCACCGCCGCGCCGATCTCGCCCTGCCAGTCCAGCACCGGAGCCGAAATTGCCGCCAGCCCGGGGATCAGGTCGCCGCTCACCTGCGCGTATCCCGCCGCCCGGACCTCTGCCGCGAGGACGGCGGCGTCCCGTCCCGGCTCCAGCGCCAGTTCCTCCGCCAGTCGCCCCGACACCACCGCCTCCGGTGCCCAGGCCAGAAAGGCGCGGCCCGAGGCCGAGTTCAGCAGCGGCATCACGGTGCCCAGCCCCAGTGTCGTGACCACGAAGCGCGGCGCGCGTTCCCAGCGCACCACCGTCGCGCCCGCGTTGCCCCAGACCGAGAGCAGGGCGGTCAGCCCGGTCTGCTCCACCAGTTCGGGCAGCGCATCGGCGGTGCGGTTCACCAGCTCCATCCGCGCCATTCCGGCCACGCCAAGCGCCACCGCGCCGGGGCCGAGGTCGTATTTGCCCGAGCGCCCGGCCTGGCTCACCAGCCCGGCGGCCATGAAGCTGGCCAGGTAGCGGTGCGCCTTGCTGGCAGGCATCCCCGCCTCCCGCGCAATCTCGCTCAGCCCGACAGGCCCGCCCTGCTGCGAGAGCAGCTTCAGCAGCCCCAGCGCCGCGTCGAGAGAACTGAGCCCCTCAGCCATCGACCATCTCCCGGAACGGCTCCATCGACCCGGCCCTTATGCCGCCCGCACCGTCCTCCACGAAGATCGCCCGCACCTCCTCGCCCTCGATCACGACCCGCTCGCCGACCCGCGCGATATAGCCCAGCGTCATCGTCCGCTTCGACCAGTTCACCGCCCGCATCTCGACTCGCAGCAGCTCGCCCTCCAGCCCCGGCGTCCGAAACCGCCCGCTCGCCGAAACCAGCCCCAGCCCGCGCGATTGCAGCGCGCGGCGCAGGGCATCATGGCCGCCGTGACGGGCCGCGACATAGCTGTGAAAGCACCGGTCGAACCAGCGGAAGTAGTTGGGATAATAGACAATTCCCGCCGGGTCGCAGTCTCCGAAGCTGATCGCGATCTCCAGCAGGTGCAGCGGGCTGCTGTCGTCCATAATTTCCACTCCGTGAAATCAGTTGCGTAATACGGAATTACCGCCTAGCCTCACCCTGACACAAGACCAAACCGCAGGGGAGGGCGGAATGGCAGAACTTTCCTCAATCGCGATCTGTGGTGGCGGCCCCGGCGGGCTGGTCGCGGCGATCCTCGCCGCCCGCACCTTTCCCGACGCCCGCATCACCCTGCACGAAGCCGCGCCGCGCGGCGTGACATGGGGCTTCGGCGTGGTCTTCTCGACCCAGGCGCTCGACTTTCTCGCCGCCGACGATCCCGAAACCCACGCTCTCATCACGCCCCGCATGGAGCGCTGGCAGAACATGGTTCTCAACCACCCCGATGGCGCCGTCACCCTCGACGGCATCGGCTTTGCTGCCATCGGCCGGCTCGAGCTGCTCACCATCCTCACCGCCCGCGCCGAGGCCCTCGGCGTCGATCTCCACTTCGGCTCCGAGGTCGACCCGTCGAGCCTCGCCGCCGATCTCGTCATCGGCGCAGACGGCCTCAACTCCCGCACCCGGAGCGCCGCCAACGCGCCCGAGCTGTCGCACATGTCCAACCGTTTCGCATGGTTCGGCACACCGCGTCCCTTCAACGCGCTGACCCAGAGCTTCATCCGCCACCCCAAGGGCGCGCTGAACGCCCACCACTACCGCTACGCCCCCGACATGAGCACCTTCATCGTGGAGCTGGAGGCAGAGGCCTTCGCCGCCCACGGGCTGGCGGAGATGGACGAGGAAGAGAGCGCCGCCTACTGCGCCGCGCTGTTCTCGGAGGTTCTAGAGGGCGCGCCGCTGCTCACCAACCGTTCAATCTGGCGGCAATTTCCCAGGCTCTGGTGCGAGCGCTGGACCACCGGCAACGTGGCCCTGCTGGGCGATGCCGTCCACACCGCGCATTTCTCCATAGGCTCCGGCACCCGGCTGGCGATGGAAGATGCCATCGCCCTCAACGCCGCCCTGCGCGACGCGCCCAGTCTTCAGGCCGGCCTCGCCGCCTACCAGCAGGCCCGCCCCCCGATCGCCCGCAAGATCGTCACCGGCGCCAACACCTCGGCGCAATGGTACGAGACCTTCTCCCAGCGCCTCGACCAGCCGCCGCTCGACTTCGCCATGTCCTACATCACCCGCTCGGGCCGCGTGCCGCCGGAAAAGCTCCGCGCCCTCTCGCCCGGCTTCATGGCGCAATACGAGGCCGCCCGATGATCGACCCCGTCACCAACCCGCCCGGCGCCGCCGAGATCGGCTTCACCAAGGCCGCCCACGCCAACTGCGCCGAGATCCTCTGGCAGAACCTCGCCCGCAACCCCGAGGCCCGCGCCCTTACCGGCCCCGCCGGCGACCTGACCTACGCCGAGCTCATCGCCAAGGCCGCCCAGTGGGGCCACGCCTTCGCCGCCCACGGCCTCGCCCCCGGCGACCGCATCGCGCTGTTTCTCGACGACACCCCCAGCTTTCCCGCCGCCTTCTTCGGCGCCACCCGCGCGGGCTTCGTGCCGGTGCTGCTCAACACCATGACCCCGCCCGAGCTGCTGGCCTTCTACCTCACCGACAGCGGCGCCCCGCTCGCCGTGACCGAACCCCACTACGCCGACCGCTTCCCCAAGGGCGCCCCGGTCATCACCGATCACGCCGCCTTCACCCAAGGCCGGCCCACCACGCTCGACGCCGCTCCCACCGGCCCCGACGACATGGCCTTCTGGATGTATTCCTCCGGCTCCACTGGCCGCCCAAAGGGCATCGTCCACCTGCACCACGACATGGCCTATTCGCAGGCCAGCTTCGCCGCCCACGTGCTGCACCTGCGCCACGATGATGTCTGCTTTTCCGTGCCCAAGGCCTATTTCGCCTACGGCTTCGGCAACAGCATCACCTTCCCCTTCGCCATCGGCGCCTGCACCCTGCTGATGCCCGACCAGCCCAAGGCCGATGCCGTGCTCGACATGATCGAGGCGCACGCTCCCACGGTCTTCTTCGGCCTGCCCACGCTCTACACCGCGCTCATCAACGCCCCCGGCGTGTCCGCGCGCGACCTCTCCTCGCTGCGCCAGTGCATGTCCGCCGCCGAGATCCTCAGCGAAGACGTCGCAAACCGCTGGAAGGCGCTCACCGGCCTCTCGCCCATCGAAGGGCTGGGCAGCACCGAAATGCTGCACGTCTACCTCTCCAATACGGCGGACGACATGCGCCATGGCGCGGCGGGCAAGCGGGTGCCGGGCTACGAGATTGAGCTGCGGGAGGGCGGGGTGATGTTCGTGCGCGGCCACTCCTCCGCGCCCGCCTACTGGAACCGCCCCGACAAGACCGCCGAAACCATGCAGGGCGACTGGATCAACACCGGCGACCGCTTCGAGGAGCGCGAGGGCTTCTACTACTTTCAGGGTCGCGCCGATGACCTGGTGAAGGTCTCCGGCCAATGGGTCTGGCCGCTCGAGGTGGAGCGCGCCCTGAACGAACACCCCGAGGTGCACGAGTCCGCCGTCCTCGCCCACGAGCTGCCCGACCGCCGCATGACCCTCTCCGCCCTCGTCTCGCTCCGCTCCGGCCCGGGCGACGCGGGCGCGGTGAAGATGCTGCAGGACCACGTCAAATCCACCCTGCTGCCCTACAAGTACCCCCGACAGATCACCTTCGTGAAAGACCTGCCCAAAACAGGCACTGGAAAAATCGACCGGCAGGCTGTCAAATCGCTCTTACAGGGAAATGAGAAGAATATTGCCTAATTCAGCAATATAGTGCACAAAACTCACGGTGGCCGGTGCAAACGCGGCCCCACATAGGGAGGAAAACATGAACAAGCTACTGACAGCGGCCCTTGCGGCCAGCTTTGCAGCCACCGGCGCCTTTGCCGAGTCGGTCAAGATCGGGTTCGTCACCACGCTCACCACGCCCGCGGCGGTGATCGGCAAGGATATGGAAAACGCGGTGAACCTCGCGGTCGAACATCTCGGCGGCAAAGCCGGGGATCTCGACATCGAGGTCATCTTCGGCGATGACCAGTTCGCCCCCGAAGCGGGCAAGCAGGCCACCGACAAGCTGGTAAAGCAGGACGACGTCGATTTCGTCGCCGGGTATATCTGGTCCCACGTGCTTCTCGCCTCGCGCAAATCGGTGCTCGATGCCGGCAAGTTCCTGATCTCGGCCAACGCCGGCCCCTCGCAGATGGCCGGCAAGCTCTGCGACCCCAACTTCTTCTCCACCTCTTGGCAGAACGACCAGACCCCGATGGCGCTGGGCGAGGTGCTCAACCAGCAGGGCGTGAAATCACTCTACCTGATGGCCCCCAACTACGCCGCCGGCAAGGACATGACCGCGGGCGTGGAGCGCACCTTCAAGGGCGAGATCGCCGGCAAGGACCTCACCAAGTGGGGCGCCGACGCACAGCTCGACTTCTCGGCAGAGCTGGCCAAGGCCAAGGCTTCGGGCGCAGGCGGGCTGTTCGTCTTCTACCCCGGTGCCGCCGGTGGGGCCTTCATCAAGCAGTATGATCAGGCCGGCCTGAAAGACACGCTGCCGCTCTACTCGGTCTTCACCGTCGACGCGCTCTCCCTGCCCAAGCTGCAAGAGGCCGGTTTCGAGGCGGTGCTCGGCTCGCAGACCACGCAGGAATGGGACCCGACGCTCGACAACGAAGCCAACAAGAAGTTCGTCACCGACTTCAAGGCCAAGTTCGGCACCTACCCGAGCTACTACGCGGCCCAAAGCTACGACTCGATCATGCTGATCGCCTCCGCCGTGGCCAAGGTCGGCAATACCGAGGACAAGGACGCCCTGCGTGCCGCCCTCAAGGCCGCCGAGTTCGACTCGGTGCGCGGTGATTTCAAGTTCGGCAAGAACAACATCCCGGTGCAGGATTTCTACCTGCGCGAGGTGGTGGCCGATGCCGATGGCACCTGGACGACCAAGGTTGTGAGCACCGTCTTCGAAGACCACGTCGACAGCTTCGCCGCCGAATGTTCGATGGAATGACCTGAAATCCGGGCGGGCAGGGGCCTTTCCCTGCCCGCCCAACACGCGAGACCTCCGTGGACACCTCTCTCCTCATCATCCAGACGCTGAACGGGCTGCAACTGGGCCTGCTGCTGTTCCTAGTCGCCTCCGGGCTGACGCTGGTCTTCGGCATCCTCGATTTCGTCAACCTCGCCCATGCCTCGCTCTACATGATCGGCGCCTTCGTCTGCGCCTCGCTGACCTATCTCGTCGGCAATTTCTTTCTGGCAGTGGTGCTGGCCCTGCCGGTGACGGCGGCGCTCGGCTGGGCGGTGGAACGATTCGTGGCGCGCCCGCTCTATGCCCGCGACCACCTCGACCACGTGCTCGCCACCTTCGGCCTGATCCTCGTGTTCGATACGGCAGCGCACCTGATCTGGGGCCCCGAGGGCATCGCCGTGCCCCTTCCCGAGGCGTTCCAGGGCCAGCTCGCCCTCTCCGAAACCCTCGTCATCCCCACCTTCCGCCTCGTCATCATCGCCGCCGGGCTGGCGGCGGCGGGGGGGCTCTACTGGATGGTCACCTTCACCCGCCTCGGCATGCTGATCCGCGCCGGGGCCTCCAACCGCACCATGGTCGCCGCGCTCGGCATCAACATCGAGCTGCTCTTCGGCCTCGTCTTCGCGCTGGGCGCCGCGCTCGCCGGGCTGGCGGGCATGCTGATCGCCCCGATCACCGAGGCCTCCATCGGCATGGGCAACCAGGTTATCATCACCGCTTTCGTGGTCATCATCGTCGGCGGCATCGGCTCGATGAAGGGCGCCTTCATCGCCGCCCTGCTGATCGGCCTCATCGACACGCTGGGCCGCTCCTTCCTCGACGACATCTTCAAGCTGGTGATGTCCCCCGACGCCGCCGAAAACTCCGCCCCCGCCATTTCCGCCATGCTGATCTACATCATCATGGCCTGCGTGCTCGCCCTGAAGCCGCAGGGCCTGTTCCCGCCGAAGGTGCGGTGAGGCTGATGGCGCTCCAGAAAAGATTCAATGCCTCCGGCGGGGATATTTTCCGCAAGAAAATGCGCAATTTGAGTCAAATTGTCCGCGTTCCGGCGCCCCTCCCTGCCCATTTTCTTGCTGCAAATACTCACTCCACAGTGCAGCCGGGCGCGGAGGCCCGCAGATGACGTCACGCACCCTCATCACCCTCGCCGCCATGGCCCTTCTCGCCGTGCTGCCGCCGGTGTTCTACTTCACCGGCAACGCCTTCTGGCTCGATCTGGCCACGCGGCTGGTGATCCTCGCCATCGCCGCGGTCAGCCTCAACCTGATCCTCGGCTACGGCGGGCTGGTGAGCTTCGGCCATGCCGCCTACGTCGGCCTCGGGGCCTATGCCGTCGGCATCCCGGCCTATCACTGGCTCTACGGCGGGCTCGAGCACCTCGGGCTGGCCACCACATCGGGGCTGGTCCAGATCCCGCTGGCCATGGCGGTCTGCGCCCTCTTCGCCCTCGTCACCGGCGCGATCTGCCTGCGCACCAAAGGCGTCTACTTCATCATGATCACCATGGCCTTCGCCCAGATGGTCTATTACGCCATCGTCTCGGTCGAGGAATACGGCGGCGACGACGGGCTGGTGATCGACACCCGCTCCGAGCTGCCCGGGGTCAGCCTTGATGATCCGCTGCAACTCTTCGGCCTCGCCTATGTCTCGCTGGTGGCGGCGATGCTGATCGTGCGGATGATCACCCGCTCGCGCTTCGGCATGGTGCTGCGCGGCGCCAAGGGCAATGCCGAGCGGGTGCAGATGATGGGGCTGAATCCTTACGCCTACCGCCTCACCGCCTACGTGATCTCCGGCGCCATGGCGGGCTACGCGGGCGCGCTGCTGGGCAACTTCACCACCTTCATCTCGCCCGAGATGATGGATTGGACCCGCTCCGGCGAGCTGATGTTCATGGTCATCCTCGGCGGCGCCTCCACCACCGGCGGCCCGGTGCTGGGCGCGGCGGCCTTCATCATCCTCGAGGAAGTGCTCAGCCACTTCACCATCTACTGGCACCTGCCCTTCGGCCTGCTGCTGATCGCCGTGGTGCTCTTCACCCGCGGCGGGCTGATGGGCATGTTCGGAGGGCGCAAATGAGCCTGCTCGAAACCCGCGGCCTGATGAAGAGCTTCGGCGGCATCCGCGCCACCGACGACCTCACCCTTTCCGTCGAGGTGGGCGAGCTGCATGCCATCATCGGCCCCAACGGCGCGGGCAAGACCACGCTGATCACCCAGCTCTGCGGCACCCAGACACCGGATGCCGGGCAGGTGCTGTTCAAGGGCCGCGACATCACCGCGCTGGCCCCGCACAAGCGGGCGCGCCTCGGGATCACCCGCAGCTTCCAGATCACCTCGCTGATCCTCGACATGACCGTGCTAGAAAACATCGCCCTCGCGGTGCAGGCCCGTCAGGGCTCGTCGTTCCGCTTCTTCCGGGCGGCGTCGAGCATCCCGGCGATCCGCGACCGGGCGATGGCCTTGCTCGACCGCGTCGGCCTGGCCGAGAAGGCCGCTATGGAAACCCGTGCGCTCTCCCACGGCGAGCACCGGCACATGGAAATTGCCGTGGCGCTGGCCAGCGAGGCCGAGCTGATGCTGCTCGACGAGCCCATGGCCGGCCTCGGCCCCGACGAGAGCGCCCGCATGGTGGCGCTGCTGACCGAGCTGAAGGGAAGCCACACCATCGTGCTGATCGAACACGACATGGACGCCGTCTTTGCCCTCGCCGACCGGATCTCGGTGCTGGTCTACGGCCATATCATCGCCACAGGCGACCCGGCCGCGATCCGCGCCAACAAGGAGGTCGAAGCCGCCTACCTCGGGGAGGAAGCCTGATGCTGAAGGTCGAAGGCCTCCAGGCCCATTACGGCCCCTCCCAGGCGCTGTTCGACATCTCGCTCGAGGTCGGCGCCGGGCAGGTGGTGACGCTGCTGGGACGCAACGGCATGGGCAAGACCACCACCATCAGCGCGATCATGGGCATCCGAAAGCCCTCCGCCGGGCGCATCCGCCTCGACGGCACCGAACTGGCCGGCATGCCCTCGCACCGCATCGCCAATCTCGGGCTGGGGCTGGTGCCGGAGGGGCGGCAGATCTTTCCCAACCTCACCGCGCGTGAAAACCTCGTGGCCACCGCCTCCAACCACCTCGACCAGCCCGAACCCTGGACGGAAGCACGGGTCTACGCGATGTTCCCCGAGCTGGAGGCGCGGGCGTCGTCCATGGGCAACCTGCTGTCGGGCGGCGAGCAGCAGATGCTCGCGATCGGCCGGGCGCTGATGACCAACCCGCGCCTGCTTATCCTCGACGAGGCCACCGAGGGCCTCGCCCCGCTGGTGCGCGCCCGGATCTGGGAGGCCCTCGGCGCGATCCGCGACACCGGCCTGTCGATCCTCGTGGTCGACAAGAACCTGCGCGACCTGATGCGGCTGGCCGATCGGCACGTGGTGATCCAGCGCGGCGAAACCGTCTGGCAGGGCAGTTCGGCCGAGCTGGAGGCCGACGGCGCGGCACGGGAGCGATACCTGGGGCTGTAGGGCGCGGTCATCCTCGGGGCGCAGTCATCCTCGGGCTTGACCCGAGGATCTCTCGACCGTCAGGGGATCCTCGGGTCAAGCCCGAGGATGACGGCCCGCAACCAAAATCAGTCAAGCCCTCTTCAGAACGCCTTGAAGGTCAGCGTCGTCAGCGTCCGCTCCACGCCCTTCACCTTCGATACGTTCTCCGAGATGAACTGGCCGATATCCACGTCCTCGGGCGGGTAGAGCTTCATCAGCAAGTCCCATTCGCCGGAGGTCGAGTAGAGCTCCGAGTGGATTTCCTCCAGCACAAGGGCCTTGGCCACCTCGTAGGTGGTGCCCGGGGTGCAGCGGATCTGGACGAAAATGGCGCTCATATCTGGTCTCCTCGGGTGTCAGGCTAGCCAGAAATCAGAGCGGCGCAAGCGCCCATCCGGCACCCTCCAGCCGCGCCCGCACGGCGCGGGCAATCGCCAGCGCCTCGGGGCCGTCGCCGTGCAGGCAGATGCTGTCGATCCGGGTCGGGATCTGCTTGCCGCTTGTGGCGATGATCGCCTGCGCCTCCACCATCCGCAGCACCCGCGCAGCGGCTTCGTCAGGGTCGTGGATCATGGCGCCGGGCTTCTTGCGGTCGACCAAAGTGGCATCTTCCTCGTAGCCCCGGTCGGCAAAGATCTCGCAGGCGATCTGCGCCCCCAGCGCCTCGGCGGCGCGTTGCTGGGCGGTCTGGGCAATGGTCATCAGCACGAGGTCTGGCTTCACCGCCAGCGCCGCCTCGTAGCAGGCCCGCGCCATGGCCTCGTCTTCCGCCGCCATGTTGGCCAGCGCCCCGTG
Source organism: Oceanicola sp. 502str15 (assembly GCF_024105635.1). Classification (NCBI taxonomy): domain Bacteria; kingdom Pseudomonadati; phylum Pseudomonadota; class Alphaproteobacteria; order Rhodobacterales; family Roseobacteraceae; genus Oceanicola; species Oceanicola sp. 502str15. The sequence goes on from NZ_WYDQ01000001.1 coordinate 3,742,234, forward strand.
CAGCTTGAGGTGGCGCACCGTGCCCCCGGCGCGGGCCGCAACCGCCATCGCTGCCCCGAGCTGATAGGTCACCAGATTGCCAAGCTCCTGCGACGAAAGCGAAATCCGCCGCCGCCCAAAGCCCTGCAAGTCCGCAAACCCCGGATGCGCCCCGATGCCGACGCCCCGGCGCAGCGCCTCGCCCATGGTGGCGGCCATCGTATCGGCATCCCCGGCATGAAAGCCGCAGGCCACGTTGGCCGATGTCACCACCTTCAGGATCTCTGCATCCTGCCCCATGACCCAGGGGCCGAAACTTTCGCCCATGTCGGCGTTCAGGTCGATCGTCCGGGTCATTCGTCCTCCAACTCGTTGCCGCCTGTCACGCCGCTCACCAATTGGTAGCTCAGCAGGTCGGGAATGTCGCGGGGGTCGCGCAGGCGCGGGCGCAGGGCCTTGCGCAGCCGCGCCTGCACCGCCGCCTCGCTCTCCCACGCAGCATCCGCCTCGGCAAGGCTCACCTCCTGAAAGCGCAGCGCCTCGCCCGCCTGCGCCTGCGCCAGCCGGGGCAGGTCGGCGGCAATCACCGTGCCGATCCGCGGGTAGCCACCCACGGTCTGGCTCTCGGCCAGCAGCACGTAGGGGCGTCCGTCACCCGTCATCTGGATGTCGCCGCCAGTGATGAAATCCGAGGCGAGGCCGCTGGTCTCGCTCTCGAAGGCCGGGCCCTCGAAATCCAGCCGCACCCCCTGCCGGTTGGCCTGCGGTGCCCGGCTGAACTCGGTGCCGAAGAACCGCGCCCGCACCTCGGGCGCAAACAGCCCGCTCTGCGGCCCCGGCATCACCCGCAGCGCCCCGCCGCCCAGCCGTGGCTCCGGCTCCAGAACAAGCGCCGCGGCCTCGGGCGCATCATCCGGGCCCAGCGCGATGTCGTCGCCCGCCGCCACAAAACGCCCGACCCCGGCCAGCAGGTGCGCCGCCCGCGCGCCCAGCCATTCCTCGCCCAGAACGCCCCCCGCGAAGGCAAGGTAGCCATAGGCCCCGGCCTGCGCGCCGCCGACCCGCAGCACCTCGCCGGGGGCGAGCAGCGCGGTTTCGCAATGGCCCAGCGGGCGGCCCTCGATCTCGGCCTTCATCCGTGCGCCGGTGAGGCAGATGCGGGTTGGCGCATCCACCGCAAACCGCCCGCCCGCGCCGGCCATTTCCAGCGCCGCCAGCGGGTGGTGCTGCCCCAGCAGCGCGGCGGCCTCCAGCAGCGCCAGCCGGTCGGCCGCGCCACCGCGCGCAAGGCCCTTGGCAATCCATCCCGGCCGGCCCATGTCCTGCACAGTCACACCCGGGGCGATGTCGAGCACCCGCAGCACGCTCATGCCGCGCCCTCGCAGATTGCCCCGCCCAGCGGCTCCCCCTCCAGCGCCTCCACCTCGCCCGCCGTCACCGCCTCGAAGCGCAGTGCATCGCCGGGGGAGAGCACAAAGGGCGCCTCCGCCTCGCGCCGGAAGGGGCGAAAGGCGCAGCGCCCGACCATCCGCCAGCCGGTCACGGTATCGGTCGGAAACAGCACAAGCTGGCGCACCGCCACCACCAGCGCCCCGGCGGGCACCTTCGGGGTGAGGTCGCGCTGGCGCGGTATGTTCCAATGTTCCGGCAGGTAGCCGAGGTAGGGCATCCCCGGCGCAAAGCCGATCGCCCGCACCCGCAGCTCCGCCGCCAGCAGCTCGGCGCGCGCCTCCGCCTCCGTCAACCCGGCCAGCTCAGCGGCCTCCGCCAGCGGCTCCCCCTCCAGCGCCACCGGCACCCGCCACAGCCTGCGCGGCGGCGGGTCGTACAGCCCGCCCCAGTCCTGCGCCGCCAGCAGCGCCTCCGCCCCGGCCACAACCTCGGCCCGCGTGCGCCTGCCGGGGTCGAAGCGCAGCAGCACCGAGGCCAGCGCCGGGGCCACCTCCTCGGCCAGCCCCTCCGCCTCCGCCGCAAAGCGGGCCACCGCCGCGCTCGCCTGCGGGCTGACTGCGCGGGCAAAGCGCACCAGCACGCCATCCTGCCCGAGCGGCAGCACTTCCGGGGTGATCTCGGCTCCATCCATACCCCCAGTCTCCCCCGGCCAACCTCCGCCTACAATATGCACAAAAATGCAAAGTTGCGCGACGACGCTTGATCGGCTCGGCGCAATGTGCACTATAACGCACATACAGGGAGGAGGCGCGATTCTGCGGAGTCGCGTCAGGGAGGACGACGCCAATGAACAGCAACGCAGCCCTTTATTTTGTCGATCGCCACGTAGCAGAGGGCCGGGCCGACAAGCCCGCCTTCCGCGAGGCCGATGGCGAGAGGCGCAGCCTGACTTACGGACAACTGTCTGAGGAAACGGCCAAATTCGCCGGGGCGCTCACCCGCCACGGGGTCCGCCGCGAGGAGCGGGTGGCGATGATCCTGCGCGACCAGATCGAGTTTCCGGTGGTCTTCTGGGGCGCGCTCAAGGCGGGCGCGATCCCGGTGCCGCTCAACACCCTGCTCGCCGCGCCGGTCTACGAAGCGATCCTCGCCGACAGCCGCGCCTCCATCCTGGTGGTCTCGCAAGAGATGTGGCCCACCGTGGCCCCCGCCACCGAGGGCAACCCCTTCCTGCGCGCCATCGTGGTCGTGGGCGAAGCCCCCGAGGGCACCGAGTCCTACCAGGCCTTCACCGCAGGCGCGCCGTCCATGGAGCCGGTCGTGGCCCATGACGACGAACTCGCCTTCTGGCTCTACTCCTCCGGCTCCACCGGCACCCCCAAGGGAGTGCGCCATGTGCACGGCTCGCTGAAGGCCACCGCCGACACCTTCGGGCGCGACGTGCTGGGCATCCGCGAGGACGACACGGTGTATTCCGCCGCCAAGATGTTCTTCGCCTATGGGCTGGGCAACGCCATGTCCTTCCCCATGTCGGTCGGGGCCACCACGGTGATCTACGGCGGCCGCCCCACGCCCGACGCCTGCTTTGCCATCATGGCCGACGAAAAACCCACCATCTTCTGCGGCGTGCCCACGCTCTTTGCCGCGCTGGTCGCCGCCCAACAGAAGGCCGGCGGCGCGCCCGCCCATGCCATCCGCCTCTGCACCTCCGCAGGCGAGGCCCTGCCGCGCGAGATCGGCGAGCGCTGGGAGTCGCTCTGGAAGGCGCAGATCGTAGATGGCGTCGGCTCCACCGAGATGCTCCACATCTTCCTCTCCAACCGCCCGGGCGACTGCGTCTATGGCACCTCGGGCACGGCGGTGCCGGGCTACGAGGTGCGGCTGGTCGACGAGCATGACGAGGCCGTGGCCGATGGCGAGGTGGGCGAACTCCTCGTGCGCGGCCCCTCCGCCGCCGAGGGCTACTGGTGCCGCCGCGCCAAGAGCCAGGACACCTTCCAGGGCCATTGGACCCGCACCGGCGACAAGTATGAGCGCACCCCCGAGGGCCGCTACATCTACTGCGGGCGCACCGACGACATGTTCAAGGTCTCCGGCATCTGGGTCTCGCCCTTCGAGGTCGAGCAGGCGCTGGTCGAGCATCCGGCGGTGCTCGAGGCCGCTGTGGTGGCCCGCGCCGACGAGAAGGGGCTGGATAAACCCGCCGCCTTCATCGTGCTCAAGGAGGGGGCCGATCCCGCCGTCGCCGCCGAGCTGAAGGATCTGGTGAAGGAGAAGATCGGCATGTGGAAATACCCGCGCTGGGTCGAGGTGGTCGACGAGTTGCCCAAAACCGCCACCGGCAAGATCCAGCGGTTCAAACTGCGCGAAGGAGAACCCGCATGATCCCCTTTCCCGGCAAGGGCCGTCTCACCGCCGCAGGCAAGTCGCTCGAATGGCAGAGCTGGGGCGGCGAGGCGTCCGCCCCGGTGATCGTCCTGCTGCACGAGGGCCTCGGCTGCCTCGCCCTCTGGCGCGACATCCCCGAGCGTCTCGCTGCCGCCACTGGCCTGCGCGTCTTCGCCTTCTCCCGCGCGGGCTACGGCCAGTCCGACCCCGCCGATCTGCCCCGCCCGCTCGACTATATGACCCGCGAAGCCACCGAGGTGCTGCCGCAAGTGCTCGCCGAGGTCGGCGCCGATCAATTCATCCTCATGGGCCACTCCGACGGTGCCACCATCGCCGCCGAATACGCAGGCCGCCATGCCGACCACCGCATTCGCGGCCTCGTCCTCATGGCCCCGCATTTCTTCACAGAGCCCGCCGGTCTGGCTGCCATCGCCGCCGCCCGCGACAGCTTCGAGTCCGATCTCAAGCCCCGCATGGCCAAGTATCACACCGACCCGGAAGCCACCTTCCGCGGCTGGAACGACGCCTGGCTCGCTCCCGGCTTCCGCGATTGGCACGTGGGCGAGGTCGTCGACTACCTGCGCGTGCCCTGCCTCGTGATCCAGGGGGCCGATGACCAATATGGCACCCTCGCGCAGGTCGAAGAGGTCGAAACCCGCAGCTACGCGCCCGTCGACGTGGCCATCCTCCCCGACTGCCGCCACAGCCCCCATCTCGACCAGCCCCAGGCCGTGCTCGATGCCGTGGCCGAGTTTTCCGCCCGGCTGATCCGGCTGGAGCGCGAAGAGGTCGTGCCCGCGTGAGCGCCACGCCCGAATACGCCTACGTCCCCGGCCAGACCCCGCGCCACCCCGAGGGCGCGTTCGATGCCCTGCGCGACACCGTCGATCCCGAGCCGATGCAGTCTCAGGCGCTGCGCACCGGGCTCGACTGGATCGACGCGGGCTATTTCTGGGAGGCCCACGAGGTGCTCGAGCCGGTGTGGCTGGTGCTGCCCGATGGCCCCGACCGTACCGGCATCCAGGCCCTGATCCAGCTCGCCAACGCCGGCCTCAAGCAGCGGATGCAGCGCCCCGAGGCCGCCCTGCGCCTCTGCGGCATCGCCGCCCGCCTGATCGAGGAAGCTGCCCCCTTCACCACCCCGCACCGCCCCGCCGGGTGGTTCTCCCTCCGGCTGGAGTCGATTCGGGGTGCGGTGGAAATCGCGCGAAATAGTGCAATATAGTGCAAAGTACAGGCTGAAATCCGGCCAATCCGCCCCGTAATATGAAGTATTATGCAAAATATCCGTTTACTCCGGCCCTGCCAGCCGGTAAAAAGCGGAAACAGGAGGAAACGCGCCATGAGTGACAAGCTGATAGATTTCCGCACCGATCCCTCGAAGTACCGCCACTGGAAAGTGGCCTACGAGGGCGAGGTGGCGCGCGTCACCATGGATGTCGATGAAGATGGCGGGTTGTTCGACGGCTACCAGCTCAAGCTCAACAGCTACGACCTCGGCGTCGACATCGAGCTTTCCGATGTGGTGCAGCGCATGCGCTTCGAGCACCCCGAGGTGAAAGTCGTCATCATGCAGTCCGGCAAGGACCGCGTGTTCTGCGCCGGGGCCAACATCCGCATGCTCGGCGGCGCGTCCCACGCCCACAAGGTTAACTTCTGCAAGTTCACCAACGAGACCCGCAACACCTTCGAGGCCGCAGAGGCGGACTCCGGCCAAAAGTGGATCGCCGCGGTAAAGGGCGCCTGCGCCGGGGGCGGCTACGAGCTGGCCCTCGCCTGCAACCACATCATGCTGACGGACGACTCCAGCTCCTCCGTCGCCCTCCCCGAAGTCCCGCTTCTCGCCGTTCTCCCCGGCACCGGCGGCCTCACCCGCGTGACCGACAAGCGCAAGGTCCGCCGCGATCTGGCCGATGTGTTCTGCGCCATGGAAGAGGGCGTGCGCGGCAAGCGGGCGAAAGACTGGCGCCTCGTCGACGAGGTCGTTCCCAACTCCAAGTTCGACGACACCGTCACCACCCGCGCCGCCGAATTCGCCGCCGCCATGCCCGCCCGCGCCGAAAAGGGCATCACCCTCGGCCCCATCGAGCGCAACATCACCGATAGCGCCGTGACCTACACCCACGTCGAGGTCGAACTCGACCGCGCCGCGCGCTCCGCCACCATCACCCTCAAAGGCCCCGAAGGCCCGGCCCCCACCGATGCGGCCGACCTCATCGCCCAGGGCGACCAGTCCTACCTTCTCAAGCTGGCCCGCGAGCTGGATGACGCCATCCTGCACCTGCGCCTCAACGAGATGGAGGCCGGCACCTGGACGTTCCGCACCCAAGGCGATGCCGAGGCCCTGCTCGCCCACGAAGCCGTGCTGCTTGCCAACAAGGACAACTGGCTGGCCTCCGAAATCCTCGGCTTCTGGAAGCGCATCCTCAAGCGCATCGACGTCACCTCCCGCTCCCTCGTCGCCCTCGTCGAGCACGGCTCCTGCTTTGCCGGCGTGCTGGCCGAAATCCTCTGGGCCTGCGACCGCACCTACATGATGGAAGACGAGTTCGAGGGCGACAATCGCCCCACCGCCGCCATCACCCTCGCCGAAAGCAACTTCGGCCAATACCCCATGGGCAACGACATCACCCGCCTGCAAACCCGCTTCCTCGGCACCCCCGAAACGGTGGAAAGCCTGCGCGAGCACATCGGTGAGCCCATCGAGGCCGAAGAGGCCGACGAGCTTGGCCTCGTCACCTACATCCTCGATGACATCGACTGGGAGGACGAGATCCGCATCTTCATGGAAGAGCGCGCCAGCTTCTCCCCCGATGCGATGACCGGCATGGAGGCCAACCTGCGCTTCGCCGGGCCCGAAACCATGGAAACCCGCATCTTCGGCCGCCTCACCGCATGGCAGAACTGGATCTTCCAGCGCCCCAATGCCGTCGGCCCCGAAGGTGCCCTGCAACGCTACGGCACCGGCATCCGCGGCGATTACAACATGCAGCGGGTCTGACCCGCATGGTGGGTTTCACCCACCCTACACCCAACTCGTAGGGTGGGTGCCAACCCACCACCAAGGAGGAAAAAATGCTCGATCTCATCAACGTCAGCTACGACACGCAAATCCCCAACAACGTCGGCCTCTCCGAAGACAAGCGCGTGCTGAAGGCGCTGGAAAAGTGGCACCCCGGCTACATTAACTGGTGGAACGACCTGATCCCGCAGAACTTTCAGGAAAGCCTCGTCTACCTGCGGACCGCCGTCTCGGTGGACCCGAAGGGCTGGGCCAAGTTCGACTACGTGAAAATGCCCGAATACCGCTGGGGCGTGCTGCTGGCCCCGCAGGGCGACGGCCGCACCATCCCCTGCGGCGAGCACGCCGGCCAGCCCGCGTGGCAGGAAGTGCCGGGCGAATACCGCAACATGCTCAAGCGCCTCATCGTGATCCAGGGCGACACCGAGCCGGGCAGCGTCGAGCAGCAGCGCTTCCTCGGCCTCACCGCGCCCTCCCTCTACGACCTGCGCAACCTCTTCCAGGTCAACGTCGAAGAGGGCCGCCACCTCTGGGCCATGGTCTACCTGCTGTTCAAATACTTCGGCAAAGACGGCCGCGAAGAGGCCGATGACCTGCTCCGCCGCTCGTCGGGTTCCGACGAGGCCCCCCGGATGCTCGGCGCCTTCAACGAGGAAACGCCCGACTGGCTCTCCTTCTTCATGTTCACCTACTTCACCGACCGCGACGGCAAGATGCAGCTCGAGTCGCTCGCCCAATCCGGCTTCGACCCGCTCTCCCGCACCTGCCGCTTCATGCTCACCGAAGAGGCGCACCACATGTTCGTGGGCGAAACCGGGGTGGGCCGCGTGATCCAGGCCACCTGCGAGGCGATGAAGGCCGCCGGCATCACCGACCCCTACGACATCAACAAGATCCGCGACCTCGGCGTGATCGACCTGCCGACGATCCAGAAAAAGCTGAACCTGCACTACACCCTCAGCCTCGACCTCTTCGGGCAAGAGGTTTCGACCAACGCCGCCAACGCATTTAACGCAGGCATTAAGGGCCGCTACATGGAGCACCGCATCGACGACGATCACCAGCTCCGCGGCGACACCTACAAGGTCTGGAACCTCGTTGACGGAAAGGTGGTGCAGGAGGAAGTGCCCGCGCTCACGGCGATCAACATGCGCCTGCGCGACGACTACGTGCGCGATGCTTCGGGCGGCGTGACCCGCTGGAACAAGGCCATCGAGAAGATGGGCATCGAGTTCGAGCTGAAGCTCCCCCACGAAAGCTTCCACCGCCAGATCGGCGTCTTCTCGGCGGCCCACTTTGACACGGAGGGCACCCCGATGTCGACGGAGGCCTACGAAGCCCAGAAAGACGAGTGGCTCCCCACCAAGGCCGATGGCGACTTCATCCAGTCGCTGATGAAGCCCTGCTACGAGCCCGGAAAATACGCCAGCTGGATCGCCGCGCCCAAGGTCGGGATCGACAACAAGCCCGGCGACTTCGAATATGTGAAACTGCACATGGCGTAATGCCAGCCCGGGCGGCGCCCCGGTGCCGCCCGCCCCAACCGAACAGGGAGGAAACCGCCATGATGACCCAAACCCAGGCCCCCGCCCGTCCGCGCGCGCTGACCACCGGCAAATGCCTCGGCTGCACCGGCTGCAAAGGCGCCTGCCGCGAAGTTCTGGATCTGCTGGCGGTGCCCGAGATGGTGCTGAAGCCGAAGGGCAGGGCGGCATGAACAAGCCCCTCAAGCAACACCTGATCGACCCCGAAATCTGCATCCGCTGCTACACCTGCGAGATGACCTGTCCGGTGCAGGCCATCACCCATGACGACCTCAACGTCGTGGTCGATGCCGACAAGTGCAACTTCTGCATGGATTGCATCCCCGTCTGCCCTACCGGCTCCATCGACGAGTGGCGCGTGGTCGAGCAGCCCTACAGCCTCGAAGAGCAGTTCGAATGGGAGGAGCTGCCCGAGCAACAGGAGATCGAAACCGGCGGCGAGGGCAGCACCGAGGCGCTCGATGAGGCCATGGCCGCGCTGCTGGCCGAGGCCCATGCCGGGGCAGGGGGCAAGTCGGTCGCCCCCGCCTCCGCCTCCAAACCCTCCATCAACCTCCATACCATCGGCAAGCCGGTCACGGCCCGCGTGCAGGGCAACTACCGCCTCACCGCCGAGGGCGCCGATTCAGACGTGCGCCACATCATCCTCGACATGGGCGGCGCGCCCTTTCCGGTGCTCGAAGGCCAGTCCATCGGGATCATCCCGCCGGGCACCGACGCCGAGGGCAAGCCCCACCTGCCGCGCCTCTACTCCGTCTCAAGCCCCCGCGACGGCGAGCGCCCCGGCTATGCCAACGTCTCGCTCACCGTGAAGCGCGAGGCCCATGGCGTCGGCTCCAACTACGTCTGCGATCTGGAGAAGGGCGCCGAGGTTCAGGTCACCGGCCCCTTCGGCGCAACCTTCCTCATGCCCGACGATCCCTCGGCCCGGCTGCTGATGATCTGCACCGGCACCGGCTCGGCCCCCTTCCGCGCCTTCACCATGCGCCGCCAGCGCATGTCGGCAGGCGCGGCGGGCGACATGGTGCTCTTCTTCGGCGCCCGCACCCCCGACTCGCTGCCCTACTTCGGCCCGCTCAAGAAGGTGCCCGACAGCCTGCTGAAAAAACACTTCGCCTTTTCGCGCCAGCCCGAGGCGCAAAAGGAATACGTGCAGGACAAGATGCGCCAGCACGAAGACGAGGTGGCCGGCCTGCTGGCCGACCCGAAAACCCATATCTACGTCTGCGGCTTGCGCGGCATGGAAGAGGGCGTCGACAAGGCGCTGGCCAACATCGCAGAAAGTATCGGCCTGCCCTGGGACAGCACGCGCGACGCGATGCGCAGCGAAGGGCGGTATCACGTCGAGACCTACTGAGAGGAGGGCAGCATGGCCACTTATGTAATCGTCCACGGCGCATGGCACGAGGGGCCGCTCTTCGAGGAGGTCGCCGCGCCGATCCGCGCCGCCGGCCATACGGTCCACCTGCCCACCCTGGCTGGCAATGCGCCGGGGGCCGACAAATCTGTCGGCCTCGATGACGCCATCGCCTCGCTCACCGCCTATATCACCGAGAACGGCCTCACCGACATCGTGCTCGTCGGCCATTCCTACGGCGGCATGGTCATCACCGGCGCCTTCGACCGCCTGCCCGAGGGCACCGTGCGCCGCCTCGTCTACTGGTCGGCCTTCGTGCCCAACGACGGCGAAAGCCTCAACGATCTGGTCCCGCCGCATTACACAGAGATGTTCGATGCCATCCAGGCCGAAGACGGCTCGGTGCTGCTGCCCTTCCCGGTCTGGCGCGAGGTTTTCATCAACGACGGCGACGCCGCGCTGGCCCAATCGGCCTACGACCGGCTCAACCCGCACCCCTACAAGACCTTTCAGGACCGCATATCCCTCACCTCCAACCCGGCCGAATGGCAGGTCGGCAAGAGCTACATCCACTGCCAGGAAGATGCCGCCATGCCCGCCTCCCTGCCATGGCACCCGCGCCTGTCGGAAAAACTCGGCCTCTTCCGCTACGTCTGGATGCCCGGCTCCCACGAGGTCTGCTTCACCAACCCCGCCCTTCTGGCGCAGAAATTCATGGAAGCAGGCCGCGATTGACCGATCCCGCAGCACCCGCCCCCTACACCCACCACATCCAGGTCGGCTGGGGCGATTGCGACCCGGCCCGCATCGCCTACACCGCCCGTCTCCCATGGTTTGCGCTCGAGGCGATCAACGGCTGGTGGGCTGATGCGCTGGGCGAGCAGGCGGGCTGGTATCACATGGAGCTTGATCGCGGCACCGGCACCCCCTTCGTGTCGATGAGCATGGATTTCCGCGCCCCGGTGACGCCCCGCCACATGCTCGACTGCGCCTGCTGGCCCACCCGGCTCGGCACCACCTCCGTCAGCTTCCGGGTGGAGGGGCGGCAGGCCGGCACGCTCTGCTTCGAGGGCGATTTCACCTGCGTCTTCATCGACAGCCCCAGCTTCACCAAGAAACCGCCCCCCGAAGACATCCGCGCCCTCGTCGAGGCCCGCATCCCGTAGGGCGGGACTTGTCCCGCCGCGCCAAACGCGCCATGCCGGTCCACGGAACCCCGATGCATCTCACGGGTTACTCCGCCGCAAGGAGACCGCATGCAAATATTCCATTGTCCCGCCTGCTCCGAGCAGGTCTGGTTCAACAACCACCACTGCCCCAACGGCCACGCGCTGCATTTCGACCCCGACGCGCAGGCGATGGTGACGGGCGTCGATTGCGCGCGCCGCACCGCCATCGGCTGCAACTGGACGGCGGGCTCCGAAGACGGGCCGCTCTGCCGTTCCTGCGCCATGACCGAGGTGATCCCCGACCCCGAGGTCGAGGGCGCCGAAAGCCGCCTAGCCCGCACCGAAGCCGCCAAGCGCTGGGTGCTCGCCGGCCTGCACCGCTGGGGCTGGTTCGGCCCGTCCGACACTGGCCCCGCCCCCCGCTTCGAGCTGGTGGCAGACCGCACCCGCCACGGCCCGGAAAAGATCACCATGGGCCATGCCGACGGGCTGATCACGCTGGATGTCGCCGAATCCAGCCGCGCGGTGCAGGAAGCCCGCCGCGAGCGTCTGGACGAAGACTATCGCACCATGTCGGGCCACCTGCGCCACGAACTCGCCCACTACCTCTTCCTGCGCCTGTCGCAGGACGACCCGTCCTTCCCGGATGCCTTCCGCACCCTCTTCGGCGACGAGCGGGCCGATTACGGCGAGGCGCTGAAGGCGCACTATGACAACCCCAAGCCCGCAGGCGGCACCCATATCACCAGCTACGCCACCGCCCACCCGCATGAGGACTGGGCCGAAACCGTGGCCCACCTCCTGCACCTGACCGACCTCGTCGACAGCGGCTACGCGGTGGCGCTGGCCCCCGGCGGTGATGCCTACGGCGAGCCCGATGCCCTCGCGCTGATCGAACGTGCCGCCGATTTCGCCATGCGGGTGAACCACGTGAACCGGGCGCTCGACCTGCCCGATCTCTACCCCTTCGTCCTCTCCGACCCGGTGCGCGGCAAGCTCGCCTTCGCCCATCAGGCGCTCCGCCGCGCCTGAGCGGCGAATTTCGTTGAAGCCGGACGGCGGATCGTTCATCTTGTGCATTATAATTCACACGATGCAAAATGCGGCAGAGGGCAATGAGCGAGATCACCAATTTCCGCGGCGAGGCCACGGCGGCGCTCGGGGTCGACGAGATGGAGGCCGCGGTCGAGCGGCTCATCTCCCGCGTGGGCGAGCGCGTGCGCAAGGCCCGCGAGCTGCGCGGGCTGCCGCGCCGGGTGGTCTCCGAGCTGTCGGGCGTCTCGCCGCGCTACCTTGCCCAGCTTGAGGCGGGCGAGGGCAACATCTCCATCGGCCTGCTGAAACGCGTGGCGGTGGCGCTCGATCACCGGATCGAATGGCTGGTGGGCGAGGATGACCCCTGGACCTCCGAGGCCATGCGTGTGGCCGACCTCTTTTCCGCCTCCCCGGCCGAAACCCGCGCCCGCGTGCTTGATCTGCTCTCTCCCGAGCCGCCCGCGCGCCTGCGCGGCCAGCGCATCTGCCTCATCGGCCTGCGCGGGGCAGGCAAATCCACCCTCGGGGCCGAGCTTGGCGCCCGTCTCGGGCTGCCCTTCATCGAGCTGAACCGCGAGATCGAGGAGCAGTCGGGCATGCCGGTAAACGAGGTGATGGCGCTCTACGGGCAGGAGGGCTACCGCAAGCTCGAGGCCCAGGCCGTCAGCCGCATCACCGCCACCCACGAGTCCCTCATCCTCGCCGTCGCGGGCGGCATCGTGGCCGAGCCCGACACCTACAAGAGCCTGCTGGCCCAGTTCCACACCGTCTGGCTCAAGGCGTCGCCTGAAGAGCACATGGGCCGCGTCCGGGCGCAGGGCGATACCCGCCCGATGGCCGGAAACCCCGAGGCCATGGAGCAGCTCAAGAGCATCCTGCGGAGCCGCGAGGCGCTCTACGAGCGCGCCGAGGCCCAGCTCGACACCTCCGGCCAGTCGTTTGAGGCCACGCTCGACGCACTCGAGGCGCTGGTGCGCGAGCGCGGGTTTCTCACCGGCGAATGACCAGCCCCATCGTTTACGACGCCACCGCCCGGCTTCTGGCCCACAGCCATGCCGAGGTCGAGGCCCTGCTGCTCGAAGGCTCCAACCCGTGGGAGCTTGACGAGGCGCTCGAAGCCGGGGGCATGGTACAGGGCCCCTGCGCCATGCAAGACCAGATCGGCCTTGATGTGATCGCCGCCGCCCGCACCGAGCCCTTCCTCGTCGCCGACCGCATGGTGGCCGAGGGGCGGCTGGGCCGAAAGGTCGGCGTCGGCTGGTTCCGCTACCCCGGCGGCGGCGGCGCGGTGATCGACCCGCTGGTCGAAGACCTGATCCGCGAGGAGGCCCACTTTGCCGGGCGGGAATGGCGCGAACTCGGCGCCGACACGCTGCGCACACGCTACTTCGCGGCAATGGACGCCGCCGCCCGCGACATGCCCCCCGAGGCCCGTGCCGCTCTCGGCCTGCCGGGCTGACCGGCCCCCTGCGCTAGAGCCGCCGGAAAACCTCCTGCATCACCCGTTCCGCCGCCCGGTGCATCTGCTGGCTGCGGTTGTGGATCACGAAATAGGGCGCCACCGCCAGCGGGTCGGCCAGCTCCAGCGTGGCAAAGCTGTCGCCAATCCGGTTGCGGGTCAGCACGTCGGCCACCTCCTGGCTCTGCGGCGCAATGGTGTCGGTGCCGCTCAGGATCGACAGCACCACCAGCAGCGACGACGAGTTGGTGATCTGCTCCGGCGCCGCCAGCCCGGCCGCGTGAAAGGCCCCGTCCAGCGCCACCCGGATCGGCGTGCCGAGGTCCTGGATCACCCATTCATACTCCCGCAGGTCCGAGAGCCGCTGCGGGCTGCCAAGCGCCGGGTGACCGGCGCGCACCACGAGGCTCACCACCTCGTTGCGGGCCGGGTAGATGGCAAACTGGCGGCTGTCGTATTCCGGCGGCAGGCGGCAGATCACAAAGTCGAACCGCCCTTCCTCCAGCCCCCGCACAAGCTGCCCCGAAGGCCCCACCTCGATGGTGGCCTGCACACCCGGCGCCGCCTCCCGCACCGCCCGGATGGCGGGCACCAGCACCCCCACCGTCGGCCCCGTCACCGAGCCCACCCGCACCTCGCCCGTCTCCCCCGCGCGCAACCCGGCCACTTCGCTCTCGAGGCTGTCGAGTTCGTTCAGGATCACCCTCGCATGGCGCAGAAAGGTCTCGCCCAGCAGCGTCGGCTCCATGCCCTTGGGGTGGCGGGTGAACAGCGGCGCGCCGACCTCGGCCTCGATCTCGGCCAGCACCCGCGAGGCGGCAGGCTGGCTCATTGCCAGCATATGGGCCGCGCTCTGCAACTGCCGGGTCTCCCCGATCCGCTGGATCAGCCTGAGCTGCCTCGGTTTCAACCGCCCGGCCAGTTCCACACCGCATCTCCATAACAAAACTGGTATGCAGATCGGCAGTATTCGCATTTTACAGTCATGTAAACGCCGCGCTACCCCATGCCCAGCGGATGCCTCAAGGCCCCGCAACAGGGAGAAGTGCGCAAGCCGGGCCGGGAGGGCTCGCCGCAGCGCACGCATTTGGAGGATACAAATGAAACTCAAGACCCTTCTCGCCTCGGCGGTCGCCGTGGTGTCGCTCGCTGCCGGCGCCTATGCCGAAGGCACTGTCGGCATCGCCATGCCCACCAAATCCTCGGCCCGCTGGATCTCGGACGGCAATTCCATGGTCGAGCAGTTCGAAGCCGCCGGCTACGAAACCGATCTGCAATACGCAGAGGATGACATCCCCAACCAGCTCGCCCAGATCGAGAACATGATCACCAAGGGCGTCGACGTGCTGGTCATCGCCGCAATCGACGGCACCACCCTCAGCAACGCGCTGGAAAACGCCGCCGCCTCCGGCATCAAGGTCATCGCCTACGACCGCCTGATCCGCGACAGCGAGAACGTCGACTATTACGCCACCTTCGACAACTTCAAGGTCGGCGTTCAGCAGGCCTCCAGCCTCGTCGACGGCCTCAAGGAGCGCTTCGGTGACGGCCCCTACAACGTCGAACTCTTCGGCGGCTCGCCCGACGACAACAACGCCTACTTCTTCTACAACGGCGCCATGTCGGTGCTTCAGCCGCTGATCGACGACGGCACCGTGGTGGTCCAGTCCGGCCAGATGGGCATGGATACCGTCGGCACCCTGCGTTGGGACGGCGCCGTGGCCCAGGCCCGGATGGATAACCTCCTCTCCGCCCATTACACCGACAAGGAAGTCCACGGCGTCCTGTCGCCCTACGACGGGCTCTCCATCGGCATCCTGTCCTCGCTCAAGGGCGTCGGCTACGGCTCGGGCGACATGAAAATGCCGATCGTTTCGGGGCAAGACGCCGAGGTGCCCTCGGTCAAGTCCATCCTCGCCGGCGAGCAGTATTCCACCGTCTTCAAGGACACCCGTGAACTGGCCCGCGTCACCGTGGGCATGGTCAATGCGGTGCTCGGCGGCAGCGAGCCCGAGATCAACGACACCGAGACCTATGACAACGGCGTCAAGGTGGTGCCCTCCTACCTGCTCGAGCCCGTCTCCGTCGACGCGTCGAACTGGGAAGAGATCCTGATCGGCTCCGGCTACTACACCAAGGACCAGGTCGAGTAATCCCTTCACGGGTTCTCCCGGGGCTCGCGCTAGCAGGCGCGGGCCCCGCCAACTGCGGAGGCTGCGGGCATGACTGCACTGCTCGAAATGCGCGCGATCACCAAGGAATTTCCCGGCGTGAAGGCTCTTGATACCGTCAACCTGACGGTAAAGGAGGGCGAAATCCACGCGCTGGTCGGTGAAAACGGCGCAGGAAAATCCACGCTCATGAAGGTGCTTTCCGGGGTCTATCCCGTGGGCAGCTACACGGGCGAAATCCACTACGAAGGCAGCGTCGCGGAGTTTCGCAACATCTCCGACAGCGAGGCCCGTGGCATCATCATCATCCACCAGGAGCTTGCCCTGGTGCCGCTGCTCTCGATTGCCGAAAACCTGTTTCTGGGCAACGAGCGTGCCAAGGGCGGCGTCATCGACTGGCGCGAAACCAACGCCCGCACCGAGGATCTGCTGCGCAAGGTCGGCCTCAAGGAGCCGCCCACAACGCTCGTCGACAAGATCGGCGTGGGCAAGCAGCAGCTCGTCGAAATCGCCAAGGCGCTCTCCAAGGAGGTCAAGCTCCTCATCCTCGACGAGCCGACCGCCGCACTTTCGGAATCCGACAGTCAGGCCCTGCTCGACCTCATGCTCGAGCTGAAGGCCCAGGGCGTCAGCCAGATCATCATCAGCCACAAGCTGAACGAAGTGCGCCGCGTGGCTGACAGCGTCACCGTCATCCGCGACGGCACCACCGTCTCCACCATGGATGCCGCCGCCGAGGACATCACCGAAGACCGCATCGTGCGCGACATGGTCGGTCGAGACATGGCCTCGCGCTACCCCGCCCGCACCCGCCGCGCCGGTGACATGCTGATGGAGGTAAAGGGCTGGAACGTCTGGCACCCCGAGCATTCCGAGCGGCAGGTCATCCGCAACGCCAACTTCACCGTCCGCGCCGGTGAGGTGGTGGGCATCGCCGGCCTCATGGGCTCCGGGCGCACCGAACTCGCCATGTCGATCTTCGGGCGCAGCTACGGCCAGAACATATCGGGGCAGGTCGAGATCAGCGGCAAGCCGGTCGATACCTCCACCGTCCCCCGCGCCATCCAGACCGGGCTGGCCTATGTGACCGAAGACCGCAAATCCCTCGGCCTCATCCTCGAGGAAGACATCCAGCGCAACATCACGCTGGCCAACCTCCCTGCCGTCGCCTCGGCCGGCGTGCTGAACGAGGCCGAAGAAACCCGCGTGGCCGAAAAGTATCGCGCCGCCATGAACATCCGCACGCCCTCCGTGTTCCAGAAGGTCATGAACCTCTCGGGCGGCAACCAGCAGAAGGTGGCGCTCTCCAAGTGGCTCTTCGCAGAGCCCGAGGTGCTTATCCTCGACGAGCCCACGCGCGGCATCGACGTGGGCGCCAAGTTCGAGATCTACGGCATCATCAACGAGCTGTCCGAGCAGGGCAGGGGGGTGCTGATGATCTCCTCCGAAATGCCCGAGCTGCTGGGCATGTGCGACCGCATCTACGTTATGAACGAAGGGGCCCTTGTCGGTGAACTCACCGCCGAAGAGGCCAGCCAGGAGCGCATCATGTCGCTCATCGTGACCGATTGAGGAAGACCCATGGCACTAGCTGAAAACAACGAACCCGCCTCCCAGGGCATCGGCTCCTACCTCAAGAGCAACCTGCGCGAATACGGGCTGCTGCTGGCGCTCATCGCGATCATGGTGTTCTTCCAGATCGTCACCGAGGGCACGCTACTGCGCGCGGTGAACATCACCAACCTGCTGTTGCAGAACAGTTATATCATCATCATGGCGCTGGGCATGCTCATCGTCATCGTCTCCGGCAACATCGACCTCTCGGTTGGCTCGGTCATGGGCTTCGTCGGCGCGCTGGCGGCGGTGATGATCGTCAACTGGGGCTGGAACCTCTACGCCACCATCCTTGTCTGCCTCGTGGCGGGCGGGGCCATCGGCGCGGCGCAGGGCTATTGGGTCGCCTACTGGAAGATCCCGAGTTTCATCGTAACCCTCGCCGGGATGCTGGTGTTCCGCGGCGCCTCGCTCTGGCTGCTCGAAGGCCAGTCCGTCGGCCCCTTTCCCCGCGAGTTCCAGATCATCGCCAACGGCTTCATCCCCGATCTCTTCCCCGCCGGTCTCGGTGAGGCGCTGGCCGGGCTGTTCGATGCCCGCAAGGTCAATGTCCTCGCCTTGCTGACCGGCCTCGTCGCGGCCGCCATCATCACCTGGCTCGGCATGCGCAAACGCGCCCGCAACAAGGCCTACGGCATCGAGGACGAGCCCCGCAGCTTCTTCGTCGCCCGCAACCTGATCGTCTCCGCGGCGCTGATCTTCATCTGCTACAAGCTCGCCACCTTCCGCGGCCTGCCCAACGTGCTCATCACCATGGGCGTGCTCACGATCATCTACGCCTTTATCACCGAGCAAACGACGATTGGCCGCCGGGTCTATGCCCTGGGCGGCAACGAGAAGGCCGCCAAGCTCTCGGGCATCAAGACCGAGCGGCTCACCTTCCTCGCCTTCACCAACATGGGCGTTCTCGCCGCCGTCGCCGGGCTGGTCTTTGCCGCCCGTCTCAACACGGCAACGCCCAAGGCCGGTTTCGCGCTGGAGCTCGACGTCATCGCAGCCGTCTTCATCGGCGGCGCCTCCATGTCGGGCGGGGTCGGCAAGATCGTCGGCGCCGTGGTTGGCGCCTTCCTGATGGGCGTGCTCAACAACGGCATGTCGATCATGGGCATCGGCATCGACTATCAGCAGGTCATCAAGGGCCTCGTGCTGCTCGCGGCCGTGCTCTTCGACGTCTACAACAAATCAAAGCAGGGCTGACACATGGCTTTCCAACCCGCAGACTGGCCCCGCAAACTCCGCTCGCAAGAGTGGTATGGCGGCAATTCCCGCGACACGATCTACCATCGCGGCTGGCTGAAAAATCAGGGCTACCCGCATGACCTCTTCGATGGCCGCCCGGTCATTGGCATCCTCAACACCTGGTCCGAGCTGACGCCCTGCAACGGCAGCCACGTCAAGGAACTGGTCGAAAAGGTAAAGGCCGGCATCTGGGAGGCCGGCGGCTTCCCCGTCGAGGTGCCCGTGTTCTCCGCCTCCGAAAACACCTACCGCCCCACCGCCATGATGTTCCGCAATCTCGCGGCGCTGGCAGTTGAGGAAACCATCCGAGGCCAGCCCATCGACGGCTGCGTGCTGATGGTCGGCTGCGACAAGACAACCCCCTCCCTCATGATGGGCGCCGCCTCGGTGGACCTGCCCGCCATCGTCGTCACCGGCGGCCCCATGCTCAACGGCTACTTCCAGGGCGAGCGCGTCGGCTCCGGCACCCACCTCTGGAAGTTCTCCGAGGACGTGAAGGCCGGGAAGATGACCCAGGAGGAATTCCTGGAGGCCGAGCAGAGCATGTCCCGCTCCACCGGCACCTGCAACACCATGGGCACCGCCTCGTCGATGGCCAGCATGGCCGAAGCCCTCGGCATGGCCCTCTCCGGAAACGCCGCCATCCCGGCGGTCGACTCCCGCCGCCGCGTCATGGCCCAACTCTCCGGCCGCCGCATCGTCCAGATGGTGAAGGACGACCTGAAGCCCTCCGACGTGATGACCAAACAGGCCTTCGAAAACGCCATCCGCACCAACGCCGCCATCGGCGGCTCCACCAATGCCGTCATCCACCTGCTCGCCATGGCAGGCCGCGTCGGCATCGACCTGACGCTGGAAGATTGGGACCGCTGCGGCCGCGACATCCCCACCATCGTCAACCTCATGCCCTCCGGCAAATACCTGATGGAAGAGTTCTTCTACGCCGGTGGCCTGCCCGTCGTGCTGAAACGCCTCGGTGAAGCCGGCGTGCTCCACCGCGACGCACTCACCGTCTCCGGCACCGGCATCTGGGACGAGGTCAAGGACGCCGTGAACCACAACGATGACGTGATCCTCCCCGCCGAAAAGGCCCTCACCCAGTCCGGCGGCATCGTCGTGCTCAAGGGCAACCTCGCCCCCGGCGGCGCGGTGCTCAAACCCTCCGCCGCCACCCCCGCGCTCCTGCAACACAAGGGCCGCGCCGTGGTGTTCGAGGATATCGACGACTACAAGGCCCGCATCAACGACGACGCGCTCGACATCGACGAAACCTGCATCATGGTGATGAAGAATTGCGGCCCCAAGGGCTACCCCGGCATGGCCGAGGTCGGCAACATGGGCCTGCCGCCCAAGGTGCTGAAGAAGGGCATCACCGACATGGTCCGCATCTCCGATGCCCGCATGTCCGGCACCGCCTACGGCACCGTGATCCTGCACACCTCGCCCGAGGCCGCCGCAGGTGGCCCGCTTGCGGTGGTCCAATCGGGCGACATCATCGAGGTCGACGTGGCCAACCGCCGCCTCCACCTCGACATCCCCGAAGCCGAACTCACCGAGCGCCTCGCCGCATGGTCCCCAACCCACGAGCAGCCAAAGTCCGGATACGCATGGCTGCACCAGCAGCACGTGATGGGCGCGGATACGGGGGCCGACCTCGACTTCCTCAAGGGCTGCCGCGGCAACGACGTGGGCCGGGATTCACACTGAGTAGGGTGGGTGAAACCCACCAACCGCCAAAACCGGAGACCAACCATGGAAATCGCCCTCGTCGGCATCGGCAAGATCGCGGTCGACCAGCACGTGCCCTCCATCGCCAGCTCCCCCGACTGGGAGCTGGCCGCCACCGTCTCGCGCCATGGCACGGTTGACGGCACACCCGCCTACACCGACCTCGCCACCATGCTCGACGCCCACCCTGAAATCCGCGTCGTCTCCCTCTGCGTCCCGCCCGTCCCGCGCTTTGCGCTCGCCGCCGAGGCCATCAAGGCAGGCCGCCACGTCATGCTCGAAAAGCCCCCCGGCGCGACCCTTTCCGAGTGCCACACGCTCGAACAGCTCGCCCGCCAGCACCGCGTCACCCTCTACGCCTCATGGCACAGCCGCGAGGCCGCCATGGTGCCCGCCGCAAAGGCATGGCTGGCCGACAAGCAGCTCACCAACTTCACCGTCACCTGGAAAGAAGACGTCCGCCGCTGGCACCCGGGGCAAGAGTGGATCTGGCAACCCGGCGGCCTCGGCGTCTTCGACCCCGGCATCAACGCCCTCTCCATCGTCACCGAAATCCTGCCAAACCCGATCCACCTGACCGCCGCCACCCTGGAAGTCCCCGAAAACTGCCAGGCCCCCATCGGCGCAACCCTCGCCTTCGCCCACCCCACCGCCCAGGTCCAAATGACCTTCGACTGGCGCCAGACCGGCGACCAGACATGGGAGATCGAGGCCGAAACCACCCAAGGCACCCTCAAGCTGCTCGACGGCGGCGCGCGCCTCCAGATTGACGGCGCCGAGCAGGGCGAAGACGCCGACGCGCTCAAAGGCGAATACCCGCGCCTCTACGCCAACCTCGCTCGCCTCGTCGCAGCAGGCGCGATAGACATGGACCTGGCCCCCATGCGCCACGTCGCAGACGCCTTCACCCTCGGCCACCGCACCCTCACGGAGCCCTTCCACGAATGACAGCCGAAATCTTCGCCACCACCCCCGAGGGTGACACCGTCGAGATCGTCACCCTCACCAATGGCCCCGCCACTGCCCGCGTGATGACATGGGGCGCAAGCCTGCAAGACTTCCGCCTCGAGGGCATCGAGCACAGCCTCGTCCTCGGCTCTCCGGTCTTCGAGCCCTACCGCACCCGTATGCGCAATTACGGTGCCGTCGTGGGCCGCGCCGCCAACCGCATCGCGGGCGGCCGCGCCCCACTGAACGGCGAGATCGTCCAGCTCGAAACCAACGAGGCAGGCCGCACCGCAATTCATGGCGGCACCGATGGCTGCGGCTACGTCAACTGGGCCCTCGCCGCCCACACCGACACCTCCGCCATCTTCACCATCACGCTGGCAGACGGGCAGGCGGGCTACCCCGGCAACCTCACCCTCAACGCCACCTACACGCTCGATGCCGAAGGCGCCCTGACACTCGAAATCACCGGCACCACCGACGCCCCCACCTTCTGCAACATCGCCCACCACAGCTACTGGAACCTCGACGGCACCCCCAGCCTCGATGGTCACAAGCTCCACGTCGATGCCGACAGCTACCTTGCCGTCGACGCCCACAAGATCCCGCAAAACGGCCCGATCCCCGTCGCCGGCACCCGCTTCGATTTTCGCCTGCCCCGCGCCATCACCACGCCGCAGGACGACCCCAAGCTCGATCACAACTTCTGCCTGCGCACCCCCGGCACCCAGCTTCACCCGGCCTGCACCCTCACCGCCGCAGACCTGCAACTGGAGATCGACACCACCGAGCCCGGCCTACAGGTCTATGATGGCTCCGGCCTCAATTCCGAGGTGCCCGGCCACAGCGGCGCGCCCTATGGTCCGCATGCGGGCGTCGCGATCGAACCGCAGCACTGGCCCGACGCACCAAACCACCCGGATTATCCCCAAATCACCCTTTCGCCGGGCGAGACCTACAGACAGGTATCCCGGTTCCATGTCACCCGCATCTGACGTAAGGACGACACATGCAAAGCCCACTTACCGGAATCCTCCCCGTCGCCCCCACGCCCTTCACCGCCGAAGGCGCGGTGGATGAAGAGGGGATGCGCCGCGTCCTCGATTGCATGATCGACCAGGGCGTCGATGCCATCTGCATTCTCGCCAACTATTCCGAGCAATTCGTGCTCTCGGATGAAGAGCGCGCCCTGCTCACCCGCGTCTCCATCGAGCATGTCGCAGGCCGCGTTCCGGTGATCGTCACCGTCTCGCATTTCTCGACGCAGATCGTGGTGGACCGCGCCAAATATGCCGAAAGCCTCGGCGCCTCCATGCTGATGATGATGCCCCCCTACCACGGCGTCGGCCTCGTGCCCGCCGAGGCCGGGATCATGGAGCATTTTCAGGCGGTTTCCGACGCCATCAACATCCCGATCATGGTGCAGGACGCCCCGCTTTCCGGCGTCTCCCTTCCCGTGCCCACCCTCGTGCGCATGGCCAAGGAGATCGAGCACGTCAGCTACTTCAAGATCGAAACCCCCTTCGCCGCCGACAAGCTCGCGGCCCTCATCGAGCAGGGCGGAAAGCACATCGTCGGCCCCTTCGACGGTGAAGAGGCCGTGACCCTTCTGGCCGACCTCGACGCAGGCTGCACCGGCACCATGACCTCGGCGCTCCAGCCCGAGCTGATCGGCCCTATCGTCGTCAACTATCTCGACGGCGACCACGAGGCCGCGCTCACCGGCTGGAAGCGCTGCCTGCCGCTCATCAACCACGAAAACCGCCAGTGCGGCCTCCGCGCGGCGAAAACCGTCATGATGGAGGGCGGCGTGATCGGCTCCGACCACGTCCGCCACCCCTTGAAACCGATGTCACAGCGGACAAAATCCCGCCTGATCGAACTGTCCAAAGAACTCGACCTGATCGCCCTGAAATGGGGCAAGTGAGGAGACCCATGAGCTTTACACCCAAGTCCAAGCACCTGATCGCCGGAGAGTGGCTCGACGGCCCGTCCACCTTCAAATCCGAGCCCGCCCACGGCGAGGCCTTCGACTATCCCGTCGGCACGCCCGAGCTGGTGAACAAGGCCTGCGAGGCGGCGGAAGAGGCCTTCTGGTCCTACGGCTATTCGTCCCGCGAAACCCGCGCCAAGTTCCTTGAAACCATCGCCGACGAGATCGAGGCCCGCGGTGACGAGATCACCGAGATCGGCACCTCGGAGTCTGGCCTGCCCGAGGGCCGCTTGCAGGGCGAGCGCGGCCGCACCACCGGCCAGCTTCGCCTCTTCGCGTCGCACATCCGCGACGGCCACTACCTCGACGTGCGCCACGACGCGGCGCTGCCCGACCGCGCCCCCGCGCCGCGCCCCGACCTCAAGATGGTCCAGCGCCCGATCGGGCCCGTCGCCGTCTTCGGTGCCTCCAACTTCCCGCTCGCCTTCTCCACCGCTGGCGGCGACACCGCCGCCGCGCTGGCCGCAGGCTGCCCGGTGGTCGTCAAGGGCCACTCCGCCCACCCCGGCACCGGCGAAATCGTCGCCCAGGCCATCGACGCCGCGATCAAGAAATGCGGCATCCACCCCGGCGTCTTCTCCCTGATCCAGGGCGGCAAGCGCGACGTCGGCACCACCCTCGTCGAGCACCCGCTGATCAAGGCCGTCGGTTTCACCGGTTCCCTCGGCGGGGGCCGCGCGCTCTTCGACCTCTGCGCCGCCCGCCCCGAGCCGATCCCCTTCTTCGGGGAACTCGGCAGCGTAAACCCGATGTTCGTGCTCCCCGAGGCCGCCAAGGCCCGTGGCGCCGCCATGGGCGAAGGCTGGGCCGGTTCGCTCACCATGGGCGCAGGCCAGTTCTGCACCAACCCCGGTATCGCCGTGGTCGAGAAGGGCGAGGCTGGTGACGCCTTCGTCTCCGCCGCCAAGGAGGCGCTCTCCAAGGCCGCACCCCAGACCATGCTCACCGACGGCATCGCCAAGGCCTACAAGGAC
This sequence comes from Oceanicola sp. 502str15, assembly GCF_024105635.1. Taxonomy (NCBI): domain Bacteria; kingdom Pseudomonadati; phylum Pseudomonadota; class Alphaproteobacteria; order Rhodobacterales; family Roseobacteraceae; genus Oceanicola; species Oceanicola sp. 502str15. The sequence goes on from NZ_WYDQ01000001.1 coordinate 3,766,246, forward strand.
GGCAAGGCCCGCTTCGATGGCCGCAACGCCGTGCAGCCCCTGCTGACCAACGAGGACGAAGGCCGCAACGCCTCCCCCAACCTCTACGAGACCGACGCCGCGGCCTACCTGCAAGACCACGCGCTCGGCGAAGAGGTCTTCGGCCCCCTCGGGCTGGTCGTCCGCGTCTCCGGCAAGGACGAGATGGAGACCCTGGCAAAGGGCTTCGAAGGCCAGCTCACCGCCACCATCCACATGGACGAAGGCGACACCGAGCGCGCCAAGGCCCTGCTCCCGATCCTCGAGCGCAAGGCAGGCCGCCTGCTGGTCAACGGCTTCCCCACCGGCGTCGAAGTGGCCGACACGATGGTCCACGGCGGCCCCTACCCGGCCTCCACCAACTTCGGCGCCACCTCTGTCGGCACCCTCTCGATCCGCCGCTTCCTGCGGCCCGTGTGCTACCAGAACATGCCCGACGCGATCCTCCCCGAAGATCTCGCCGGAGCCTGACAGGCGCATGAACGCAAGCTGGATCGCGGCCGACTGGGGCACCTCCAACCTCCGCCTCTGGGCCATCGGCTCCGAGGGGGAGGTGATCGGCCGCGAAACCTCTTCGCAGGGCATGGGCAGCCTCACGCCCGAGGGCTACGAGCCCGCGCTGCTGGCGCTGGCGGATAAATACCTCGGCCACGCCCCGACCGAGGTGCTCATCTGCGGCATGGCCGGCGCCAAGCAGGGCTGGGTCGAGGCCCCCTATGCCGCCGCCCCCTGCAAGCCCTCCGGCCTCGCGCCGGTCACGGCCCCCACCAACGACCCGCGCCTCAGCGTGCGCATCCTGCCCGGCGTCTCCCAATCCGAGCCCGCCGACGTGATGCGCGGCGAAGAAACCCAGGTCGCGGGCTTCCTCGCAGGCCACCCGGAGTTCGACGGCATCCTCTGCCTGCCCGGCACCCACTCCAAATGGGTCCATGTCTCGGCGGGCGAAATCGTCAGCTTCCGCACCTTCATGACCGGCGAACTCTTCTCGCTGCTCTCCTCGCAATCGGTCCTGCGCCACTCGCTCCACGGCGAAGGCTGGGACGAAAGCGCCTTTGCCGAGGCGGCAACCGACGCCATGTCGCGCCCCGAGCGCCTCGCCTCCTCGCTGTTCTCGCTGCGCGCCGCCTCGCTGCTCACCGGCCTGCCGCCCGCCACCGCCCGAGCGCGCCTCTCCGGCACGCTGATCGGGCTCGAACTCGCCGCCGCGCGCCCCTACTGGCTCGGCCAGCGCGTCGCCCTCATCGGCGGCCCGCTCCTCACCGAGCCCTACGCCAAGGCCCTCGCCGCGCAGGGCGTCGCCCCTGAAACCCATGATGGTGAAAACCTCGCCCTCGCCGGGCTGACCGCTGCCCGCATGCTGTAGGGTGGGTGCAACCCACCGCCCGCCCCACCACCCGGAGCCTCCCATGACCCGCAATCTCATCGCCATCCTCCGCGGCCTCAAACCCGCCGAGGCCCTGCCCGTCACCGAGGCCCTGATCGCTGCCGGGATCACCCGCATCGAGGTGCCGCTCAACTCGCCCGACCCGCTCAAGAGCATCGCCGCCATGGCCAAGGCCTTCCCCAAGGCCGTGATCGGCGCAGGCACCGTGCTGACCCCCAAGCAGGTGGTCGAAGTTTCCGCCACCGGCGCCCGGCTCGTCGTCTCACCCGATACCAACCCTCGCGTGATCGACACCACCATCGCCGCCGGGATGCTCAGTTACCCCGGCTGCATGACCCCCTCAGAGGCCTTCACCGCGCTGCGCCACGGGGCCACCGGCCTCAAGCTCTTTCCCGGCTCGCTGGTCGGCCCGGCGGGCCTCAAGGCCATGTTGGCCGTGCTCCCCGCAGGCACCGAGGTTCTCGCCGTCGGCGGCGCAGGCCCCGACAATTTCGGTGACTGGGCGGCGGCAGGCATCTCGGGCTTCGGCATCGGCTCGGCGCTCTACAAGCCCGGCGACACCCCCGCGCAGGTGGCCGAAAAGGCCGCTGGCATCGTGGCCGCCTACGACGCGGTGATGCCATGAGCGCGGTCTACGATGCCCGCGCCTGCCGCCTCGGCGAAGGCCCGCTCTGGCACCCGCTGCGCGCACAGCTTTTCTGGTTCGACATCCTCGGCAACCGTCTGCTGACCCGGGGCGAGGATGGCCCGCACGAATGGACCTTCACCGAGCATGTCTCCGCCGCTGGCTGGATGTCGGAAGAGGTGCTCTTCATGGCCTCCGAAACCGAGCTTTTCACCTTCGACCTCGCCACCGGCGTGCGCGAGTCGGTGCTGCCGCTCGAGGCCGACAACGCCGTAACCCGCTCCAACGATGGCCGCGCCGACCCGATGGGCGGCTTCTGGATCGGCACCATGGGCAAGAAGGAAGAGGCCGGGGCAGGGGCGATCTACCGCTACTGCAAGGGCGAGCTGCGCCAGCTCTACAGCGGCATCACCGTCAGCAATTCCATCTGCTTCGCCCCCGGCGGGCGGCTGGCCTATTGGGCCGATACCGTGACCCAGCGCATCATGAAGACCCCGCTCGACGCCGAGGGCTGGCCCGCAGGCGAGCCGGAGGTCTTCGTGGATCTCACCGCCGAAGGCCTCTACCCCGACGGCTCCGTGGTCGACAGCGAAGGTGCCCTCTGGAACGCCCAATGGGGGTCTGCCCGCGTCGCCCGCTACCTGCCCGACGGCAGCTTCGACCGGGCAATCCCGGTGGGCGGCGACAAGTCGAGCTGCCCCGCCTTCGGCGGCGAGGGCCTTACCACGCTCTACGTCACCACGGCCTGTGGCGGCATGAAGAAAGACGGCAAGCAGGGCGTCACCTACATGGCCCCCGCCGGCGTCGCCGGCCTCCCCGAACCCAAAGTGATCCTGTAGGGCGGGACTTGTCCCGCCACCCCGGCGGCCCGCGCCAGCGCCCCCGCAGCACGTCATCCTCGGGCTCGACCCGAGGATCTCATCCCTCAACAGAACTTCCGGTCATACCGGAGAATGGCGCTCAGCCCGTCACCCCAATCGGCCAGGGCGCAAACTCCTCCTCGCCCACCCCCAGCGCCTCGGACTTCGACTTCTCTCCGCTCGCCACCGCCAGCATCTTCTCGAAAATCTCCTGCCCCACCTCGTCCAGCGACTTGTCGCCGTCGATCACCGTGCCGCAGTTCACATCCATATCGCCCGTCATCCGGCCATACATCGGCGTATTCGTCGCCAGCTTGATCGTCGGCGCAGGCATCGAGCCAAAACAGCTCCCCCGCCCGGTGGTGAAGCACACCAAATTCGCCCCACCCGCAATCTGCCCGGTCGCGCTCACCGGGTCGTAGCCCGGCGTATCCATGATCACGAGCCCCTTCTCCAGCACCGGATGCGCATATTCATACACCGCATTGATCCCCGTCGAGCCGCCCTTCTTCGAGCCACCCAGCGACTTCTCGATCACATTGGCCAAACCACCGGCATTGTTGCCCGGCGAAACCCGCCCGTTCATCTGCACATCGCGGCCCTCGTTGTACTTCAGCCACCAGTTGATCCGCTCGATGAACTTCTGCCCCACCTCCGGCGTCTTCGCCCGCGCCGTCAGCGTATGCTCCACCCCGTAAAGCTCCGGCGTCTCGGACAGGATCGCCGTGCCCCCGTGCTTCACCAGAATATCCACCGCCTTGCCGAGCGCCGGATTGGCACTCAGCCCCGAAAACCCGTCCGACCCGCCGCACTGAAGCCCCACCATCAGATGCTCCGCGCTGCACGGCTCCCGCTCGATCGCATTCGCCTCGTCCAGCATCTCCCGGATCACCCGCTTGCCTTCCTCGACAGCCGCCGCCGTGCCGCCCACATGCTGCATGGTGATCGCCCGCAGCATCTTGCCGCTCTCCAGCGACTCCTTCTCGAAGAACTCCCCCAGATTGTTCCGCTCGCACCCGAGCGAACACACTAGCGCCCCCGCCGTATTCGGATGCCGGATATACCCCGCCAGCGTCCGTCGCAGCAGGTCCATCGGCTCGCCGGTCATCTCCATGCCGCAGCCCTGCTGGTGAACAAAGGCCACCACGCCATCGACGTTCGGCCACTTCTCCAGCCGCTCCTCGTCGAAATAGGCAGAAATCTTCCGCGCCACCGTGGCCGAGCAGTTCACCGTGATGAAAATCCCGATGTAGTTGCGCGTGCCAATCCGCCCGTCCTTCCGCCGGATCCCCATGAACCGCGCGCGCTCCTCTTCGGGCAGCACCGGCGTCTCCACGTAATCCTTTGAAAAGCGGTAGTCTTTCTGAAAGTCATCCACGAGCACGTTGTGCGAATGCAGCCACGTCCCCGGCGCAATATCCTCGCCCGCAAAGCCGATGATCGTCGCGTATTTCAGCACCGGCTCGCCCTTGCGGATCGCCCGCGTCGCAATCTTGTGGCCCAGCGGCACGTCGTGCAGCGTCACCACGCCCTCGCTCGCCACCGTGGTCCCGGCAGCAATCTCGACCCGTGCCACAACCACGTTGTCGGCCTCGTCCAGCCGGATCACCGGCGATTTTTCCATCACGTCGCTCACAGCAACCCCGCCTCTTTCATGAAGCCCCGCAAATCCGCCGCCTGTCGCTCGGTCAGCCCGCTCGCCCCCGGCGGCCTGCACGCCCCGCAATCCATTCCCTGCGCCGCCAGCGCGGCCTTCACGCCGGTCACGTTGGTGCCGCCCATCTCCTCGGCGCGAATGTCTTCGAACACCCGCATCCCCTCGATCAGCCGCCCGGCCTCGGGGTAGTCCCCCGCCGCCAGCGCATCACGGATCGCCACCGACCGCTCCGGCCAGACGTTGATCAAACCGCTCGTGAACCCCCGCGCGCCCATCGCATACATCGGCGGCGCCCAGACCTCGGCCAGCCCCGCAACCCAGATCACATCCTCCGGGCTCTCCTCGATGGCGCGCGACAGGTTCAGCGCATTGGTCGTCGCCCACTTCACGCCTGCAACGCCCGGAATCGAACAGATATCTGCAATCGCCTTCGGCCCCATCCCGTCGTTGCGCAGGTAGAGCATCACCGGCAGCCCGTCGCCCGCATCCACCACGCGCCGCACATAATCGGCATAACCACGGGGCGACACGAACGGATCAGGAGTCTGGTGGATCATCAGCGCATCCGCCCCGGCCTTCGCGGCATGCTTCGCCGCCCGCTCCGCCTCGCGGATGCTCCGCCCGATCCCGGCAAACACCGGCGCGCGCCCATCGACCATTTCCACCACCGAAGAGCACATCCGCGCCGCCTCGGCCTCTTCCAGCGAATAGAACTCGCCGGTATTCCCGTTCACCACTAGAATATCGACACCCGCGCCAACCGCCCGGTCGATGATCGGCACCAGCTTTTCCGGGGCAATCTCGCCCGCCTCGTCATAGGGCGTCACCAGAATGCCGGAAATCCCGGCCAGCGCCTCTCTCACACGGCTCATGCCGCACCTCCAAAGTTCTGCTCCGCCTGCGTCCAGCCCCGCGCCTGATCGCTCAGGGTAAAGCCCAGCCCGGGACGGTCGGGCACATGCATCTTGCCGCCCGAAATCTCCAGCCGCTCGTCAAAAAGCGGCTCCCACCATTCAAAATGCTCCACCCAACCCTCGCTGCCAAAAGCGGCAGCGGCGTGAATATGCAGCTCCATCACCATATGCGGCGCCAGTTCGATCCGCGCCGCCTCAGCCATGGTCATGACCTTCAGCATCGGGGTGAACCCGCCAATCCGGCACACATCCACCTGTGAAACATCGCAGCCGCCCTTGCCGATCAAGTCAAAGTGCTCCTGCGGCGAGGTCAGCATCTCGCCGGTCGCCACCGGGGTCGCCAGCGCCCGTGCCAATTCGGCGTGGCCGTCAAAATCCCATGCGTCCAGCGGCTCCTCGATGAAGGCCAGTCCCATGCCATCCACCACCCGGCCGAACTGCAAGGCATAGGCGCGGTCCCACTGCTGGTTGGCGTCGATCATCAGGGCGATCTCTTCGGGCAAATGCGCCCGCATCGCGTCGATCCGCTTCAGGTCTTCCTGCCCGTCCGGCTGGCCGACCTTCATCTTGATCCCGCCGATCCCGCGCGCAATCGAGGCCTCCGCCGCCGCCTTCATCTCGTCAATCGACGCCTGCAAATACTGCCCCGACGAATTGTAGATCCGCACCGAATCCCGATGCGCCCCGAACAGCTTGGCGAGCGGCAGCCCCGCCCGCCGCGCCTTCATGTCCCAAAGCGCCACGTCAAACGCGCAGATCGCCTGATAGCTCATCCCGCCGCGCCCCAGCGAAATCCCCTGCCACGCCAGCCGCTCCCAGATCCGCGAAATATCGTTCGGGTCTTGCCCGATCACGAAAGGCGCCAGCTCGCAGCCCAGCGCATACATCCCCGCGCCCCCGGCGCGCAGCGTGTAGGAAAACCCGAGGCCCTTGTGCCCCTCGGCGCTCACCACTTCCACCATCAGCAAGTCCAGCGCCGCCAGCGGGCTTTGCCGCCCGGTCAGCACCTTGGCATCGCTGATCGGCTTGTCCATCGGCACGACCACGTGGCGCAGGGTCAGGCTCTCGATGCTGTCGCATTGAAACCGCGGCTTGTGCCCCGCCAAAGGAGGCCGCGCGGCAATGCGCCGCTCGCTCAGGTCGAGTGCCATCTAGTTGATCTCCGGCTCGGGAACGGGGGCACCGAAATCGGTGCGCAGGTAGTCGAAATCGCAGCCCTTGTCGGCCTGCTCGATATGCTGGGAGAACATCGCGCCATAGCCGCGCTCGTAGCGCGGGGCAGGGGGCTGCCATGCCGCCTTCCGCGCGGCCAGCTCCTCGTCGGACACTTCCATTTCCAGCTTCCGGCCCGGAATATCCAGCACCACCATGTCGCCCGTCTTTAGCAGTGCCAGCGGTCCGCCCACATAGGCTTCCGGCGCGATGTGCAGCACGCAGGCGCCATAGCTGGTGCCGCTCATCCGCGCGTCACTCATCCGCACCATGTCGCGGATGCCCTGCTTCAGCAGCGCCTTCGGCATCGGCAGCATCCCCCACTCCGGCATCCCCGGCCCGCCCTGCGGCCCGGCGTTGCGAAGCACCAGAACGGTGTCGGCGGTCATCGGGTAGTCTTCATCGTTGATGATCTTCTTCAACTCGGCGTAGCTGTCGGCCACCAGCGCCGGTCCGCGATGCTGGTAGAAATCCGGGTTGCAGGCAGCGGGCTTGATCACCGCGCCATCGGGCGCAAGGTTGCCCTTCAGCACCGCGAGGCTCCCCTCGTGATAGACCGGATTGCTCAAGGGCCGGATCACATCGTCATTGAAGTTCTTCGCGCCCGCGATGTTCTCGCCAATGCTCTTGCCGGTCACCGTCATCGCGCCCAGCTCCAGCTTGTCGCCCAGCTCGTTCATCAGCGCAGGCAATCCGCCCGCATAGAAGAAATCTTCCATCAGGTACTTGTCGCCCGAGGGCCGCAGGTTCGCCAACACCGGCACCTCGTGGCCGATCGCGTCAAACTCGTCCAGCGTCAGGTCGATCCCGGCGCGCCGCGCCATCGCCAGCAGGTGGATGACCGCATTGGTCGAGCACCCCGTCGCCATCGCCACCCGCACCGCGTTGCGCGTCGCTTCCCATGTGATGATCTTCTCCGGCGTCAGGTCCTCCCAGACCATCTCCACCGCCCGCCGCCCGCTCGCCGCCGCCATCCGCTTGTGCCCCGCATCGGGCGCCGGAATGCTCGACGCGCCGGGCAGACAAAGCCCGAAGCCTTCCGCAATCGACATCATCGTCGAGGCCGTGCCCATCGTCATGCAGGTGCCGTAGCTGCGGGCAATCCCGCCCTCCACGCCGTCCCACTCTTCCTTGCCGATGGTGCCCGCGCGCCGCTCGTCCCAGTACTTCCACACGTCGGTGCCCGAGCCGAGCTGCTTGCCCGCGTAGTTGCCGCGCAGCATCGCGCCCGCGGGCATGAAGATGAACGGCAACCCCATCGAGATCGCGCCCATCACCAGCGCCGGGGTGGACTTGTCGCAGCCGCCCAGCAGCACCGCCCCGTCGATCGGGTGCGAGCGCAGCACCTCCTCCACCTCCATCGCACCGAAGTTGCGATAGAGCATCGAGGTCGGCTTCAGAAACTGCTCGGAGAAGCTCTGCACCGGCATCTCCACAGGCATCCCGCCCGCCTGGTAAACCCCCTTCTTCACGAACTCCGCACGGTCGCGCAGGTGGTGGTGACAGGGGCTCAGGTCCGACCAGGTGTTGATGACGGCGATGACCGGCTTTCCCTCCCAGTCGTTGCCATCCAGCCCCATCTGCCGCGCACGCGAGCGGTGGCCCATCGAGCGCAGGTCATCGGGGGCGAACCATCGGGCGGAACGCAGGTCTTCAGGCTTCTTCATGGCGGGCCTCAGGAGATGGGTTGAGCGAAGGTGAACATCAGCACGATGATGATAACCGCCAGGGCTATGCCACCGACCCAGGGCCAGATTCCATAGCCGTTGATGTCGTCATGGGAGTCGCGTCCGATCATTTGGGTCTCTCCTCAGTTCAGCAGTTCGGGCAGCCACAGGGCGATCTGCGGGAAGAACATCACCAGCAGAAGTCCGGTGATCTGCAGCGCGATGAAGGGCAGCACCGAGATGAAAATCTCCTGCAATGTCACGTCCTTGGGGGCCACCGACTTCAGCCAGAAACAGGCCGGGCCGAAGGGCGGCGACAGGAAGTAGATCTGGATGTTCATCACGAAGAGGATGCCGAACCAGATCTTGGCCTGATCTTCGGTCAGCCCCAGCTCGGGTGCAAGGGTCATCACCACCGGCGCGAAGACCGGCACGGTGATGAGCACGATGGCGATCCACTCCATGAAGGTGCCGAGCACCATCAGGATCAGCATCATCACCAGCACCGTCCCCATGGCCGAGAGGCCAAGGTCGAGGAACAGCGAGCGCATGAATTCGCCCCCGCCCACCAGGTTGAAGATGCCCACAAAGCTCACCGCCCCGAGCACCAGCCAGATGATCGTGCCCACCGTGGCCATCGTGCCCAGCATGGCCGCGCTCAGCACGTCCCACTTGAACTTGAAGCGCACGGCAGCCACGAAGAGCGCCCCGATGCAGCCCACCGCGGCGGCCTCGGTCACCGAGGCCACGCCGCCATAGATCGAGCCCATCACCGCCGCGATCAGGATGATGCAGAGCACCACCGCGATCATCCGCTCGCGGGTCAGCTTCTGCTCCCGCCCGGTGATCGCCGCCACTTCCGAGGCGGTCGGGGCGAGGGAGTGGTTCAGGTTCACCCGGATCAGCACGTAGCTGGCGTAGAACACCGCCAGCATGATGCCGGGGATTGCGCCGGCCATGAACAGGTCGCCAATGCCGACCTCCGCCGACAGCCCGTAGACGATCATGATGATCGAGGGCGGGATCAGCGTGGCCAGGGCCCCGGCCGCACAGATCAGGCCGATGGCCAGCTTCCGGTCGTAGCCGAGCCGAAACATCTGTGGCAGGGCGACAAGGCCGAGCATCACGATCTCGCCCCCCATCACGCCCGACATGGCGGCAAGGATCACCGCCACCACGGTCGTCTGCACGGCCACACCGCCGCGCAGGTTGCCGGCAAAGATGCTCATCGCGTCAAACAGGTCTTCGGCAATCCCGGCCCGCTCGAGGATCGAGGCCATCAGCACGAAGAACGGAATGGCCACGAGGCTGTAATGCTCCAGCAATCCAACCGCGTTGGAGCTGACCAGAAACAACCCGCGCGGACCAAAGAAACCCACCGCCATGATGACCGACACGATCAGCGTGACGATGCCCAGCGGCATGCCGGTCATCATCAGCGCGATCAGCATCACCACCATGATGACCGAGACCGTGCCCAGATCCATCGCGCGCATGTTCAGCGCCTTGGACGGGTCCATCGCCTGGCCGATCGAAGCGAAGAAGTCGCTCACCACCTCCGCCGGGTGCCAGCCAATGGCATGGGCCATGAAGGCGGCGACAAAGTAGACCACGAAGAAAACCGCAACCACCTTCACCAGCATCTTCGCCCAACCGGACGACAGGTGGCGGTGCAGGTTCACCATGAGCTGCGACAGGTACATGAAGGCGCCGATGGTCATCAGGCCCTTCATCATCATCGGCAGCGGCGAGTTGAAGGCAGAGCCCGACTTTTCGATCCGGGCAACCGAGTCATAGGCCCGCACGGAAGAGTCCGTCAGCAGCATATAAAGCGCAACGACCCCCACCAGCATGGCGAAGAGATCGAGCCACCAGCGGGTGGTGGGCGAGCCGAGCGAATGCACGACCGTAATGGCAATATGGCGGCGCTTCAGGGTGATGTAACCGGCCGAAAGCATCCAGGCCGAGGCGCAGAGCACCATCACCGTTTCAAAGGCCCAAAGGGTCGGGGCGTTCAGCAGGTAGCGGCTGAAGACCTCGTAAAGCGTGGCAAGCGCGGCGACGATGTAAAAGGTCGAAACGCCAATGCCCATCATGTGGCTGAAGGTGTCGACCGGGCCGTAATCGGCCATCGCCACATCAGGCTGTTCATCCTCGTCCGGTGCCTTGCCCGAAACTTCGAGGTTCGCGTGCTCGAGCCGCTCCTCATACTCCTGCGACATGCCTCGCTCCCCGCCTGCCTGATGTCTGTAAAATCAATGCTGTAGCTGCGCCCGCCTCCTCCCGGCGGGCGCAACCAAGTGGTCTGTCTGCCTCAGAGCAGCCCGGCTTCTTTCATGAAGGCCACGTGGCTGTCGTAGACTTCCTGCGCCAGCTCCGACTGCTTGGCGAAGTCGGCCCAGGCTTCCTGTGCCACGACCCGCATCTTGTCGCGCTCTTCCTGGGGCCAGTCGATGACCTCAAGCTCACCGGCGGCCTTGTCGCGGGCCACAAGCTGGCGGTCGAGCCGGTCAAAGTAGACCCGCAGACCGTTGTAGGCGGCCACATACCAGGTTTCGATCGCCACGCGCTCGGCTTCGCTCATCTCGTCCCAGGCCTGCTGGCTCACGGTGAACTGAAGGATCGGGGTGGAGTGGATGCCGGGGAAGATCGGGTACTTGGCGACCTTGTGCATCCCGTTGGCGTCGTTGTTGGCGTAGGCCGAGTTGTCGGCCGCGTCGATCACGCCCTTCTCCAGCGCGCCGTAGGTCTCCGAGCCGGACATCGACACGGGGGCCGCGCCGAGGCGCTTGAACACGTCGGCCGCAAGGCCCTCGGGCGAGCGCACCTTCACGCCCTTGAAGTCGTCGACGCCACGGATCGGCACCTTGGACACAAAGGCCTCGCGGGCATAGGCGCCGCAGCCAACCACGTGCACGCCGGGGTAGTGGGCGTCCATCAGCTTCTGGAGCATCTCCTTGCCGCCGCCCTGCGCGCAATAGGCCTGGATCTGGTCGGCGCTGTCATAGCCCGCAATCAGGTCGCCCATCAGCGCGAAAGCCGGGTCGATGCCGGCGAAGTAGTTGATCGAGGTCAGGTCGCCATCAAGGATGCCGACGCCGATCGCCTCGGGGGTCTCGCGGCGCGGCACAACCGCGTCCACCGGCAAAAACTCGATGCCCAGCGAACCGCCGGTCATCTGTTCGAGCTTCGGCACCCATTCCTCGTTGAGATAGGCCAGCGACGCATGGGATGCGTTCGAGCTGGTCTGGATCTTCAGCGTCTTTTCCGCCGCCATCGCGCCGGTGGCGATTGCGCTCACCACGGCGGCAATTGCCAGTCCGCTGACGGATTTCGCCAGTCTGTCGAGTGTCATGTGGTCTCCTCCCAAGTTGACCGTTACGGGGCCGCGTCTATGGCCTCCACCATGCGCGACTCGCTTACTGATATATTAGTGGGCTAATTGCGGCAACCCTTCTGGCGCGTCGAGCCGGCCGGTCGGGGGCCAGAGGTTACCAAAGGGAAGGGCCGCCGTGCCTTGTGGCAACGAAGCGGCCCTTCGCAAGTGTGTCAAAAAATGTATGCACGGGGTGTGCACGGGTTGTGCACGGGATGTGACATGCGGTTATTCGGCCCGCCGGGCCCGTTAACCCGGCGGGACGGTGCCTATTTCCGGCCCGAGATCAGCTCTTCCATCAGCCCCATTTCCTCCTCCGTCAGGTCGGTGAGCGGGCTGCGCACCGGCCCGGCCTCAAAGCCCCTGAGCCGCACGCCCGCCTTGATCGCGCTCACTGCATAGCCGGTCTTGCGGTCGCGGATCTTGGCGAAGGGATAGTAGAACTCCCGCAGCATCTGCTCGCATTTGGCATCGTCGCCCGCGGTGAAGGCCGCGTGGAATTCCAGCGCCGTTTCGGGCACGAAGTTGAACACCGCCGAGGAGTAGGTCGGCATCCCCGCGCCCCGGTAGGCCTGTGCGAAAAGCTCGTGGGTGGGCATCCCGCCGATGTAGCTCAGCCGGTCGCCCATCCGCACGGTGATGCGGCGCACGGTGTCGATATCGCCGGTGCCGTCCTTGAAGCCGATCATGTTGGGGCAGTCGTCCGCCAGCCGGGCAATCATCTCTTCCGTCACCCGCGCCTGGCCCCGGTTGTAAACGATCACCGCCATCTTGGTGGCCTTGCAGACCGCACGGATATGGGCCTCGATCCCCTCCGCCGGCGCGCCGATCAGGTAGTGCGGCAGCAGCAGAATGCCATCGCCCCCGGCCGCCTCGATCCCCTGCGCCAGTTCGCAGGCCATCCGCGTGCCATAGCCGCACCCGGCAATGATCGGCTGGCCCGGCTGGGCCTCCTTGGCCACCTTCACCACGTCCACAATCTCTTGTGGCGTAAGCGAAAACATCTCGCCCGTGCCGCCCGCCACGATCAGCCCGGCGACCTCGTAGTCGCTCAGCCACTCCAGATGCTTGCGGAACGGATCGGGCGCAAAGCCACCATCGGCGCCAAAGGGCGTGACCGGAAAGGAGAGAAGGCCGGTCTTGATGCGGGCCTGAAGGTCTTTGTTGTCGAGCATGTCGTGTCCTCAGCGATTGTTCTCTTTGCGCCAAGTCTCGAACTTGGCCAGGTTCTCTTCCTTGGTGGCCGGGTAGAGGCCGATGATGCTTGCACCGCCCTTCACCTGCTCCACCACGAAATCTTCATAGGCGGTCATTTCCACCGCCTCGGCGCTCACCTCCTCCGCGATCTCCGCGGGGATGACGATCACGCTGTCGTCGTCGCCCACCATCACGTCGCCGGGAAAGACGGCGACATCGCCGCAGCCGATCGGCCCGTTGATCTCGATGGCTTCGTGCAGCGTCAGGTTGGTCGGGGAGGAGGGGCGGGTGTGGTAGGCCGGGATGTCGAGCGCCCCGATGGTGCCCGCATCGCGAAAGCCGCCATCGGTCACAACGCCCGCGCCGCCACGCACCATTAAGCGGGTGATAAGAATATCCCCCGATGATGCAGCCCGCGGGTCCTTGCGGCTGTCCATCACCATCACATGGCCTTCCGGGCACTGCTCGATGGCCTGGCGCTGCGGGTGGTTCGGGTCACGGAAAACCGCCAGCGTGTTCCGATCCTCCCGCGCTGGAATATACCGAAGCGTAAACGCCGGCCCCACCATATTGCGCCCCTTCGCAGCCACCGGGCGTACATCCTGCAGCACCTGGTTGCGCAGCCCGCGCTTGTAGAGCGCGGTCGCAAGGGTGGCGACGGAGACGCCCATCAGGCGCTCACGGATCTCCTCAGTGAATGACATGGCGCAATCTCCCGTGCTTGTCCGCGTGTCGGGGAAACTGATATATTAGTGTCTCCGGTCTTGCAATGGGCCGTGGAGCTTGGCAAAATGCCGCGATTGCTGGGGTGTGACCGCTAACATGAACGACCAGAGCACATTCTCCGATGTCATCGCCCGACTCGGAATCGGCCCCGATGGGCGCGGCGCGCCGCAAACCGCCGCCGCCCGCACACTCGATTCCCTGCGCCGCCGCATCATCTCGCTCCAGCTTCCGCCCGACACGGTGCTCACCCGCAACGAGCTGGCCCGCGAATACGGCGTCAGCCAGACCCCGCTGCGCGACGCGCTGCAGAAGCTCGAGACCGAGGGGCTGGTCGATATCTTCCCCCAAAGCAAAACCCTCGTCACCCGGATCAATCCCGACGAGATCGAAGAGGCCCATTTCCTGCGCCGTTCCGTCGAGATCGAGGTGGTCCGCAAACTGGCCACCGAAGGCGTCGGCGAAAACACCCTGACCCGCCTCAAGACACTGGTTTCCATGCAGGAAATGGTCGTCGCCAATGGCGATGACATCGGCGCCTTCCAGGACATCGACGATGCCTTCCACCAGGCCCTGCTCTCGGCGGCGGGCTATGGCGGGCTGCACCTGCTGATCCGCTCGCGCTCGGGCCATCTCAACCGGCTGCGGCGGCTCGACATGTGGGATGAGGAGAAGGTCACGCGCATCATCCGCGAGCACCGCGAGATCATCGCAAAGCTCGATGGCGGCGATGCCGAAGGGGCCGTGGCCGCCGTCCGACAGCACCTCAGCCAAACCATCACCCGCCTCGACAGGTTGCGTGCCGCGCATCCCACCTACTTCCCTGAATAGCTGTCAGAACTTGGGCCGGCCAAAGGTCCAGTCCGGCCAATGCTTCTTCATTTCGCTGGCGTCGTCGCGCACCGTGAAGCCGCAGGCGAGGTAGTTGCCATGCAGCCGTTTCAGCGCCTCCCGATCCAGCGTCACCCCCAGCCCCGGCCCCTCGGGCACCGTGAGCGAGCCGCCCTCAAAGGCCAGCTTGCCCCCCTCGATCACCTCATCCACCTGCCATGGCTGATGGGTGTCGCAATCGTAGGTCAGGTTCGGCGTGGCGGCGGCCAGATGGGTCATCGCGGCCAGTGAAATCCCGAGGTGGCTGTTGGAGTGCATCCCCAGGCCGAGCCCCCAGAGGTCGCAGATATGCGCGAGCTGCCGACAGGCCGCGAGACCACCCCAATAGTGATGATCCGAAAGGATCACGCGGAACGCATCCCGCGCCATGTTCGGCGGCAAATGCGCGTTTTCAACCACATACATGTTGGTCGCCAACGGAATATCCGTCGCCGCCTGCACCTGTGCATTTTCGCTCAGCCCGGCGGTCGGATCTTCGAGGTATTCCACCAGCCCGGTGAGCCGGGGCAGCAGCTTCAGCGTGGTCTCCACCGTCCAGCCGCCGTTCGGGTCAATCCGCAGCGGCGCCTCGGGAAAGGCCGCACGCAGCGCCTCCAGCCCGGCAATCTCCTCCTCCGGCTCCAGCACACCGGCCTTCAGCTTGATCGCCTTGAAGCCGTTTTCGCCCACCATCTTGCGGGCCTGCTCCACCAGCCCCTCGGGCGTGAGCGCCTCGCCCCAGGCGTCCCCGGTCCCATCGGCATGAGCGCCGAACTTGTAGAACAGATAGGCCGAAAACGGCACCCGCTCGCGCACCTGCCCGCCCAGCAGGTCAACCACCCGCTGCCCGGTTGCCTTGCCGAGCGCGTCCCACATGGCCACCTCGATCGCCGCCACCACGCGGGGCACCAGCCGCTCCGCGCCGGTATAGCCCTGCGAACTGCCCCCGGCATGCGCCTTTCCGGCGGCCCAGAGCGCGTTGAGGTCGGTCACCTTCCGCCCCACCATCGCCGCGCCCACCGCCGCGATGCCCTCCACCACCGCCGCCGCGCCATAGCTCTCGCCCAGCCCCACCACGCCATCTTCCGTTTCCACCTCGATCACCGAGCGCAGCGCAAAGGGCTGGTGGCATCCGGCGTTGTTCAGCAGCGGCGGGTCGGAAAAGGCGATGGGGGTAATGCGGACATCCGCGATCCGCAGGTCAGTCATGGTTCACCCGGTTCGCGTCGATGTAGTCCATGTTGATATCCTGCCCCAGCCCCGGCTCCTCGCGGCCATGCACGTAGCCGTCGGCGTCCATCTCGTCATCGATCCGGTTCTGATAGTCGGCGGGCGCGTCGTAATCGGTGAAGGGGTGCAGCAGCCCGCGCTCGTAATAGGTGCAGTTGTGCGAGGCCAGCGCCACCGCAAGGTTGCCCGCCCCGGTGCCATGCACCTCGCAGGCCATGTGAAAGCTCTCGGCCATATGGGCGCATTTCATCGCCGGGCTGATCCCGCCCACATCCCACACCCCGGTGCGCACCATGTCGCAGGCGTCATGCTTGACCCATTCGGCGCGGGTCCAGTGCTTGCCGGTCATGGTCTCGGGGCCGAGGATGTTGAGCCGGGTGCCGGCGGTGAGCCATTTGTAGGAGCTCATCGAGGCCTCCTCCATCGGCTCCTCCATCCAGACAAAATCCAGCTCTGCCAGCTTGTTGGCGAGCCAGAGCACATCGGAGCGCGGGTAAAAGTGGTGCGGGTCCAGCATCAGCGGAAAGCCCTCGCCCACCACCTCGCGCACGGCGGCGCAGGCCTTGTAGTCGAGCCGCACATCCGGCGCGCCGGGCATCGGCACCATCCAGCCATGCAGCTTGATCGCCTTGTAGCCGCGCCCCAGCATCCATTCGGCAAAGCGGGCGTAATCCTCCGGCGTAGCAAGACCGCCCTCCATGTCATCGCCGCACATGGTCGAGCCATAGGCGAGGATCTTGGGCCGGTAGCCGCCCAGCAGCTTCCACACCGGCTGGCCCGTGACTTTGCCCATCAGATCCCAGAGCGCGAGGTCGACGGCGGTGAGCGTCCGGTCGGTCAACTGTCCGCCTGACAGGCGCTGCCACTTGTAAATCGCATACCACGCCCGCTCGATCAGCAGCGGGCTCTCGCCAATCAGGTTGGGCCGCACGTAGCGCTCCAGCACATCGGGGCGCACATCCGTCGGGCGGCAAATGGCCTGCCCCACGGTGCCGTCTTCGCAGATGATCTGCAGCAGCGTCGAGCTGCCGGTGCCCTCGGGGCCGGGGTGGTTGTGCCCGTCGCTGTCGCGCTGGGTGTAGGTGCGATGGCTGAAGGTGATCGCCTCGACGCGCTCGATCTTCATGTGAGGGTCTCCTTGAGAAAGTTTGCGGCCTTGCTGATGCAGGCGTTGGCGGCGGGCACGAGCCTGCCGCGGTTGATGAAGCCATGGGTCACCCCCGGCTCGACATGCCATGTGGTTGGCACCCCCGCGCCGCTGAGCGCCTGCGCCATGGCACTATTTTCACTGAGCAACACGTCGACTTCGGCGGCGACCAGCAGCGCGGGAGGCAGGCCGCGCAGGTCGGCCTTGAGGGGCGCGATCAACTCGTCGCGCAACGCGTCGGGGTCATACATGGCAAAGAGGTCGCGCATCCGGGCACGGGTGAGGCCGGGGCCCTCGGCATGGGCGCAGTAACTCTCGGTGTCGAAATCATCGCCAAAGACGCCGTAGAACAGCACCATGCCGGCCAGCTCGTGGGTGGTGGAAAGTGCGGTTGCGAGGGCAAGGTTGGCCCCGGCGGAGGCCCCGCCAATGGCGATCCGCCCGCCCTTTGCAGCAAGCCAGGCCAGCGCGGCGCGGCAATCTTCCAGCCCTGCGGGGTAGGGGTGGGCAGGGGCAAGGCGATAGCTGATGCTCAGCACGTCCCAGCCGCTTTCCAGCGCCATCCCGGCCGCCGAAGGCTCATGCAGCGCAATCGACCCACCCGCCCATCCGCCGCCGTGGATGTAAAGCAGCGTGCCCGCATCCCCGCCGCCCCGATAGAGCCTTGCAGCCTGCGGCTGGCCAGCACCGCCGGTGTAGCTGAGGTCTTCGAACGGCGCCTTTGCCACCCCCTCGTTCCAATAGGCGGCAGCCTCCTCGGGCGTCGGAAAGTCTCCGAGCGCAATCACCTGCTCTATGCCTTCCGCGTATCTCACGCGCCCTCTCCCATGTAGCGATGCCGCTGCCGCGTGCCGCGCAGGGCCGGGTCGGCGATGGGCACCGAGCTGAGAAGCGCCTTGGTATAAGGATGCTGCGGGTTGGTGATGATCTCTTCGGTCTCGCCGATCTCGACGATCTTGCCGCGATACATCACCGCCACCCGGTCGCAGAAATAGCGGATCACTGCCATGTCGTGGCTGATGAAGATGAAGCTCAACCCCATCTCGGCCTGAAGCCGCAGCAGCAGATCAAGCACCTGCGTGCGGATCGACACATCCAGCGCCGAGGTCGGCTCATCGGCGATCACCAGCTTCGGCTCCAGCGCAATGGCCCGCGCCACCACGATCCGCTGCCGCTGCCCGCCCGAGAAGGCGTGGGGATAACGCTCCATCATCCCCGGCTCCAGGCCAACCTCCGTCAGCAACTTAGCCACCCGGTCCTCCAGCTCGCTCCCCGAGGCCACTCCGTTCACCACCAGCGGCTCCGCGATCAGCTGCTTCACCGTCATCCGCGGGTTCAGCGAGGCGAACGGGTCCTGAAAGATCATCCGTATCTGCTGGCGATAGCTCTGCATCTCCGCGCGCCCGGCCTTCACCAGATCGGAGCCGCGATAATCCACCACGCCCTCCGGGTCATAGACCCGCGCAATGCAGCGCCCCACGGTCGTCTTGCCCGAGCCGCTCTCGCCCACGATCCCCAGCGCCTCGCCTTCCTTCAGCGAAAAGCTCACCCCGTCGACCGCCTTGGTCACGTCCGTCACCCGCTGCAAGAAGCCCTCGCGCTTCTCGAACTTCAGCCGCAGGTCGCTGACCCGCAAAATCTCCTTTGCATCCGCCGCAGGCCGCACCTTGGCCGCCGCAGGCTCTTCCAGCCGCTTCACCGCGCCCAGCAGGCGGCGGGTGTAGGGGTGCTGCTGCTCGGCAAAGAGCGGCCCGGTCTCGCCGGTTTCCACCACATGGCCCTTCTCCATCACCACCACCTCGTCGGCCAGCTCGGCCACCACGCCCATGTCATGGGTGATGAACATGATCGCCATGTTCAGCTCCACCTGAAGCTTGCGCATCAGGTCGAGGATCTCGGCCTGCGTGGTCACATCCAGCGCCGTGGTCGGCTCATCGGCAATCAGCACATCAGGGCGGCACGACAGCGCCATGGCAATCATCGCCCGCTGCCGCATTCCGCCGGAAAACTCGAAGGCATATTGGTCCAGCGCCTTCTCCGGCTTCGGGATCTCCACCTGCTCCAGCATCCCCCGCGCAATCTCGCGGGCCTCCTGCTTGGTGCAGGTCCGGTGCAGGCGGATCGCCTCGATGATCTGGTTGCCGATGGTATGCACCGGGCTGAGGCTGCTCATCGGCTCCTGAAAGATCATCCCGATCTTGCCGCCCCGAATATCACGGATCGCCTTGCCCCTCGGGTCCAGCGCCGTGGTTTCTATCTCCTCGCCCCGCGACGGGCGGAACAGCACCCGCCCGCCGTTGATCACACCGGGGCGTGGCACCATGTTCAGGATCGCCCGCGCGGTCACCGACTTGCCCGAGCCGCTCTCGCCCACGATCGCCGTGGTCTTGCCCCGGTGCAGCTCGAAGCTCACGCCATGGAGCACGTCGAACATGCCCTTGCGGGTGTTGAACCCGACATTGAGGTTTTCGACCGCGAGGATCGGGCGGCGGCTTGCTTCACTGGCCATAAGGGTCTGCGGCATCACGCATGCCGTCTCCTAGAAAGTTGAAGGCCAGCACCGCCACCACGACGAAACCGCCGGGGATGAACAGCCATGGGGCCTGTGAGATCGAGCGGATGTTCTGCGCCTCTTTCAGCAGCACGCCCCAGCTGATCGCGGGGGGCTGAAGGCCGAGGCCAAGAAAGCTCAGGCCGGTTTCGGCCAGGATCATCAGCGGGATCGCCAGCGTCAGCGAGGCGATGATGTGGCTGGTCAGCGAGGGCAGCATGTGCCGAAAGATGATCCGCCGCTCGCTGGCCCCGTCGAGCCTTGCGGCGATGACAAAATCATCATGCTTCATCGCAAGGAACCGCCCGCGCACCACGCGGCCAAGTTCTGTCCACCCGACGAGGCTGACAATCAGCGTGATTACGAAATACTGCTGATAGATCGGCCAGGAGGGCGGCAGCGCGGCCGCCAGCGCCAGCCAGATCGGAATGGTCGGCAGGCTCAGCACAAACTCGATCAGCCGCTGGATCACCGTGTCGATCCGCCCGCCGTAATAGCCCGAAATCCCGCCCAGCGTGATCCCCAGCACCAGCGCAATCGCCACGCCGACAAGCCCGATGCTCATCGAAATCCGGGTGCCGTAAACCACGCGGGAAAACATGTCGCGCCCCAGCCGGTCGGCCCCGAAGATAAAGAAGTTTTCGCGCGGGTTCACCGTGGCCATCAAGTGCACATCGGTCTCCCAGAGGCCCCAAAACTTGTAGTCCTGCCCGCGCCCGAAGAGCCGCAGGTAGATCTTTTCGCCCGAGGGCGTGTAGGTCACGGCCAGCGTCTCGGGGTCGCGCTCCCGGTCCATCTCGTACACGTAGGGGCGAATGCGCCAGCCATCCTCGGTGCTGTCGATGAAATGGATCATCTGCGGCGGGTGATAGACGGCGCGGCGGTTGCTGTCGGTCGGATCGTTCGGCGCAACGAAACCGGCGAAGAGCGACACCAGATACATGAAGCCGATCACCCAAAGCCCGATCATCGCCAGCCGGTGCTTCTTGAAGGCCCACCACGTCAGCTGCCACTGCGAAGCAATCCCCACCTCATCGGGGTCATGGGCCGGGTCGACCGCCAGCACCTCCTCGGGGGCCTCGCTGTTAAGGTTCTGTTGAGTGGTTTCAGTCATACTTCACCCGTGGATCGAGCAAGACGAGCAGGATGTCTGAAAGCAGCATCCCGATCACGGTGAGAGAGGAGAGCATCAGCACGAAGGCCCCGGCGAGATACATGTCTTGCGCCAGCAGCGCCTGAAGCATCAGCGGCCCGGCGGTGGGCAGGCTCAGCACGATGGCGGTCACGACCGCGCCCGATACGAGGTTGGGCAGCACCCAGCCGATCGTCGAGACGAATGGGTTCAGCGCCACGCGGACCGGGTATTTCATGATGAGCCAAAACTCCGAGAGCCCCTTGGCGCGGGCTGTGTCGACATAGGGCTTGTTCAGCTCGTCGAGCAGATTGGCCCGCATGATACGGATGAGCGATGCCGTGGCCGAGGTGCCAAGCACGACAACGGGCAGCCAGAGGTGTTTGGCGAGATCCCAGACCTTGGCCATGCTCCAGGGCGCGTTCTTGTATTCGTTCGAAAACAGGCCGCCCACATCGGCGCCAAAATGGACCACACCAATATACATCAGGATCAGCGCGAGCAGAAAGTTGGGGGTTGCAAGGCCAATGAAGCCGATGGTGGTGGCGAGGTAATCGCCAAAGGAATACTTGTGAACGGCGGAATAAACCCCGATCGGAAAGGCCACGGCCCAGGTAAAGAGCAGCGTCGCCATCGACAGGCAAAGCGTCAGCCCCATGCGGCCCCAGACCAGGTCAGACACCGGCTGCCGCCACTCGAAGCTCATCCCGAAGTCGCCCACCATGAGGCGGCTAACCCATTTGAAATATTGCACATATAGCGGCTGATCGAGCCCGAAGCGTTCGCGCAGGTTCTGCACGGAGGCCTGGTCCATCACCTCGTTGCTCTCGCCCAGCTTGGCGATATAGGTCGTCAGATAGTCGCCCGGCGGTGCCTGGATGAGCAGGAAGGCGACGATGGAGACACCGAAGAGAAACGGCACCATCCAGAGGATGCGTTTCAGGATGTAACGCCAGATCATTGGGATTGCCTGTCAGGGTTTTGGTTGCGCCGGAGGGCGTTGGGTGGGCGGGCCCGAAAGGCCCGCCCGGAGTTTCAGCTTTCCGGCCAATACCAGGTTTGCGGCAGGGTCGGGCCCGGATCGGGATACATCCACGACGAGGGCAGGCTGCGCGGCGCGTTCATCAGCTTCTTGTTCACCACGCCCACGAGGTTCGGCGCGAGGGCGATGCCGATGATCTCCATCTCGTCGGCGGCCTCCTGGTGGATCTGCCGGAAGATATCCAGCGCCTTCTCCTGATCGGCCTCCTGCTTGAAGGCATCATAGAGCGCGAGCCGTTTCTTCATGCTCTCGGTCGGCTCCTCGCCTTCCGATCCGCCGGAAAGATACCAACGAGTCCACGGGATTGCGAACCAGCTGGCCTGCGGATGCACGGCCAGAACGTCCCGCGGCGAAAGTGTCGGGTCCAGCCCGCCGGGCGCGCCCCAGACCATGAAGTCATGCTCGTTGGCCTCGCCGCGCGAGTAGTAGATCGACCGCTCGACAGAGGTGGAGTTCAGCTCGATGCCGATCTCTTCCCATTGCTCCTTGATGATCTCAAGGCTGTCGCCCCAGTCGGGCTGCTCCACGCCAGTATACTGCGCGTTGAACACGATCCGGCTGCCATCGGGGAACAGGCGAAACCCCTCGTCGTCCTTCTCGGCATAACCGGCCGCATCCAGCAATTCATTCGCCTTGTCAGGGTCATAGTCGGTGAACTGCTTGCCGAGTTGCTCGTTGTAGAGCACATGGGTCGGCCTTGGCCCGATCTGGTAGGGCTCGCCCTGGCCCTGGTAGACGATATCGATGATCTCGTCGCGGTCGATCCCGAGGCTCAGGGCCACGCGCACATCATGGTTGCGAATGAACTCGCGCATCTGCGGGTTCTTGTGCGTGTGATTGAAGTGGATCGCCATCGAATTCGAGTTCGAGTTGATCATGTCGAGGATCTCGAAGCCGCCTTTCTCGGCGTTCTCCGCAAACACCGGCTTGTTGGCCGGGTTCGAGATTTTCCGGCGCTGAAAGTCGATGTTGCCGGCAATCGCCTCAAGCACGAGCGCCTCGTTATCCTGCGCTACGCCCATTTCGAGCTGGTCGATATAGGGCAGCTGATTGCCCTCCTCATCGACCTGCCAGAAGTAGGGATTGCGCTCCATCACCACCTGCGTGGAGCCGGCAGAATAGCCCTCTCCGGTCACCACCCAAGGGTCCAGCGTGGGCCGCTCGGGGTTGGACCAGCGGTTGGGGGCTTCCACCTCGCCGCACTTCAGGCGGTAGAGCGCGGGCCAGTCTTCGACCGCCTCGGTCTCGTCCACCATGGCCTGCACGTTGTCATTGTAGGCGGGGTGGAACTGCTGGCAGTAGTGCTTGGCCCAAAGCACCGGCTCCTGTGCGAGCGGCGTGGCCAGCTCGGTCAGGAAGGTGCCATAGGGCGCCGCGAACTTGAGGATGACGGTGTAGTCATCCACCTTCTCGGCCTGCATCGGCTCCCCGGCCACCACGAAGCGGGCCGGCGCATTGGGGTAGAATTCCTGGTTGTTCAACAAGTCGTTGACGAAGAACAGAATATCGTCAGCGGTGAACGGCTCGCCGTCCGACCATTTCATGCCCTCGCGGAGTTTGAAGGTGAACTCGGAGCCGTCTTCATTGGTGGTCCAGCTTTCGGCCACGTTGGGCACGACGCCGGAGAAATCGGGCTTCCAGCGGGTCAAGCCTTGGGGGCTGATGATCCGCAGAATCGAGTTGTGGTCGTTTGACCCGCCGAGCATCCGGCGCAACTTTCCACCGTATGCCCCGATGTTCTCGAGGCCGGTAACAACCTCGGGCTGGGCCGGCAGCCGCTCTTCCAGCGGCGGCAGGTTGCCTGCAGCCACGGCTTCGGCAAGGGCCGGAGCCTCTCCGGCCATGGCGGTGAACGGATGCAAAAATACGCCGACGGCAAGCGCGGCCACTGACGAGAATCGCCAATTTCGTGTCATGAATCTTCCTCCCTGTGCTTTCGCTCTTCCGAGTCTCAGCGGCACCACGACACCATTTGCGCGGCCAGGTTGTCAAACAAATTTTGCAATGTTGTAATTTGTTGCGGCGTGCTAGAGCGGTGTCGGGAGATATGTGCATGAATGACATGGCGAAAGACGGCAGCGTCCGCGGAGAGGCCGCCCGTTCAAGGCGGCTGGAGAGCGAGGTTTACGAGCGCCTGCTCGAACAGATTCGCGGCGGCCATTACACGCTGGGTCAGAAACTGCCCGCCGAAAAAGACCTTTCTGCGGAGCATGGCGTGTCTCGTCCCGTCATACGTTCTGCCCTTGCCCACCTGCGCGAAGACGGGCTGATCGTGTCGCGCCAAGGGGCCGGGTCCTTTGTCAGCGGTGGCGGGCAAAGCGGGGAGGCGGGCTATGCGCCGCTGCAAAGCATCAACGACATTGCCGCCTACATCGAGTTTCGAAAGATCCTTGAGGTGCAGGGTGCCGGTCTGGCCGCGCTGAAGGCCGGGCCTGAAGAGGTGGCGGCGCTGGAGGCGATGCTGGAAGACATGGAGAAAAGCGTGCGCGAAAGAACCTCGACTATCGAGATGGATGCGCGGTTCCATGTCAGAATCGCCGAATTGTCGGACAACCGCTTCATCGTGGACACGCTCCATATGCTCCGCTCGCACATGTTTTTCATCGGCAAGTTCGTCCGCAGCCTGGGCACCACCGGATACCGTGAGGGCAAGATTTCCATGGTCGGCGAGCACCGGCGGATTTTCGACGGGATCGCGGCCGGGGATGCCGAGGCGGCCCGGGAGGCAATGGCCGAACATATCGAGGCGTCGAGGCGCCGGGTTTTCAAAGGGGAGTGAGACATGGCTGTAAAGGTTGAGGTGGCCACGCCCGAGCGGGCGCGGCTTGGCGAGGGGCCGGTTTGGGATGTGGCCGATCAGGCGCTCTGGTGGGCAGACATCACCGGCGGCAAGATTCGCCGCACGGGCGAAGATGGCTCCGACAAAGTGTTCGACTTTGGCGAACCCGTGGGTTGCCTTGCCCGGCGCGAGGCGGGCGGGTTGATCGTGGCGGCCAAATCCGGCTTCTATCTTTATGACACGGAAACCTTAACAAAGACCTTTCTCACGGACCCGGAAACCCATCGCCCCGGCAACCGCTTCAACGACGGCGGCACAGACATGCAGGGCCGGTTCTGGGCGGGCACGATGAAGGATGATGGCGGGCCGCCCGAGGAGTTGGGGCAATTCTATCGCTACGGAACCGACGGTTCCGTGACGCCCTTCTTCGACAAGGTCTATACCACCAACGGCCTTGCCTTCAGCCCAGACGGCACAACGATGTATTACTCCGACAGCAACCCGCTGGTGCGCACGATCTGGGCCTGCGACTACGACACCGATACGGGAACCCCCTCCAACCGCAGGGTTTTCTTTGACACCCGCGAGGTCGCGGGCCGCCCGGACGGGGGCACGGTGGATGCCGACGGGTGCTACTGGATGGCCGGAATCAGCGGCTGGCAACTGGTGCGGATCACGCCTGAGGGCAAGGTGGACCGGATCGTGGACATGCCGGTGGAGCGCCCGACCAAGCCGATGTTCGGCGGGCGCAACCTCGACATCCTCTATGTCACCTCGATCGGCTCCGACGCGGAAGATGCGCTGGATGGCAGCCTATTTGCCGTCACCGGCCTCGGCGTGACCGGGGTTGAGCAGGCGAGGTTCGCGGGATGAAGATCACCGGGCTTCGCAGTTTCATGAGCCGCGATGGCAACCGCCCGCGGGTGATCGTGGCGGTCGATACCGATGAGGGTATCACCGGCTGGGGCGAGTGCTACAACCACGGGCCGGATCGTGCCCTGCCGCCACTGCTGGACTATCTCTACCTCCAGATCGAGGGCGAAGACCCAACCCGGATCGAACGGCTGATCCTGAAGCTCCTGCAACAGTCGCGCTTTCCGCCCGGTGCCCTCGGCCTTGCCGCGATCTCCGGAATCGACCATGCGCTCTGGGACATTTCGGCCAAGGCCCTCGGGGTGCCGGTCTACAAGCTGCTCGGCGGACATGTGCGAGACAGGGTGCGAGTCTATCAGGGCGTCTATTCGGCGCCCGAAGCCGAGGCCGTGCGGGACCATGTGGCGGAACATTCCGAAGCATGGGGGTTTTCGGCCTTCAAGCTCTCGCCCTACCGATGCGACATTCATGCCGAGCCGTGGCACCGGGTTGTTGCAGCCACCGAGGATTGGGTGGCCGAGCTGCGCGAGCTGTGCCCGGATGCCGAGTTTGCCTTTGATGCCCACGCCCGCCTGTTCGAGCCTTACCAGGCGGCGGACATGGGCAATGCGCTCGCCGCCTTCCGTCCGCTGTTTTACGAAGAGCCGATGCGGATGGAGAATATCGAGGCCTGGGGCGCGCTGAAGTCGCAGCTCAAGGTGCCGCTGGCGACCGGGGAGAGCCTTTATTCGCGGTTCGAGTTCAACCGCCTGCTCGCGGTGAAGGGCGCTGACATCATTCAGCCCGATATCTGTGCGGTGGGGGGCTTGCTGGAGATGCGCAAGATCGCGGCGATTGCGGAGCCGCATTACGTCAACGTGGCGCCGCACAACCCGATGGGGCCGCTTGCAACGGCGGTGAACCTGCATTTTTCGGCGGCCACGCCCAATTTCAAGATCCTCGAGTATCGCCTGCCCGGCACCTCGGCCTTTCTGACCCGCGACATGGTGGAGGCCTCGGATGCGGCCGCCTATGTGAAAGATCCCTACATGCCGGTAGACGGCCATCTGGAGCTTCGGCCCGACCGGCCCGGCTGGGGCGTGGAGATTGACGAGGAATTCCTGGCGACCGACCGATACATTCACTGGGAGCGCAAGCTGCCGGTGCGGCCAGATGGCTCTTACGGCTATACCTGATGAGCTTAGCGGCGCTGGTGGACTGGGCGGAGGCGGAGCCTCGCGGTGATGGGGTTCTGCTTTGCCCGGAGGGGGATGGCCCGTTTCCCGCGGTGCTCTATTGCCATGCCCATGGCGGCGACTATGCGCTGGGCAAGGCAGAAATCAACGCCGGCGCAAGGTGGACTAGCGGTGCCCCCGGCGCGGCCTTTATGGCGGCGGGGTTTGCCGCCTATTGCATCGACATGCCGGGCTTTGGTGCGCGGCAGGCGGAGGGGGCCGAGAGCGCCCTGGCCAAGGCGGCGGCCTGGCGCGGAGGTTCGCTCTTTGCTGCGATGCTAGCCGACCAGCGCGGCGCGTTCGAGCACCTGGCCGCTGACCCGCGGATAGACCAGACGCGCATTTACACGTGGGGCGTTTCGATGGGCGCGGCGCTGGCCATGTGGCTCGCCGCGCTGGAGCCGCGCGTGGCAGGGCATGTGAACATCACCATGCTCGCGGACATTGCCCCCCTGATCGAAAGCGGCACCCATGACCGCCATGGGCCCTACCTCACCGTGCCCGGTCTGCTGCGCGAGGGCGATCAGGGCGATGTGGCAGCGACCATCGCCCCGCGCCCGATGTTCGTGGCGCACGGCGGACAGGATGCGCTCACCCCCGAGCCGGCCCGCGAGGCCGCGCTGGCCAAACTGCCCCGCAAGAACCTCACCGCTTTCCTCCAGCCCGAAGCGGGCCATGGAGAAACACCGCAAATGCGGGCGGCCGCTCTGGCCTTCCTTGCCCGCCATGCCCATAAAACCGACAGGGAGAGACTGACATGATGAACCGACTGCTGATTACCGGCGCCGCTGGCGGCCTTGGCACCGTGTGCCGCGAGCGACTGAAGCATATGGCCAAGACCCTGAGGCTGTCCGACGTGGTCGAGATGCCGCCGGCCGGGGAGAACGAGGAGGTCGTGGTTTGCGACCTTGGCGACAAGGCGGCGGTGGAAGAGCTGGTGAAGGATTGCGACGGGATAGTGCACCTTGGCGGGCGCTCGATCGAAGACACCTGGGAGGTGATCCGCAACGCCAATATCGACGGCATCTTCAACCTCTACGAAGCCTGCCGGAAGACCGGTTGCAACCGGGTGATCTTTGCCAGCTCCAACCACGCGGTCGGCTTTCACAAGCAGACCACGCGGCTCGATGCCAACTCGCTCACCAAGCCCGATGGGCTCTACGGGGTGAGCAAGGTCTTTGGCGAGGCGATGGCGAGCATGTATTTCAACAAGTTCGGGATCGAGACCGCCAGCGTGCGGATCGGCTCCTGCTTCCCCGAGCCGAAGAACCGGCGAATGCTGGCAAGCTGGATGAGCTACGACGATTTCGTCCGGCTGATCGAGGCCGTGTTCCGCGCGCCCAAGATCGGCTGCCCGATCATCTATGGCGCCTCCAAGAATGCGACCGGCTGGTGGGACAACCGCGAGGTCGGCTTCCTTGGTTGGGAGCCGCAGGATTGCGCCGAAGATTACCGCGCTGCGGTGGAACAGGCCGAGGAGATGCCTGCGATTGATGCGCCCCATGTGGTGTATCAGGGCGGGGCCTTCACGGCAGACGGAATTCACGAGGACTGACATGGCGATATTCGGGGCGATTGCCGACGATTTCACGGGCGCGACCGATCTGGCCGGGCTTCTGGCGCGCAGCGGGGCGAAGGTGTCGCTGCGCATCGGGGTGCCGGAGAGCGGGGAGAGCGATGCGCCCTTCGAGGTGATCGCCCTGAAGATCCGCACGGAGCCGGTGGCCGACGCCGTGCGCGAGGCGCTATCGGCATTGGACTGGCTGAAGGGCACCGGGGCGGAGCGGTTTTTCTGGAAGTATTGCAGCACGTTCGACTCCACGCCGCAGGGCAACATCGGCCCGGTGGCAGAGGCGCTGATGGTGGCGCTCGGGGCGGAGCAGACGGTGTACTGCCCGGCCTTCCCGGAAAACGGGCGCTCGGTCTTCATGGGCAACCTCTTCGTCGGACAACAGCCCTTGGCGGAAAGCCCGATGAAGGATCACCCGCTCACCCCGATGCGGGATTCCAACCTCATGCGCCTGCTTGCCCCGCAGGTCACGCGCGAGGTCGGGTTGGTCGACAGGCTCACCGTGGCGCGGGGCGCTGCCGCTCTGGCGGAAGCATTGGCCAAGGCGCCGCCCCATGTGGTGGTCGATGCGGTGGCGGACGCCGATTTGCAGGTCATCGCAAGCGCGGGCCGCGACATGGCGCTGATGACGGGCGGCTCGGCGCTGGCCATGCCGCTCCCGGCGCTCTACCGCGAGGCGGGCCTGCTGGATGACAGCGCCCGCGAGGCGCGGGTGCCGCAGGTGGGGCCGGGGGCCATTGTGCTCTCGGGCAGCTGCTCGGCGATGACGCGGGCGCAGGTGGCGGCCTATGGCGGTCCGGCCTTCAAGCTCGATCCGCTCGGTCTGGCGAAAGAGGGAAATGGCGCGGCGGCAGAGTGGCTTGCCGGGCAGGACATGGGCGCCGCGCCGATCCTTTATGCCACGGCGGAGCCCGATGAGGTGCGCCGGGCGCAGGGCGAGCTGGGCACAGCCCGGGCCGGAGCCGTGGTGGAAGAGGCGCTGGCTGCATTGGCGGTGCAGGCGCGGGAGCAGGGCGCGCGGCGGATCGTGGTGGCCGGGGGCGAAACCTCGGGCGCGGTGACCAAGGCGCTGGGCGTTACCCGGCTCGACGTGGGCCGCGAGATTGCCCCGGGCGTGCCATGGTGTGGCTGCGTCAGCGGCGGGCAGGAGATAGCCCTTGCGCTGAAGTCGGGCAATTTCGGCGCCGAGACCTTCTTCGCCGATGCGTTGGGAATGCTGCCATGACCGAGACCGCGCTGCGCGACCAGATTTGCCTGCTGGCGAAGTCGCTGTTCGACCGGGGGCTGACGCATGGCTCGACCGGAAATATCTCGGCCCGCACCGAGGATGGCGGGCTGTTGGTTTCACCCACCGGCACCAGCTTCGGGCGGCTCGATCCGGCGCGGCTGGCGCGGTTCGACGCCGCCGGGCAGCAGATTGACGGCGACAAGCCGACCAAGGAAATGCCCCTGCATACAGCCTTTTACGACACTCGCGGCACGGCAGGCGCGGTGGTGCACCTGCATTCCTGCCACTCGGTCGCGCTCTCGATGCTGGAGGCCGATGAAGACGATTTTCTTCCGCAGCTCACCCCCTACGGGGTCATGCAGGTCGGCCGGGTCAAGCTGCTGCCCTTCTTCCTGCCGGGCGACCCGGCGATGGGCGAGGCGGTGCGCGGGCTGGCGGGCAAACGCTCTGCGGTGATGCTGGCCAACCACGGGCCGGTGGTGGCGGGCAAGGACGTGGAAGCGGCCTGCAACGCGGTGGAAGAGCTGGAAGCCACGGCCAAGCTGGCGCTGATGACGCGGGGGATGAACCCGCGCGGGCTGGACGACGGGCAGGTGCAGGGATTGGTGCGCAAGTTCAACCTGGAGTGGGACGCATGAAGTTTTCGGCCAACCTCGGTTTCCTGTGGAGCGAGCTGCCGCTGCCGGATGCGATCCGCGCCGCCAAGGCTGCCGGGTTCGACGCGGTGGAATGCCATTGGCCCTATGCGGTGCCACCGCAGGAGGTGGCGGATGCGCTGGCCGAGACGGGCCTTGAGATGCTTGGGCTGAACGCCTCGCGGGGCGATGCGTCCAAGGGCGAAATGGGCTTTTCCGCGGTGCCGGGCCGCGAGGGCGAGGCGCGGGATGCGATTGATCAGGCGCTGGCCTATGCCGAGGCCACGGGCACCGGGAAGGTGCATGTGATGGCCGGCTTCGGCGGCGATCATGATACCTTTGTCGAGGCGCTGGGCTATGCCTGCGAGGGCGCGGCGAAGCTGGGTAAGACCGTGCTGATCGAGCCGATCAACCATTACGACGCGCCGGGATACTTCCTCTCGACCACCGCGCAGGCCGAGTCGATTCTGGCCGATGTGGCGGCGGATAACCTGAAGATCATGTTCGATTGCTACCACGTGCAGCTGATGGAGGGCGACCTCTCGCACCGGCTCGAGAGGCTCTTGCCGATGATCGGGCATATCCAGATCGCGGCAGTGCCCGACAGGGGCGCGCCGGATCATGGCGAGGTGAATTTTTCCCATATCTACGGCCACTTGAAGGCGCTCGGCTGGGATGTTCCGCTTGGGGCAGAATACAAGCCCGGCGGGCCGACGGAGCCAACGCTGGGCTGGCTGAAGGCCGCGCAAGACATCTGACTCGGCAGCACTCTTGCCTGAGGCGGGCGCTTGCGCTAGCAACTGGTATGATGAGTTTACCAGATTCGCATAAGCCCGACAGCATCAAGCCGCGCAAGCTGGCCGATGAGGTGCAGGACCGTCTGCTGCGACTGATCCGCGAAGACGGCCTCGGCCCCGGAGATGCGCTGCCCTCGGAGCGTGAACTGATGGCTCGCTACGAGATCGGCCGCCCGGCGATCCGCGAGGCGATGCAGGCGCTTCAGCATCGCGGGGTGATCGACATTCGCCACGGCGGGCGCCCGCGCGTGGCCGAGCCGTCGCTCGACGGGCTGATCGGCCAGCTTGGAACCGGAGTGCAGCACCTGCTCGCCCATACCTCCTCGCTGGATCATCTCAAGCAGGCCCGCGCCGCGCTGGAGGCCGAGATGGCCCGCATCGCCGCCCGCCAGCGCAGCGAGACCGACATCGGCGCGCTGGAGTCGCTGCTTGCCGCGCAGGAGCTGGCCACCGGCGAGCCGGAGCGGTTTCTGGAGATCGACGGCAAGTTCCACCGCCGGATCGCTGCCATTTCTGCCAATCCCATTTTCGAGACCCTCGTGGCCGGTATCTTCGACTGGATGCGCGCCTTTCACGTGGAAGGCGTGCGCAAGCGCGGGCTGGAACAACTGACGCTGACCGAACACCGCGCCATTCTGGATGCGATCATCGCCGGGCAGGCCGAGGCCGCGGCACAGGCGATGCGCGACCACCTTGAACGCGCCAATGCACTTTATCATCAGGATCACTTCCAATGAGTGAACGCATCGAAGCCGACTACCTGATCGAAACCCCGGTGGACCCGGCCAAGGCGGCGGAGGCGATGGCGGGTGAGCAGTCATCCGGCACCTTCGTTTCGGTGCCGGGAGAGACGCCGGAGCTGCGCGAACGCTCGGCGGCGCGGGTGGAGGCGCTGGAGGTGGTCGGCGAGGTGGCCGAGCCATCGCTGGGCGGTGGGGCGACGGGCGAGCGTTACACGCGGGCCACGGTGACGCTCTCGTGGCCCTTCGGGAACATCGGCGCGTCGATCCCCAACCTCGTGGCGACGGTGGCGGGCAATCTCTTTGAGCTGCGGCAGTTCTCGGGGCTGCGGTTGCGCGACATCCGGCTGCCGAAGGAATTTGGTGCGGCCTATCCGGGCCCGAAGTTCGGGATCGCGGGAACGCGGGCGTTGAGCGGCGTTGAGAGCGGGCCGTTGATTGGCACGATCGTGAAGCCCTCGGTGGGTTTTGGCCCCGAAGAGACGGCCACGCTGTCGGGCGATCTGGCGCGGGCCGGGATCGACTTCATCAAGGATGACGAATTGCAGAGCGACGGGCCGAATTGCCCGTTCGACGACCGCGCCCGTGCGGTGATGGCCGTGCTGAACGACCATGCCGAGAAGACCGGCAAGAAGGTGATGTTCGCCTTCAACCTGACCGGTGAGGTCGACGAGATGCGGCGCCGCCATGACCTGCTGTTGGAGCTTGGGGCGACCTGCGCGATGGTCTCGCTGAACTCGGTGGGCTTTGCCGGGTTCCTCGCGTTTTCGCGCCATAGCGAGCTGCCGATCCATGCGCACCGCTGCGGCTGGGGGTACCTGAGCCGCGCCGAGATGCTGGGTTGGGACTACCCAGCGTGGAGCAAGCTCTGGCGGCTGGCCGGGGCGGACCACATGCATGTGAACGGGCTGCGCAACAAGTTTTCGGAAGGCGATGACAGCGTGATTGCCTCGGCGCTCTCGGTCGGCACGCCGCTATGGGACGACAAGCCGTGCGCGGCGATGCCAGTGTTTTCCTCGGGGCAGACGGCCGTTCAGGCGGCGGAGACCTACGCCCGTGTGGGGCACGCTGATTGCATTCATGCGGCGGGCGGCGGGATCATGGCGCATCCGGACGGGCCGGCGGCGGGCGTGGCCTCGCTGCGGGAGGCATGGGAGGCGGCGCAGGCGGGAGTTCCGGCGGCGGAGTATGCCGCAACGCGGCCCGCGCTGGCGGGCGCGCTGGAGGCATTTGGATGAGCCTGCCGGGCGGCATTCTGCTTGGCTGGTTGGGGGATGACTTCACCGGCTCGGCGGCCAGCATGGAGGTGCTGGAGTTTGCCGGGGTGCCTTCGGTGCTGTTTCTGGACGTGCCTTCGGAGGATCAACTGGCGCGGTTCCCCGGCATGCGGGCGGTGGGGGTGGCAACCACGGCGCGCTCGCACGCGCCTGCATGGATGGAGCGGGAACTGCCCCGCGTGTTCCGCTTTCTGGCCGATACGGGCGCGAAGGTGGTGCATTACAAGACCTGCTCCACGCTGGATTCCGCGCCCGAGGTCGGCTCGATCGGCAAGGCGATGGACCTTGGCGCGCAGGTGGTGCGCGGGCCGTTCATTCCGTGCCTTTTGGCGGCGCCGAAGATGCGACGGTATCAGGCGTTCGGGCATTTGTTTGCCAGCGGGCCGGGGGGCGTGTTCCGGCTGGATCGGCACCCGGTGATGGCGCGGCATCCTGTGACTCCGATGGATGAGAGCGATGTGGCGCGGCATCTGGCGCGGCAGACGGGCAAGAGCTTCGGGCTGGTTACGCTGGAGGATCTGGAGGCTTCGCCGGAGGCAGAGGTTTGGTCGTTCGATGCGATGACGGACGCGCATATGGCGCAGGTCGGGCGGCGCGTCTGGCAGGCGGCTCCGCTGCTCGCGGTGGGCTCGCAGGGGGTGGAATATGCGCTGGTGGAGCACTGGCGCGAGTCGGGTTGGCTGGGGGGCGAGGACAGAGTGGAGAGCGCAGGGCCGGTGGAGCGGATGCTGGCGGTGTCCGGCTCGGTTTCGCCGGTGACGGCGGCGCAGATTGCATGGGCCGAGGCGCATGGGTTCGAGGGGATCGAGCTGGATGCGGCGGCGGCTGTGCGGGGCGAGGAGAACGGCGCTTACGAGGCGGCCATTGCGGCGCTGAACGCAGGGCGCGACCCGTTGATCTACACGGCCAAGGGGCCGGATGACCCGGCGGTGGCGCGGCTTCGCGCCGCGGTGCCGACGGGCGGCATGGAAGAGGCGAATGCGCGGATCGGGGCGGCGCTGGGCAAGGTGCTGGCGCGGCTTCTGCGGCAGACCGGGCTGAAGCGGGCGGTGATTTCTGGCGGGGATACCAGCGGCCACGCGAGCCGTGAACTGGGGCTTTTTGCCTTCACCGCGCTGGCGCCGACGCTGCCGGGGGCGGCGCTGCTGGCGGCGCATTCCGACGACGAGAATTTGGCCGGGCTGCAACTGGCGCTGAAGGGCGGGCAGATGGGGTCGGACGATTACTTTGGATGGATCAAACGCGGCGGTGGTGCCGTTTAGGAGGAAGATATGACGAAGGTTGCTTTGCTCGGTGCGGGCGGAAAGATGGGCGTCAGGCTGGCGCAGAACCTGAAGCCGACGCGGTTCGAGATCGACCATGTCGAGGTGTCCGAGGTAGGGCGCAAGCGGCTGCTCGACGAGGTTGGCGTTGAGGCCGTGACCGATGGCGACAACGCGATTTCGGATGCCGATGTGGTGCTGATGGCGGTGCCCGACAGGCTGATCGGCAAGATCGCCCATGGGTTTGTAGACAAGCTCAAGCCCGGCGCGGCGGTAATCGTGCTGGATGCGGCGGCGCCCTATGCGGGCGAGATGCCCGAGCGCGATGACGTGACCTATTTCTGCACCCATCCCTGCCATCCGCATATCCTTGAAGTGCAGGCGACAGAGGCGGCGCAGAAGGATTATTTCGGCGGAATCGACGCGCCGCAGGGGATCGTCTGCGCCCTGATCCAGGGGCCGGAGGAGCATTATGCGCTCTGCGAGGAGATCGCCAAGATCATCTATGCCCCGGTGGCACGCTCGCATCGTTGCACGCTGGAAAACATTGCGGTGCTTGAGCCGGCGCTGAGCGAGACGGTGGCCGCGACGATGTGCATGGCGCTGCGCGAGGCGACCGACAAGGCGGTGGGCATGGGGGTGCCGGAAGCGGCGGCGCATGACTTTGTGCTCGGGCATCTGAAGATCGAGCTGGCGATTGCCTTCGGGATCTTCCCGGAAGGGAAGTTCAGCGATGGCGCGTTGATGGCGATTGATCAGGCCAAGAGCGTGATCTTCAAGGAGGATTGGCTGGATCAGGTGTTTTCGCTCGAGGCGGTGAAGAAGTCTGTGAAGGACATTTGCGCCGGTTGACCGGCTTGACTCTCCGGCGGGGCGCTGCAAGGAAATGGTATACCATCTGAAGCACCGCCGGGGAGGATTTGGCCATGAGCAAGGTGATCGCAATCGGGAACTACAGCGAGGCCGATCTGGCCCGCATGAAGGAGACCTTCGACCCGGTTTTCCTGGCCGAGACGACCGATCTGGAAAGCCTCGACGCGGCGACCCGCGAGGGCATCACCGCTGCCGGGTTCAAGGGGCACAAGCCCTTCGGGCCGGAGGCGATGGACCTGCTGCCGAACCTCGGTGTCATCGCCAACTTCGGGGTTGGTTACGACAGTATTAACGTGGCGGCCGCTTCCGAGCGCGATATCCGTGTGACCAACACGCCCGATGTGCTCAACGATGACGTGGCCGACCTCGCCGTTGCCATGCTGCTGATGTGCGGGCGCGAGATGGAACATGCGAGCCAGTGGGCGCGCTCCGGATCATGGGCCGAAAAGGGTGAATATCGGCTGAACCGCAAGGTCAGCGGCGGCAAGGCGGGCATTCTGGGCCTCGGGCGGATCGGGCGCGACATTGCCGACCGGCTGGCGGCCTTCAAGATGGATCTGCACTACTGGAGCCGCTCCGAAAAGGAGACGCCGGGCTGGACCTACCACGACAGCCCGACCGCGCTGGCCGCCGCCGTCGACTACCTGATCGTGGCCACGGTGGGGGGCAAGGCCACGGAAAATATCGTTTCGGCAGAGGTGCTTGAGGCACTCGGGCCGCGCGGCATCCTGATCAACATCTCGCGTGGATCGACAGTGGATGAGGAGGCGCTTTTCGCGGCTCTGGAGTCCGGCGGGATCTATGGCGCGGGGCTGGATGTGTTCGTGAACGAGCCGAAGATCGACAGCCGGTTCTACGACTTCCCCAACGTGGTGATCCAGCCGCATCAGGGCTCGGGCACGGTGGAAACCCGCGCCGCGATGGGGCAGCTTCAGCGCGACAATATCAGTGCTTTCCTGGCCGGAAACGACCTGCTCACGCCAGTGAACTGAGGCCCGGACGGGCTTTGCGAAAATGCCGTTGCGCGGGGACGCGCGGCGGCATTAACCGTGAAAAACGGGAGTCACATCCCGTGCACAACCTGTACACACCCCGTGCATACGCAAATTTGCAGGACGCGAGAGGTTAACCGCTCGCGCGGCCCTTCGCGTGGCCTCTTTCACGGCGCGAGGCCGGGCCAGTCGGCCAGAAACCGGTCGCGGGTGAGGTTGCCGGGGGAGCCTTGGGTGCGCTCCTGCGCCTGGGTGAGGCGGGCGAAGACGAGGGTGCGCCCCTCCTTCTCGGCCCAGCCGACGAACCAGCCGTAGCCACGGGCATAATCGAAGCTGCGATCGGCGCGGCGGGGGTAGGCGGTGCCTGTCTTGCCGTGCAGCGCCCAACCGCCGACGGCGTGGCTTTGGGTGATGGCGCGGGTTTGCGCCATGGCCTCGGGCGAGACGGGCAGGGTGCCGGTGACGAGGCCGTTCAGGAAGGCGATTTGCTCGCGGGGGGAGATGCGCAGGGAGGAGGCGATCCATGCGCGCTCCAGCCCGTTGCTTTGGCCCGGATCGCCGGAGAAATCCGCGTTGCCGTAGGAGAGGGCGCGGAGATAGCGGGTGATCGCCTCGGCCCCAAGGGCGTGGGTGATGCGCTGCGAATACCAAACCACGGAATAGCGGAGCCAGTCGGTGGGGTCGGTGTTGCGCGTCCAGTTGGCACCGCCCCAGTCGGGATCACCGGCTTGGAAGGGCAGCACGGGGGCGTGGGGGCCGGTGAGGAAGCCCGCGTCGTAGCCGATGACGGCGAGGGCGAGCTTGAAGGTGGAGGCGGGTGTGGTGCGGGCGGTGCAATCGCCCTCCTCGCGCAGCACGGTGCCGCTCCCCGCTTCTGCGACGAGGGTGCAGAGGGTGCGGGGGGCGGCCTGCGCGGCGGGCGCGTGGGCCAGCAGGAGGGCGACGAGGAGCGCGCGCATGGAGGGCGGGCGGCGCCTTAGGGGCGGTCGTCCTCGATGTAGTAGCGGATGTTGTCCTCGAAGCTGTCGTCGGCGGACATGCCGAGGCGCAGGGCCTTTTCGGGGCGCAGATCGAAGCGCCAGCCCTTGACGATTTCCTGGATCACCGGATCGTCGTTCCAGGTGATGAGGGCTTCGGCCTCGGGGCCTGCCACGGCGGTCATCGCGTCGATGCACTGGCGGATGGTCCACATCCGGCCCGGAAGCTGGACGGCGCGGTTGGGGCCGAAATCTTCGGCCGGAACTTCGGCACCGATGATGAGGTTCTCGACGCATTTGCGCGGCGAGAGGTAGTAGTGCGGGAAGCTGTCATCGACCGGGCAGTTGGCCGCCACGCCGTTGAGCGGCTCGCGGAAGATCGACGACATGAAGGAGGAGGCGGCGAGGTTGGGCTTGCCGGGGCGCACCGAGATGGTGGGCAGGCGGAAGGCGCGGCCGTCGATGAAGCCCTTGCGGGAGTAGTCCGTCACCATCATCTCGCCGATGGCCTTTTGCGCGCCATAGGAGGTTTGCGGGTTCAGCGAGGAGAAATCGGTGATCGGGTCGGGCGTGTCGCCGCCGTAGACCGCCATGGACGACGAGAACACCACCACCGGCTTGGTGCCGAGGGCGCGGGCGCGTTCGAGCACGTTGATGGTGCCGTGCATGTTGATGTTCCAGCCAAGGTCGAACTCGGCTTCGGCCTGACCGGAGACGATGGCGGCCAGCAGGTAGATCACATCGGTATCGGCGGTGATGGTGGCTTCCATCGAGGCGGGGTCGGTGATGTCGCATTTCACGGTGTCGACGGTGAAGGGCGCGTCGATGGCGGTGGGGGCGATCACATCGGCGAGGGTGATGCGGGAGATTTCCTTGCCGCGCAGGGTGCCCTTGGCGGCGAGGGCCTGGGCGAGTTTCTGGCCGACGACGCCTGCGCCGCCGATGATGAGGATGTTCATTTGGGATCTCCTTGGAAGATGTCGGGCACGAGGGCGCCGGGGGCGCAGATGACCTTGGCGGCGAGCGCCATGGCGGCGCGGGCGGCCTCTTGCGGTGTTTCGTTCTGGGCCAGCCCGGCGAGGAAGCGGGCGGCGAAGCTGTCGCCTGCGGCGGTGCTGTCCACCACCTTTTCGACCGGCTCGACGGCGATTTCGGTGATGCCCTCGGGGGTGGCAAGTGTCAGCGCGCTGGCGCCGTTCTTGACGGCGATGATCTGCGCGCCGGCCTCGCGGTAGCGGGCGATTGTGTGCTCGGGGGTGGCATCGCCGAACAGGGCGGTTTCCTCATCGAAGCTGGGCAGCACGATGGAGGCGGCAGAGGCCCCTTGGGTGAGGCCGCGCTTCATGGCGTTTTCGTTTTCCCAGAGGCGGGGGCGCAGGTTGGTATCGAAGCTCACGGTGGCGCGGGAGGAGCGCAGGGCGTTGCACAGGCGGCTGCGCTGATCGGGGGCGAGGATGGCCAGCGTGATGCCGGAAAAGTGGATCATCTCGGCCTGGGCGAAGGTGGCGGCGAGCCACTCGGTATCTTCCCCCAGCAGGCGGGCGGCGGAGTTGGAGCGCCAGTAGGAAAAGCTGCGCTCGCCGCCTTCGGTGGCGATCATGTAGAGGCCGACCGTGCGATCCGGGATTTCGCGCAGGGCCGGGGTGACGCGCTCGGCCTTCATGAAGGCGGTCATTTCGGCGGAGGTGGCATCGGTCCCGACGGCGGTGGCGTAGCTGACATCCCAGCTTTCGGGCAGGCAGCGGCGGGCATACCACGCGGTGTTGAAGGTATCGCCTGCGAAGCCGCGGCGATAGGTGTCCGGCCCGGTCTGGGCCAGCTCGACCATGCATTCACCGATGCAGAGGAAGCGGCTCACAGGATGACCTGATGCTCGGCCTGGCCGGTGGCCTCGGGGTCGAGCAGGTAGGTGCAGCCGTCTTCGGGGGCCGGGTCAGGGTCTTGCTGGATGGCGGTGGTGACGTAGAGCTGGTTTAGCTCGGGGCCGCCGAAAGCCGGGCAGGTGGTGTTCTTGCCGGGCACCGGGAGGGCGCGCAGCTCGGTGCCGTCCGGGGCGTGGACGGTGACCTTGGAGTGGCCGTATTGCGCGATCCAGAGGTTGCCCTCGCTGTCGCAGACGGCGCCATCGGGGCGGTGGGTTTCACCGGGCAGGGTGAGCCAGGGCTCGGGGTCGCCCTTGGGCCAGCCGTGCTCATCCAGCGCCACGCGCCAGATCTTGCCTTCCGGCGTGTCGGCGATCCACGCCGTGGTGCCATCGGGGGAGAAGCAGGTGCAGTTGGGGATCGACCAGTTGTCCCAAAGCTGGCGCAGTTCGCCGCGATAGTAGCGGTAGTAGGCGCCTGCCCCCTTCTCCTTCTGGCAGCCCATGGTGCCGATCCAGAAGCCGCCCTGCGGGTCGGCGCGGCCATCGTTGGAGCGGGTTGCCGGGTTGTCGGCTTCCAGTGCCACGATCTCTTCGCGCTCGCCGGAGGTGAGGTTGAAGGTGAAGAGCGCGGCGTCAGAGGCGATGAGCAGGGTGTCGCGGTCGACCCAGCCTGCGGCGGAGACGAAGTGCTGGAACTCCCATGTGAAGGTCTGGCCGCGCCGCTGGGTGTGCATGTGGTGCTTGTTGATGTCGAACCAGAAGAACTCGCCGCGCTCGGGGTGCCAGAGCGGGCCTTCGCCAAGGTTGCATTGGGTGTCGTCGTAGAGGGTCATAGCAGGCCTCGTTGGGAGAGGTTGCGCATGAGGGCGGAGGTGCCGAAGGTCCATTCCGGCGCCTCGGTGGAGAGGCGCACGGTGTTGGTGAGGGTGCCCAGCAGCGGGGTGGAGATGGAGACGGTGTCGCCCGGGTGGTGGGTGAAGCCCTGGCCCGGCGCGTCACGGTCCTTTACCGGGGCGAACATGGTGCCGAGGTAGAGGAAGAAGCCGTCGGGGTATTGGTGGTGGCGGCCGATGGTTTGCTGCACGATTGAGGCGGGGTCGCGGGAGATTTTTTCCATCGAGGAGCTGCCTTCGAGGGTGAAGCCATCGGTGCCGGTCACGCTCATGGTGAGGTGGGCGCGGCGCACATCGTCGAGGGAGAAACGCTCGTCGAAGAGGCGCAGGAAGGGGCCGAGGGCGGCGGAGGCGTTGTTGTCTTTCGCCTTGCCGAGCAGCAGGGCGGAGCGGCCTTCCACGTCGCGCAGGTTCACATCGTTGCCGAGGGTGGCGCCGACGATCTTTCCGGCGGAGGAGACGGCCAGCACCACCTCGGGCTCGGGGTTGTTCCAGCTCGACATCGGGTGCAGGCCGACGGCGGCGCCGTAGCCCACGGCGGCCATGGGCTGGCACTTGGTGAAGACCTCGGCATCCGGGCCGATGCCGACCTCGAGATACTGGCTCCAGAGGCCCTCCTTCTGGAGTACCTCCTTGACGGCCATTGCCTTTTCACTGCCCGGCTCGATCCCCGAGAGGCTTTCACCGATGTGGCTTTTCACGCGGGCGCGGATTTCTTCGGCGCGGTCGGCATCGCCCGCGGCGCGCTCTTCGATCACCCGCTCGACCATCGACTCGGCAAAGGTGACGCCGCTGGCCTTGATGGCCTGAAGATCCGCCGGGGCGAGCAGGCGGAGGGCGTCGGGGCCTGCGGCCTCTGTTGAGGCTTCGGCCAGTTCCTCGAAGGTGCACAGAAAGTTGCCGGGCGCGGAGCGGGCCACGCTGGCGGGGTCGGGCTGCTCGAGCAGGGCCTGCATCGTGGGGATCGCCTTGGAGGTGATGTCGATCACCCGGTCGGCCTCAAGGCGCACCACGCAGGGGCCGACTCCGGGTTTCCAGACGCGGGCGGCGAGAACCGCCTGATCGCTATTCTGCGGCAGCATTTTGCACCTCGTTTGTTGGCGGCAGAAGCTTGCCGGGGTTGAGGATGTTGCGTGGATCAAAGGCTTGCTTGATCGCGCGCATGTAGGCAAGGGCGGCGCCGTGCTCGGCTGCCATGTAGCGTTGTTTGCCAAGGCCGATGCCGTGCTCGCCCGAGACGGTGCCGCCAAGGCGCAGCGCGGTCTTGGCGAGCGCCCCGGTGAAGGCCTCGGCGCGGCGCATCTCGTCGGGGTCTGACGGGTCAACGCTGACGCCCGCATGAAAGTTGCCATCGCCGACATGGCCGATGATGGTGGAGGTCAGGCCCATCGCGACGGCGTCTTTCTGGGCTTGCAGCACCGCCTCGGCCAGCCGCGAGATCGGCACGCAAACATCGGTTGGCCAGAGGTGCTTGCCCGTGCCGAGCGCGGCGGAGGCATAATGCGCCTTGTGGCGCATGGCCCAGAGGGCGGTGCGGTCTTCTGCCTTTTCGGCCACTTGCCAGCCGGAGGCGCCGAAGTCTTCCGCGATCATCCCGAAGGTTTCGGCCTGTTCGGCCACGCTGGCGGGGGTGCCGTGGAACTCAAGGAACAGATGCGGCTCTTCCGGCAAGCCCGCGCCGGAATAGGCGTTGAAGCCCTTCACCATCATCTCGTCGAGCAGCTCGATCCGGGCCATCGGCAGGCCGGACTGGATGGTGGCGATGACGCAGTTCACCGCGTTTTCCACCGAGTCAAAGCGGCAGGTGGCGGCGCTGGTGGCCTCGGGGATGCCCTGAAGGCGCAGGGTCAGTTCGGTGATGATGCCGAGCGTGCCCTCGGAGCCGATCAGCAGGTGGGTGAGGTCATAGCCGGTGGAGCTTTTGCGGGCCTGCGTGCCGGTGCGGATCACGGTGCCGTCGGCCATCACCGCCTCAAGGGCGAGGATGTTCTCGCGCATGGTGCCGTAGCGCACGGCGGTGGTGCCGGAGGCGCGGGTTGCGGCCATGCCGCCGATGGAGGCATCGGCGCCCGGGTCGACCGGGAACATCAGGCCGGTGGCGCGGAGTTCTTCGTTGAGGCGAAGGCGGGTGATGCCGGGCTGGACGGTGCAGTTGAGATCTTCGGGGCGGGTCTCGATGAGCGCAGCCATGCGGTTCATGTCGAGGGAGATGCCGCCGGAGGTGCAGAGGTGTTGACCTTCGAGGGATGAGGCGGCGCCGTAGGGGACGACGGGGCAGGATTCCTCGTGGCAGATTTTCAGGATCTGGCTGACTTCATCGGTGGTTTCGGGGAAGGCGACCGCGTCTGGCAGGGTGTCGGGGTAGTAGGTTTCGTTCTGGCCGTGCTGGTCGCGCACGGCGCCGGAGGTGACGAGACGGTCACCGAGGAAGGCGAGGCGGGTGATGGCGTTTGGGATCGTCATTTGAGGAAACTTGCGTAGAGGGCGAGGGCGACCACGGCGAGCAGCGAGGCGGCCATGGCGTAGTTGATCTTGCGATGGGCGCTCTCGGGCAGGTTGAGGCGGTGCAGCGTGGCCCCGGCCCAGAGCCAGCCGAGGTGGATGGGCACCCAGACGGCGTTGATGATGAGCACCTTGGCGATGGTTTCGAGCACCAGATTGTCGGGCGCGAAGGGGAAGCCGGCGTAGAGCGCGGTGTTCACCGCATAGGCCTTGGGGTTGATGGTTTGCAGCAGCACGCCGTTGAGGATGCCCGGCGCCGTCTTGGCCTCGACGAAGGCGATCTTGCTGCCCGCGAAGGCGATCTTGGCGGCAAGATAGCAGAGGTAGGCCACCGAGGCGACGGTGAGCACGATGCGGATGGCGGGCACGGAGAGGACCACGGCGGCGAGGCCGGTGATGACGGCGAAGCCCACGAGGTTGTTGCCGATGAAGAGGCCGGTGACGTAGCGCAGGCCGGGCTTGAAGCCGAAGCCCGAGCCGACACCCGCCGTTGTCAGCACGCCCGGGCCGGGGGTGATGATGAGGAAGAGGACGGCGGCGGCGAAGGTCAGCATCTCAGAATTCCAGTTGGACCTTCATGGCGCGGGACTTGTCGGAGGCGGTTGCGAAGGCCTCGGCATAGTCGGCCAGCGGGAAGCTGTGGGTGATGAGGGGGGTCACGTTTATCAGGC
Source organism: Oceanicola sp. 502str15 (assembly GCF_024105635.1). Classification (NCBI taxonomy): domain Bacteria; kingdom Pseudomonadati; phylum Pseudomonadota; class Alphaproteobacteria; order Rhodobacterales; family Roseobacteraceae; genus Oceanicola; species Oceanicola sp. 502str15. The sequence continues at coordinate 3,808,998 of NZ_WYDQ01000001.1, forward strand.
CCTTCTGCATGAGGGCGACGGCCACGGCGAATTCTTCGTGGAAGCGGAAGGAGCCTTTGAGGGCGAGTTCCTTGGCGGTGACCTGCATCATCGGCACCGACATGTCGCCGGAGAGGCCGAGCTGCACGAGGGTGCCGCGGGGGCGCAGGGCGGAGATGCAGGCGGCAAGGGCCTGCGGGGCGCCGGAGCATTCGATCGCGGCGTCGAAATAGCCCTTGTTGGCGGTGTAGGGGGCGAGGGCCTCGGGGTTTTGGCTCGTGTTCAGCGTGAGGTCGGCGCCGGAGGTTTGGGCGGCGGTGAGGGCGGGGGCGGCGATGTCGGTTGCCACGATTTCACCGGCCCCGGCGCGGCGGGCGGCGAGGATGCAGAGCTGGCCGATGGGACCGCAGCCGGTGATGAGCACGCGCTTGCCGAGGAGGTCGCCCGCCTCCCGGGTGGCGTGGAGGCAGACCGCCAGCGGCTCGGCCATGGCGGCCTGCGCGGGGGTGAGGCCGGTGGCGGGGACGCATTGGGAGGCCATGGCCACGAGGCTTTCGCGGAAGGCGCCCTGGATGTGGGGGAAGGGCATGGCGGAGCCGTAGAAGCGCATGTTGAGGCACTGGTTGGGCAGGCCGCGCAGGCATTGCTCGCAGGCGGCGCAGGGGCGGGAGGGGGAGACGGCGACAAGGTCTCCGACGGCGAGGCCCTCGACACCCGCGCCGAGCGCGGTGATCTCGCCCGCAACCTCATGGCCAAGGATCATCGGCTCGCGCAGCTTGACGGTGCCGAAGCCGCCGTTGTGGTAGTAATGCAGATCAGACCCGCAGATGCCGCCGCGGGCCATGCGCAGCGCAACCTCGCCCGGGCCGGGCGCAACGGCTTCGCACTCCTCGAGGCGCAGATCATGCGCCCCATGGGCATACAGTGCCTTCATCGACGTGACTCCTCCCAGAGCGGGGCGGTTGCATGCCGCCCCAAATGGTATACCATTTGCATGAAGGCTCGGCCCCCGATTGTCAACGGGAGGGCGGGCGCGTGGGAGGACTTATGAAGATTTTTGACCTGACCGGGCGCTGGGCGCTCGTCACCGGCTCGTCGATGGGCATCGGAGCGGCGCTGGCAAAGGGGTTGGCCGAAGCCGGGGCCTCTGTGGTGCTGAACGCGCGCAACGGGGCGCGACTGGAAGAGGCGGCCGAGGGGTTGCGCGCTGGCGGGGCCGAGGTGGAGACGCTGGCCTTTGACGTGACCGATGCAGGCGCGGTGCGCGAGGCGGTGGAGGGCTATGGCAAGCCGATCAACATTCTGGTGAACAACGCCGGGATGCAGCATCGCGGGCCGCTGGAAGATTTCGAGCCGGAAGACTTCGACCGGCTGATGCGCACCAATGTGAACTCGGCTTTCTACGTGGGGCAGGCGGTGGCGCGGGGGATGATCTCTCGCGGGGCGGGGAAGATCATCAACATCGCCTCGGTGCAGAGCCTGCTCGCCCGGCCCGGCATTGCGCCCTACACGGCCTCGAAGGGGGCGATCACCAACCTCACCAAGGGGATGGCGACCGACTGGGCGAAGCACGGGCTGAACTGCAACGCGATTGCGCCGGGGTATTTCGACACGCCGCTGAACGCGGCGCTGGTGGCGGACCCGGAGTTCAGTGCATGGCTCGAAAAGCGCACCCCTGCGGGGCGCTGGGGCCGCGTGGAAGAGCTGGTGGGGGCCTGCGTGTTTCTGGCCTCGGATGCGGCAAGTTTCGTGAACGGGCATACGCTGTTCGTGGATGGCGGGATTACCGCCAGTCTTTAGGTTTTCGGGGAGGAAAACATGGCAGACAAACCGACCGTCGGGTTCATCGGCGTGGGATTCATGGGCCACGGGATGGCCAAGAACATCCTGAAGGGCGGCTATCCGCTGGTGGTGAAGGGCAACCGCAACCGGGTGCCGGTGGAAAGCCTGGTGGGCATGGGCGCGAGCGAAGCCGCCAGCCCGCGCGAGATGGCGGAGCAATGCGACATTATCCATATCTGCCTTGGCAACTCGCCGCAGGTCGAGGCAGTATTCGAGGGCGAGGATGGCATTTTGGCGGGCGCAAGGCCGGGGCTGATCGTGGTGGAATGCTCCACCGCCGATCCGGTGAGCACGATGAAGCTGGCCGCCGCACTGGAGGCCAAGGGCGGCAAGCTGGTGGATGCACCGCTGGGCCGCACGCCGAAGGAGGCCGAGGAAGGCACGCTGGATGCGATGGTGGGCGCGGATGACGAGAGCTACGCCAAGGTGCTGCCGGTGATCGAATGCTGGGCGGGCACCATCAACCACCTTGGCCCCACCGGGAACGGGCACAAGATGAAGCTGCTGATGAACTTCATCTCGATGGGCTATGCCTCGCTTTATGCCGAGGCGGCAGTGCTGGGGGCCAAGGTGGGGATCACGCCGAAGCAGTTTCAGACGGTGATCGGCGGCTCGCGGCTGGGCAACGGGTTTTTCGAGACCTTCACCCGCGGCTGCGTGGGGCGCGAGGCGGAGGTGCACAAGTTCACCATCCAGAACGCCAACAAGGACCTGCGCTACGTGAACTCGATGGCCGCCGATGCGGGTGTGGTGAACGTGGTGGCCAGCGCGGTGCGGCACTACTTCAACCATGTCGAGGCGATCGGTGCGGGGGGCGATTTTGTGCCCTTCGTCACCGACCATGTGGCCCGGTTGAACGGGATGGACATGGCGGAAGAAGCCAAGAAGTGACGCGGTAGCGCCGCGGGCCCACGTGCCTGCGGCGCGCGCTTTGCCGGGGTGCCAGAGAACGGCTGGTGCCGAGGGTGGCGGCTGCGGGATTGGATATTTGCAGCAAGAAAATGAACAGGGGTGCGTGTGACCTGCTTGCCCTGCGCCCGGCTGCGTGATCGGATCACCCCATGCGAGCCGCGTTGAAAGCCATTGGTGTGGGGGTGCTCCTGCTGCTTGTTGCGGCGGGGGGTGCGGCCTGGGTGAAGCGCGAGGAGGTGGCGCGGCTCTGGGCGGTGCAGAAGCTGTTCGACCCGGAGCGGATTATCTGGAACTTCGGCCATATGGGCGCGCTGTTTCATGCGGTGGAGCTGCCGATTGGCCCCGGCGATGCGGTGCAGCCGATGCTGGCGGGAGAGGCCGTGCCGCTGCCGGCCGGGTCGCAGGAGAGGATTGCGGCGCGGCGGATCACCGGGATCGTGGTGCTTTCGGAAGGGCTGATGACCCATGAGAGCTACCACGAGGGCACTGGGGCGGAGGATTTGCGGATCTCGTGGTCGGTGGCGAAGAGCTATGTTTCGGCGCTGGTGGGCATATTGCTGGATGCCGGGGAGATCGAAAGCCTCGACGATCCGGTGACGCGCTATGCGCCCGCGCTTGCGGGCGGCGCCTATGACGGGGCGCGGATTGGCGATGTGTTGCGGATGCAATCGGGGGTGGCCTTCAACGAGGACTATTTCGATTACTGGTCCGATATCAACAAGATGGGCCGGATCATGGCGCTGGGCGGCTCGCTCGACAGCTTTACCGCCGGGCTTGACGGGCGCGCCGGGCCGCCCGGCGAGATCTGGCGCTACGTGTCGATGGACACCCATGTGCTGGGCATGGTGATGCGGGGCGCGACCGGGCAGGACATGGCGACGCTGCTGGGCGAGCGGTTGCTTAAGCCGATGGGGCTGGAGGGGCGGCCGACGCTGCTGACGGATGCGCGCGGGCAGGGGTTTGTGCTGGGCGGGCTGAACATGATGCTGCGGGATTATGCGCTGTTCGGGCTGCTCTACCTGCAGGACGGGCGGCTGGGCGAGCGGCGGATCGTGCCCTATGACTGGGTGCGGGAGAGCACCGTGCCGAGCGCCAACACCGCGCCCGGGGCAACGCGCTACGGGCTGCACTGGTGGATCCCGAAGACCGGAGAAGGAGAGTTCATGGCGGCGGGGATCTACGGGCAGTACATTTACGTGAACCGGCCGGCGCGGGTGGTGATTGCCGTGAGCGCGGCGGACCCGGGCTTTGGGCAGGAGGCGGTGCGGGACGGGATGATTGACTGGTTCCGCGAGATTGCCATTGCCAACGTGGAGGCGCGCTGATGACGGCGCTGGACAAGTTTGCCCCGGTCAACGTGCTGGGCGGCGCGCTGGAGCCCTGCTCGAACGATCCGGTGACCGGGTTCTTCCGCGACGGGCATTGCAACTCCTGCCTTGCGGATGCCGGCAGCCACACGGTCTGCGCGGTGATGACGGCGGAGTTCCTGGCCTACAGCAAATACGTGGGCAACGACCTGACCACGCCGATGCCGCAATACGGGTTCGAGGGGCTGAAGCCGGGGGACCGCTGGTGCCTGTGTGCCAGCCGGTTCATGCAGGCCCATGACGAGGGCTGCCCGCCCGAGGTTGTGCTGGAGGCGACCCACCAGCGGGCGCTGGAGATCGTGCCGCTGGAGCTGTTGCAGGCGGTTTCGATCAAATAAATTTGTCGCCTTTTCGTGTGGTTACGCGTTTGGGGCAAAAAACTTCGGGGCGTAAGTGAATAATTCGGGCGGTGCCTGCGTATCCTCTGTGACAGCCGATGAGCGCCGTCACCGAAATGACCACGTAGATGATTAACCCAAAGGACAGACAGATGACCCGTATTCTTCCCCTCTCCGCCGTTCTTCTTGCCATGGCCGCCCCGGTGCTGGCCGCTGGCTCCGACAGCACCACCCCGCCCTCGACCACCTCGACCACGACCAAGTGCGAGAAGGGCCAGGTGTTTGACGAGAAGACCGCCAAGTGCCTCGACGCCAAGTCGGAAGCCGTCACCGATGACGACCGCTACAACGCCGCCCGCGAGCTGGCCTACAACGGCAAGTACGACCGTGCGCTGATGGTGCTGGCCGCTGCCGAGAACCAGAACGACCCGCGCATCCTGAACTACAAGGGCTTCACCCACCGCAAGATGGGCGAGACCGAGGTGGCGATGAGCTTTTACCAGGCGGCGCTGAAGGTGGACCCGGATTACATCCTTGCCCGCTCCTACATGGGCCAGGGGCTGGCCGCGTCTGGCGATCTGGCCGGGGCCACCGAGCAGCTCGAAGAGATCGCCCTGCGCGGCGGTCAGGAGACCTGGGCCTACGCCAGCCTGATGAACGCGATTGGCGGGGTGGCGGTGGATTATTGATCCCGATGCCTCTCTACGGGGCGGGCGGAGAGCCTGCCCGCCCCGACCTGCCGACCGCCCGGGCGCATTTTCGCGCGGGCGGTTGCATCGTGACCGGGCCTCGGTTTCTATCGGGCCACGCGGACCAGGGGGTTCGCACCGCCCCGAGGAGGCCGCAGATTGCAGCCCGACGCGACAGATTTTCAGGCCGAACTCCTGGCCAGCCTTCCCCGGCTGCGGCGCTTTGCGCTCAGCCTGACCCGCCACCCTTCAGAGGCCGATGACCTTGTTCAGATGACTTGCGAGCGCGCCATAACCAACGTGGGAAAGTGGAACCCGGAGCAGCCGCTGCTGCCGTGGCTCTACACCATGGCGCGCAATCTCTGGACCTCGGAGATGCGCAAGCGACAGGTGCGGGTGGGCGCGGGCACGGTGCCCGCCGAGGAGGCGAGCGAGTTGGTGAGCCATGCGGGCGGCGAGGAGGCGACGCGGGCCGGGCAGGTGATGGCGCAGGTGATGGCGCTGCCGGAAGGGCTGGCTTCGGTTCTGCTGCTGGTTTCGGTCGAGGGGCACAGCTATGCCGAGGCGGCGGCGATCCTTGATATTCCGGCGGGCACGGTGATGTCGCGGATGTCGGCGGCGCGGCAGAGGATGCGTGCGGCCCTGGCGGGGGAGGCGGCGTGATGGATGATCGCTTTGACCGGATTTCGGCCTATCTCGACGGCGCGCTCGGCGCGGAAGAGGCCGCCGCGCTGGAGGCCGAGGCCGCCCGCGACCCCGAGCTTGCTGCGGAGATCGAGGCCGCGGGGGCGCTGGATGGCGAGATTGGGGCGGCCTTCGACAGCCTGCTGGAAGCGCCCTTGCCGGCGGCGCTGATGTCGGCGGTGTCGGCCACCACGACGCCGGGCACGCGGATGGAAAGCGCGCGGCCGACGGTGGCCGGGGCGGCCGAAACCGGCGCAGACCCGGTGGAGGCGCCGCAGGTGGCAGAGGCCGAGCCTGGCGCTCCGGGGCAGCAGGCGCTGGGCGGGGCCGATTTGGCGCTGACCGAGGCCCCGGCGGTGGGCGGCATCCCGCCCGGCGGGGCGGCCCCGCGCGAGGACTCCATTCCGCCGGCGTTCGGCCCGGCCAACCTGGACCGGCGTCCGATTTTCTCGGCCTCGATTGCAGCGATCCTGGCGCTGCTGATGGTCGGGGCCGGGGCGGGGGCGCTGATGACGCGGGCCTTCGCGCCCGGTGAGGAGCTGGCCGACGGCCATGCGACGCGGGGCTGGATGGACGAGATTGCGGATTATCACCGGGTCTATGCCCGGCAGGTGGCGCATCTGGTGGAGGTGCCCGCGAGCGAGCAGGCGCATATCGAGGCCTGGCTCGGCAAGGAAACCGGCGTGGCGTTCAAGGTGCCGGAACTCAGCGCTTCGGGCTTTGCGTTTCAGGGGGCACGCCTGCTGGTGGCGGGCGGCAAGCCGGTGGCGCAGCTGCTTTATACCGATGCGGGCGGGCAGGTGATGGCGCTTTGCGTGCTGGCGCGTGAGGGCGAGGGCAGCGAGGAGTTCACGCCGCGCAGCTTTGACGGGGTCGAGATGGTGCGCTGGCTTGCGCCGGGCGCGGCCTGGGTCGCGGTGGGCGAGCCGGGGATGGACCTTGAGGCCGTGGCCCGGGAGGCGGCGCTGGAGGTGTGAGCCTTGCGGCGGTGCGCCCGGGGTTGGTGGCGGAGTGGGGGCGCTGCCCCCACACCCCCGGAGATATTTGTGGCAAGAAAATGGGGCGGGGTGGGGCGAAAATTTTAGGTAAGTTCTAGGAGATTGGGCCGCCCGGCGGGGGTGCCGGACGGCCCGTTTTCTAGTCACGCAGCTTCACGAGGTCGGAGAGCAGGCCGGCCGTGCCGTTGTGGACGGTGAGCCGCTCGACCTTGGAGGCCACGGTTTCGAGCGCCTCCAGCTCCTTCAGCCGCAGCATGACGGGGTTGTCCGCCATGACCTTGGCCGTGTTGTGCAGCGCCCGGACCGCGTTGGTCTCTTCGCGCCGACGGATGACGTTGGCCTCGGCCTCCTTCTCCGCCGCCACGACGCGGTTGAGGATTTCGCGCATCTCGCCGGGAAGGATCACGTCCTTCAGGGCGATCTCCGCCACCTCGAGCCCGAGCTCGGCCATGGCGGTGCGCACCTCGCCCGCTGCCGTCTCGTCGACCGCAACCTTGTCGGCCAGAAGCTCATCGAGGCTGAGCGCCCCGAGGGTCTTGCGGAAGGCGAGCGCCAGCGCCCGGTGGAGCGCCTCGGCGTAGTCCTTGCTCACGCTCACCGCGCGGCGGGCGTCGACCACCCGGTAGGTGGCCGAGAGGTTGACCCGCAGCGTCACCCGATCGCGGGTGAGGATCTCGTGACCGGTGACCTCATGGGCCCGCCAGCGGAGATCGACGGTGGTGACACTCGACCTGGCGCCGACCGTCCAGAGCCGGTGCAGACCGGGGGGAAGGTCGCCCGCGAGCGCGCCCTCGGTGAAGAGCAGGCCGGTGTGGGCCTCGGGCACGGTCACGGGGGTGAAGGCCTTGGTGATCGTGGCCGCCTCCAGCCGGTCTCCCAGCGCCTTGGGCACGAGGGGGCCGTCGACCGCGAAGCGCTCGACCTCCCAAGGGCCCGCGTCCGTCCAGACGGTGATCCGGTGGCCGGGGTGGAGCAGGCGCCAGGGCCAGCCATCGCGCGAGATCAGCACCACCTCGGCCTCCTCGGCCCGGACCTCGGTGAGGTGGGCCTTGTGCAGCTCGGGGCGTGCCCGCTTGAGGGCGTCGCACCAGGACGAGACGAAGGCAGGGTTTGCCTCGATGTCATACCGATGCAGCGTGGTGCCCTTGCGCCGCAGGCGGTAGTGCCCGGCGGTCAGCATGGAGGCGAACCGCCCGTGCCGCAGCACGAGCACACGCTCGGTTTCGGTGACGGTGACGGGGATGGTCCCGGTCAGGTAATCTATCATGGTCATTGTCTCGTTCCTTCTTCGCTCTGCTATCGCACGCGCGATCTCCTTGTGGGTTCTGTTAGTTGCGCCCGGATTGGACGGCAGGTGTGGTGCCCCCTCGAGAGGGGCGGATGGGGTGGAGCCCGAGGCCGCTCCGGCCATGGCACGCGGGCGGGCGGTGCGGGGAGAGGGCGTGGCGTGATGCGGGTGGGGCTTGGGGATCGTTCCCGTCGCCCGGCCCGCACCGGCCCGTGCCGTCACCCGCCGCCGGCTCGTGGCCAGGGTCGGGCGGAGCCTTGCCGCCCCCTTGCCCGAAGGCGCAGGATTGGCGCGGACCCACCCGACAGGGCGGCCCCGGAACTCCGTGATCAGATGTGCCGCTCGCGCGGCAGCCAGTACCTGAAACTGGTGGCCTTTTGAGGGCCGGTGTGATGGCGGGAATCGAACCCGCTACACCCAGATTAGAAGTCTGGTGCTCTAACCGAATGAGCTACATCCATGGCGCACGTGAGAGGAGCTGAACCCCCGTCCTCCGGGGCGGACCCCGGCGCTCTTCCAACTGAGCTACACGCGCATCCCGCAGGGCTGCGCCGGGTTCGGCATACGGACAGGGCAGGGCCTTGCCGCACCGGACGGGGGATCACACCCCGAGCCGCTGAACTCCGACCGCTACGAGCGGGAGGGGCCGTTTAGCCGGGGCGGGTGATTCTGCCTCGTGAAATATGCTGTCACAGAGCGTGTAGTTGTACGGGTGCAACAGGTGTAGGGCGGGACTTGTCCCGCCCTCGGGCGGATCAGCCCATCGCGCTCATGTCGACGCCGAGCGCCTTGGCGACGGTGAAGATGTCCTTGTCGCCGCGTCCGCACATGTTCATGACCAGCAGGTGATCGGAGGGCAGGGTGGGCGCGTATTTGATGACGTGGCCGAGGGCGTGGCAGGGCTCGAGCGCGGGGATGATGCCCTCGGTCTCGCAGCAGAGCTGGAAGGCTTCGAGCGCCTCGGCGTCGGTGATCGACACGTATTTGGCGCGGCCCGTCTCGTGCAGCCAGGAGTGCTCGGGGCCGATGCCGGGGTAGTCGAGGCCCGCCGAGATGGAGGAGCCTTCGAGGATTTGCCCGTCTTCATCCTGCAACAGGTAGGTCCGGTTGCCGTGCAGCACGCCGGGGCGGCCGCCGGAGAGGGAGGCGCAGTGCTCCATCTTGTCGTTCACGCCCTTGCCGCCGGCTTCGACGCCGATGATCTCGACCTCCTTGTCGTCGAGGAAGGGGAAGAACAGGCCCATGGCGTTGGAGCCACCGCCGATGGCGGCGACGAGGCTGTCGGGCAGGCGGCCTTCGGCCTCCTGCATCTGCTCGCGGGTTTCCTTGCCGATGATGGCCTGAAAGTCGCGGACCATGGCAGGATAGGGGTGCGGGCCGGCGACGGTGCCGATGCAGTAGAAGGTGTCGCGCACGTTTGTCACCCAGTCGCGCAGGGCGTCGTTCATCGCGTCCTTCAGGGTGCCGCGCCCGGAGGTGACGGGGATGACCTCGGCACCGAGAAGGCGCATGCGGAAGACGTTGGGGGCCTGCCGCTCGACGTCATGGGCGCCCATGTAGACCACGCATTGCAGGCCGAACTTCGCGCAGACCGTTGCGGTGGCCACGCCGTGCTGGCCGGCGCCGGTTTCGGCGATGATGCGGCTCTTGCCCATGCGGCGGGCGAGGATGATCTGGCCGAGCACGTTGTTGATTTTATGCGCGCCGGTGTGGTTCAGCTCGTCGCGCTTGAAGTAGATCTTCGCGCCGCCGAGCCGCTCAGAGAGGCGCTCGGCGTGGTAGAGCGGGCTGGGGCGGCCGACGTAGTGCTTCCACAGGAAGTTCATCTCGGCCCAGAACTCGGGGTCGGTCTTGGCGTGCTCGTAGCGCTCTTCGAGTTCGAGGATCAGCGGCATCAGGGTTTCGGACACGAAGCGCCCGCCGAAATCGCCAAAGCGGCCCTTTTCATCGGGGCCGGTCATGAAGCTGTTGAGCTGTTCGGTCATCGCGCGGACTCCTTGGTGCCCCGCGCTCTGTCGCGCGGGTTACGTTGTGCAGTGCGGGTTGTAAGGGCGCGGGGGCGGCGCGGCAAGGCGGGTCAGGCCAGCAGGATGTGCTCGATGAGGATGCCGGTGCCGAGCGCGATGAGCGCCAGCCCGCCCGCGACCTCGGCCCAGCGGCCGAAACGGCGGCCCAGCGAGGCCCCGGCGAGGGTGCCCAGCGTGGCCATGACGAGCGTGGCCGCGCCGATGGAGAGCGCCACGATGAGGATGGGCGCGCCGAGCAGCGCCAGCGAGATGCCGACGGCGAAAGCGTCGATGGAGGAGCCGATGGCGGTGACGACGAGGCCGCCGGCGGAGGGCTCGGGGCGGGTTTTTGCCAGCGCGTGCAGCACCATGCGGGCGCCGACGAGGGCGAGGAGGGTGAAGGCGATCCAATGGTCGATGGCCTCGACGAACTGCGCCGCCGCCAGCCCGGCGGCCCAGCCGAGCAGCGGGGTCAGCGCCTCGATTGCGCCGAAGACGGCGCCGGTGGAGAGCGCTGCGGTGAAGCCGGGGCGCGCGGTTTGCGCACCGCGCCCGAGCGCCGCCACGAAGGCGTCGATGGAGAGCGCGAGCGAGAGGGTTGCTATGGCGAGCGGGGTCATGGCGCATCCTGTTCCTGTGCGGGTCAGGTAGGGGTGCGCGCGGGAAAAGTCAATGAAATCAATTAGATGTAATTGAGACGCAGTTGCATTCTCATAAAGCGTTCAGCAGCTCGACGGTGGGCCAGCCATCGGCCGGAAGGCCAAGGCGGGCCTGCTCGGCGCGAATGGCGGCGCGAGTCTTTGCGCCGAGGATGCCGTCGATCTCGCCGACATCGAAGCCGCGGTTCACGAGCTTTTGTTGCAGGGCCTTCATCTGCGCATCGGGGAGGCCCGGATCCGGGTTGCCGGCGTTGAACACGGGCGCGCCTTCGAGCCGGGTGGCGAAATAGGCGGCGGTGGTGACGTAAACGAAGCTCTGGTTCCACTCGAAGTAGACGCGGTAGTTGGGGTAGGCGAGGAAAGCGGGGCCTTTGCGGCCCTGCGGCAGCAGCAGCGAGGCGGGCAGATCGGCCAGCGTGCCCTCGCGCGGGGCGACGCCGAGGGCGGCCCAATCGGCGGCGGGCTTCTCGGTTTCGAGCCCGGTCTGCGACCAGTCGAGGGTGTCCGGGAGGGTCACCTCCTGCAACCACGGCTCGCCGGCGCGCCAGCCGAGCGATTGCAGCATCTTGCCGCCGGACATCAGCGCATCGGGAGCGGAGGTCTTGAGAGACACGTGGCCGTCGCCATCGCCATCGACGCCGTTTTCGAGGATGTCCTCGGGGAGCATCTGGACCATGCCGATTTCACCGGCCCAGGCGCCGGTGGTGCGGGCCGGGTCGATGTCGCCCGACTCATAGAGCTTCATGGCGGCGAAGATCTGCGGCCGGAACAGCTCGGGGCGGCGGCAATCGTGGGCGAGGGTGGCGAGGGCGTTCACGGTGTTGAAGTCGCCCTGGACCGCGCCGTAATCGGTTTCGAACGCCCAGAAGGCGAGGAGGACGCCGCGGGAGACACCGTATTTTGCCTCTATGTCGTTGAAGACGCTGTCGTATTTCTGCGCATTGCTGCGGCCCCGGTCGATCCGGCCCTGGCTGATGAGGCGGCGGGAGAAGTCGACGAAGGGCATCTGGAAGACGCCCTGGGCGCGGTCTGCTTTGAGCACTGCCGGGTCTTGGCGGACGCCCGCGAGAAAGCGGCTGGCGGTGTCTGCGCTGACCCCGTGAGAGGGCGCTTCGGCGGCGAGGCCGTCCTTGAAGCTGGCGAAATCGCCGCCGCAGGGGGCCTCTTGTGCGACGAGAGGCGACGCGGCCAGAAGGGCGGCGGCAGCGGCGGCGAAAGGGAGGGCGAGGCGCATGTCTATCTCCGATAAGAGCAGTGGCGCGAGAGTAGCGAAGGGCTTGGCGGGCGCAACGGGGGGCACGAAAACGTTAAATGCGGGGTCGGGCGGATGCGGGGGCCGGTGATAACCGGTTGATTCCGCGCGTTGATGCGGGGTCGCGGTGCCGTGTTCACAATTCGCGTTAACCAAGGTTTCAAATGTGTTAACGTCCTCTTAGGCTTTCCGGCCCATGATGGGCCTTGGGGGCGTTGGGTTCGGGTCGTTCCGAACAAAGAGGCTGGTGTGAAAGTTCTCATCGTGGAAAGCGACGAGGAGCTCGGAAGTATCTGGGCTCGTCACCTTGAGCGGCAGGGCTGCTCGGTGACGCTTGTGGCCAGCCAATCGGATGCCGTGGACGCGCTGCGCCACGGGTCGGTGCAGGTGATCGTGCTCAACCTCGTGCTTCTGGAAGGCTCCGCGCTGGCGGTGGCCGATTTTGCCTCTTACCGGCAACCGGAGGCGCGGGTGATCTTCGTGACCGACACAACCTTCTTCTCGGATGGCTCGATCTTTTCGTTTGCATCCAATGCCTGCGCCTTCCTGCGCATCGGCACCCCGGTCGACGACCTTGCCGCCATGGTCGAATATCACGGCGGGGGTTTCGGCGCGGATGCCACGGGCGACGCGGCTCTGGTCCGCCACTGACGCCGGATCGGCCGCGACCTGCAGACAGCCTGATGAATTGTGGTTTGCGAGACTTGCCGGGAAGGCGCGAATGGCTCAGGCTGTGACGAATCTCCGGGGCCAGAAATGAAGACAGTCGTGCCGCTCAAGACGCCAAAACCCGCCGCATCGCCCCGCGTTGCAGAACTTCGTCACGGCGGGCAGGTGCTTGTCGACCAGCTCGCCATTCGCGGAATTGAACGGGTGTTCTCGGTGCCCGGCGAAAGCTTTCTGCCGGTCCTCGACGGGCTGGTGGATTCGGGGATCGCCAACATCGTCTGCCGCCAGGAAGGCGGCGCGGCGATGATGGCGGAAGCCGAGGGCAAGATGACCGGCGAGCCGGGCGTGCTTTTCGTGACCCGCGGGCCGGGCGCGTCGAACGCCTCGGCGGGCTTGCATGTGGCGCGCCATGACAGCACGCCGATGGTGGTTTTCGTCGGGCAGGTGCCGCGCGAGCAGCGCGACCGGGATGCGTTTCAGGAAGTGGATCTGCGGGCGTTTCTGGCGCCGGTGGCGAAGTGGACGGCAGAGGTGGATGACGCCGCCCGCCTGCCGGAATACATCGACCGCGCCTTTCGCCTGTCCAATGCGGGGCGGCCGGGGCCGGTGGTGTTGTCGCTGCCCGAGGACATGCTGCACGACAAGGTCGATGTGCCCGACCGGCCGGATGACGCGTTTTTCACCTCGCCGGAGGGCTCGAACTTTTCCGAGCTGGTGATTCATCAGATCGAACGCTCGCACCGGCCGCTGGTGATCGCCGGCGGTTCGGGGTGGAGCGCGGAGGCCTCCGCGAACCTCGCCCGCTTTGCCGAGGCGCTTGACCTGCCGGTGGCGGTGCCGTTCCGGCGGCAGGACTACATGGACAACCGGCACCCCAATTACATTGGCGATCTTGGCGTGGGGATGAGCCCGGGGCTGGCAGATGCGGTGCGCCAGGCCGACCTGATCGTGGCGCTGGGCACCCGGCTGGGTGATATCACCACCGGCGCCTACAAGCTGCTCGACGTGGCGCGCCCCAACAAGCGGATCATTCAGGTGCACCCCGACCCGGACGAGATCGGCAAGGTCTACCCGGTGCAGCTGCCCTTTGTCGCCGAGGCTCCGGCGGTGCTGGCCAAGCTGGCCCGATCGGTGCGGCCGCGCAGCGACAAGCGGCAGTGGACGGCTGACTACCGCTCTGCCTACGAAAAATGGCTGCGGCCAAAGGAAACCCCGGGCGCGCTGAAGCTGGAGCAGGTGATCGGCTGGCTGTCGGACAACCTGCCCGAGGATGCGATTTTGACGAATGGCGCCGGCAACTATGCTGCCTGGCTGCATCGCTACTACCAGTTCAAGCGCTACGGCACTCAGCTTGCCCCGACCAGCGGGTCGATGGGCTACGGGCTGCCCGCGGCCATTGCCGCCAAGCTGCGCCACCCCGGGCGGGTGGTGGTGGCGCTGGCCGGGGACGGCTGCTTCCAGATGACCTGCAACGAGATGTCGACGGCGGTGCAGCATGGCGCGGCCCCGATCGTGCTGGTTGTGAACAACGGGCGGTATGGCACCATCCGGATGCACCAGGAAAAGACATTCCCGGGGAGGGTCTCGGGCACCGATCTGGCCAACCCGGATTTCGTTGCGCTGGCGCAGGCCTATGGCGGCTTTGGCGAGCGGGTCGAGCGGACCGAGGATTTTGCCGGCGCCTTCGTGCGGGCCCAAGCCAGCGGACGGCTGGCCGTGCTCGAACTTGTAGTGGACCCTGAGGCCCTGTCGGCCGGGCTGACCCTGAGCGAAACCCGCGAGGTCGGCCGGAAGCGCTGAGGCTGCGCCGCGCCTGCTGGCGGAGAAGCCCGGCGTGGGATCAGTTGTCTTGCCTGACGATGTCGATGATCAGCACATCGGTCAGCGTCGGACCGAGCACCTTGCGGCCGACCTCCCTGAGCGCCTGCGAAAGCCGGCCCATCTTGCTGCCGGTGGTGAAGTTGCCGGAGAACCCACCCGAGTTGGCATGGTCGAAGAGCACCTGCAGAAAGCTGTCGCGCAGCTTGGGTTCTCGGGCAAAGACCAGCTCTGCCTGTCCGGCGTCGACCTCGAGGCTGAGGCTGAGCACCACCATCGACGCCACCCGTCCCTCCTCGACGATCGGAATGATGAACTGGTTGCTGATCTTCACGTATTCCCGGGTCGGGTCGGACTCTTCGCCGGTGGTATCCGCTGCCATCGGCTCTTCTTCCGGGTGGCTCTCGACCATCTCGCCGTCCTCGCCGCAGGGGTTCATCATGGCCTCCTCGGGCGGCGGGCGGAGCATCATGCCGGCGCCCGTGCCCGCGCCCACTCCGACGAGCGCGAGGATGAGGATGAGGAGTATGGACTTCATGAGGGCGGGCTCCGGTCAGAAGGGAAGAACGATGTCGGTGATCTGCTGGCCATAGCGCGGCTGCTGGACATCGGTGATCTGGCCGCGGCCGCCATAGCTGATGCGGGCGCCGGCGATCTTGTCGTAGGTGATTTCGTTCTGGCGGGTGATGTCCTCGGGGCGGACATAGCCGGTGACGAGCAGCTCGCGCAGCTCGAAGTTCACCCGCACTTCCTGGCTGCCCTGGATCCTCAGGATGCCATTGGACATCTCCTCCACGATGGTCGCGGCGATGCGCAGCTCGAGCTGCTCGTTCCGGCTGACCGACCCGTTGCCGGAGTAGGTGGAGGAAGAGTTGGTAGAGACCGCATCGGCCATGGTCGCCCCTTCCGGCAGGCGCTGGTCGACCCGCTCGGGGATGCCGAAAAGCGAGGGGACGCCCATGCTTTCGGCGCCGTTGCGCGAGCGGCCGGTGGCGTTGGAGATGCTGGCGCTGTCGTCGATCTCGATCACCACGGTCAGAATGTCGCCGCGCCGCACCGCCCGACGGTCGCCCAACAGGGACTTGCGGTTGCGGCTCCAGAGCGAGGCCTGCTCGGCCCCGCGCTTGTCGTCCAGCACGTCGGGCAGGGGGACGCTGGCCATGGCGCGATACTCGTAGGTCTCTTCGGTCGGCTCGAAATCGGGGGCCTTTCCAACATCTTGCAGGCGCGAGCAGCCCGCGAGGGCGAGCAGGGCGGTGAGCAGAAGCAGGGCGGTGCGGGGCATCAGAAATCCTCCAGGTCGTTCAGCATTCGGGCGCTGGGGCCCACGATGACGCGCCCGGCCGCGTCGACCTGTCCGGTCACGGTGCTGCGGGATGCGAGGTTCATGACCTTGAGCAGATCGCCCGCCCCGGCGCGCCCGAGCGCGCGGGCCTCGGTGGCGATCAGCAGGCCGTTCTGGTGGTAGATCAGCGTCACGGTCTGGTTGCGCTCGACGAGGGCCGGCGCACCGAGGTCCGCGGCCCGGATCGGGCGCCCCGGATAGAGGGTGACGCGGGCCTCGAGGCCGAAGGCCAGCTCGGCCTCGTCCAGCGCCCCGATCGCGGTGCCTTCGCGCAGCAGCACATCGCCGGGCTCCAGCACGGTGCCGGCCGGAAGCGTGCGGGCGGCCACCAGCATCTCGGCGCGGAGCGGGCTGGCCAGCAGAGCCAGAAGGAGAAGGCTGCGCAGGATCATCAGCGGATCTGCGTGGTCGCGCCAAGCATCTGGTCGGAGGCGGTGATGACCTTGGCGTTCAACTCGTAGCCGCGCTGGGCGGTAATGAGATCGGTGATTTCCTTCACCGCGTCGACCGAACTTTCCTCGAGGTAGCCCTGCCGGACGATGCCGAGCCCCTGCTCGCCGGGCGAGGCGATGATGGGCGGACCGGAGGCTTCGGTTTCGAGGAAGAGGTTGGAGCCCATGGCTTCGAGCCCCTTGGCGTTGGAGAAATCCGCAAGGGTGAACTGCCCGACAAGCTGGGAGCCGACGGTGCCATCGAAGTGGGCATAGACCTCGCCATCGGTGTTGATCGAGATGCTGCGGGCGTCGTCGGGCAGGGTGATGTCGGGTGCGACGGGGTAGCCGTCGGAGGTGACGATCAGCCCGTCGGCGGTGCGCTTGAGCGCCCCGTCGCGGGTATAGGCGGCGAGGCCCGAGGGGAGGGTGACCTCGAAGTAGCCGAGGCCCTCAATGGCAATGTCGAGGTCGCCGCCGGTGGAGCCGAGCGAGCCCTGCTGGATGTTCATCGACACCGAGGAGGGCCGCACGCCGAGGCCGATTTGCACGCCGGTGGGCAGCACGGTGCCGTCATTGGCGTTGATCGTGCCGGGCCGGGCGAGCTGGCGATAGTGCAGGTCGGCAAAGTCGGCGCGACGGGCGTTGTAGCCGGTGGTGCTCATGTTGGCGAGGTTGTTGGAAATGACATCGACACGCATCTGCTGCGCGCTCATGCCGGTGGCGGCGATTTTCAGGGCCTGCATCGGGTTGCCTCCTTAACGGGTGAGGGTCTGGATGACGGAGTCCTTGCGCTCGGACTCCTTCTCCAGGAATTTCTGGCCCAGCTCATAGGTGCGCTGGACCTCGATCATGCGGGCGATCTCGAGGATCGGGTCGACGTTGCTCTCTTCGATGAAGCCCTGGAGCACGCGGGCGTTTTCGGCGGGCACCACGGCGCCGCCCGGATCGAAGAGCGTGCCGCCTTCGCGGGTCATGGCGGTGTAATCCTCGGGCTCGACCATGCCGATCTGGGTCAGCGGAACGCCGTCGGCGCTGAGCGTGCCGTCGGCGGCGAGGCTGATGGAGCGCGCGCCGGGGGGCGCGAAGACGGGCGCGCCGCCGGCATCGAGCAGAAAGTGCCCATCGCCGTTCATCACCTCGCCCGCGGGCCCGGGCGTGTAGCTGCCCGCGCGGGTCAGGCGCAGCCCCTGTGGCGTTTCGATCTGAAAGAACCCCTCGCCCTCGATGGCAAAGTCGAAGGTGCCCCCGGTCTGGCTGAGGGTGCCCTGCGCGAGGTCGGTGTTGCGCACCCGGGCCGTCGCCATGGAGACCGAGCCGGAGGGCCCGTCTGCGGCGCGGACCCACTCGGAAAAGATCACCCCCTCGCGGCGGAAGCCGGTGGTGGAGAGGTTGGCGAGGTTGTTGGCCACCGCGCGCATCTCGTTCATCAGGCCCGACTGGCGGGAGAGGGTGACATAGGTGCTGCTCATGGGATCAACCTCCGGCGATCAGCGGAACGAGGGTGGATTGGAAGAAACTGACGAGGCTCTCGGTCATGAACCCCATGGTCAGCCAGAAAACGGCGAGGATGGCGGCGAGCTTGGGCACGAAGGTGAGGGTCATTTCCTGCACCGAGGTCAGCGCCTGGAAAAGGCCGATGGTCACGCCCGCGACGAGCGCCACGGTGAGGATGGGCAGGGCGATGACAACGCCAACCCAGAGCCCCTCCCGGAGCGTGTCGTAAAAGCCCGCCGCCTCCATTGGTCACACAGGCATCCGCAGGATTTCCTGGTAGGCTTCCACGACTTTGTCGCGCACCGTCACCGCCGTTTCGACGGCAAGCTGGGTTTCGGCCAATGCCTGAACAAGGGCGTGTGGATCGGCTTTGCCGACCATCGCCTCCTTTGCCACATGCTCCGCGTTCGAGAGCATGGCAGCGAAGTCCTGAGCCACGCGGGCGAAGCCTTCGCCGCCCGGTTCGGTGCCCGTCTTCGGGGCGGTGGCTGGTCTGGCTCCTTCATAGAGCCGGGACACACTGGACATCTTGATATCCATTCTGGATCTCCTTTAATCTGCTATTTTCGCAGTATTTCCAAAAGGCTACGGGTCATCTGCCGGGCCTGATCGAACATCTTGAGGTTTGCCTCGTAGCTGCGCTGGGCCTCTCGCGCGTCGGCGATCTCGACCACGAGATCGACATTCGAACCGAGGTAAATGCCATCCTCTCCGGCCATCGGGTGGGAGGGGTCGAAGACCTCGGGCAGATCGGTGTCGTCGAGCTGCACGGGCGCGGCCTCGACCGCGCCGGAACGCCGCCCGCCCTGCAAGATCTCGCGGAACGGGGTGAGCTTGCGGTGGTAGCCGGGCGTATCGACGTTGGCGATGTTCTCGGACACGTGACGCAGGCGCGAACTCTGAGCCCGCATGGCGCTCGCGGAAACGGAGAAGCTCTCGAACAGGTCGCTCATGCCGCCCCCCTACCTGCGCCCGAGCGTGGCGCGAAGGATGCCCAGCGTGGTGTTGTAGACCGACAGGGCCAGCTCATGCCTGATCTGGACCTCGGCCGACTTCACCATCTGGGTTTCGATCGACACGCTGTTGCCGTTCGGGTCGCTATCGACGCCGCGCTCGACAAAGGGGCGCAGCTCGGGCGGGGGGGCACTGCCGGCGAGATGACCGGCGCGGGTGCTGCGCAGGGCCATGCGGCCGGAGGCGCGGTAGGTGTCGCCGAAGGCCGCGATGTCACGCGCCTTGTATCCGGCCGTATCGGCCTGGGCGAGGTTCTGGGCCACCACGTTCTGTCGGGTGGCGGAGTGCGTGGCCAGACCACGCGCCATTGAAAGGATCTCGAGCTGATCGAACATCGGGGTTTCTCCCACGGGCTTCAACCTCGGCTTAACTCTGATTCCTTTAGAAAGAGTTTCAGGTGTCCGGTCCGGCGCACCGAAAGAGGAGACTCACATGGCAGAAGCCACACTTGCCCAGCTCACCGCCGAGATCGCGGCGCTCAAACCCACGATGGCCGTGGGCAGGATCAGCTCGGTCGGGCGCGGCGCGGTGGAGCTGACCGGCCTCTCGGAGATCGCCGCGCTGGGCGACCAGGTCTGGCTTGGCACGCGGGAGGGGCGGCTGCGCGGGGAGATCGTTCATATTGATCGCAGCTACGCGATGGCGCTGCCGGACGGCTCGGTTGATGGTATCCGGCTGGGCGACCAGGTGATGCTGCAGGGGGGCGACGGGCTTTATCCGGACCTTGGCTGGCAGGGCCGGATCATCGACCCCTATGGCAACCCGCTCGATGGACGGCCCCTGCCGCGCGGCCCCGATCTGCGCCCGCTGCGTCCGCACGCACCGCCTGCCACGCAACGCAAGCGGCTCGGAACGCGGCTTGGCACCGGGCTGGCGGTGTTCGACACGCTGCTGCCGATCGTGCGGGGGCAGCGGCTTGGGCTGTTTGCGGGCTCGGGGGTTGGCAAATCCTCGCTGCTGGGCGCCTTGGGGCGGGGCCTTCAGGCGGACCGGGCGGTGATTGCGCTGGTCGGGGAGCGGGGGCGGGAATTGCGCCACTTCATCGAGGATGTGCTGGGGCCGGAGGGCATGGCGCGGTCGGTCATCGTGGCGGCCACCTCAGACCAGTCGGCCATTGCGCGGCGCCGGTGCCTGTGGACCGCGATGACGGTGGCCGAACACATGCGCGACGCGGGCGAACACGTTCTTTTCCTTGCCGATTCTGTCACGCGCTTTGCCGAGGCGCACCGGGAGGTGGCTCTGGCGGCGGGCGAGCCGGCCAGCCTGCGCGGCTATCCGCCCTCGACCGCCCACATGATCATGGCGCTGGCCGAACGGGCCGGGCCGGGGCTGGACGGGGCGGGCGACATCACGGCGATCTTCTCGGTGCTGATGGCAGGGTCGGACATGGAGGAGCCGGTGGCCGACATCCTGCGGGGCGTGCTCGACGGCCACGTGGTGCTGGCGCGCGAAATCGCGGAGCGCGGACGGTTTCCGGCGGTGGACCTGCTGCGCTCGGCCTCGCGCTCGCTTCCGGAGGCGGCCAGCGCGGAGGAGAACGCGCTGATCGGCAAGGCTCGGCGCCGGCTGGGGGCCTATGACCGGGCGGAGCTGATGATTCAGTCGGGGCTGTATTCGCCCGGATCGGACCCGGAGATCGACGCGGCCATCCGGTGCTACGGCGCGCTGGACGGGTTTCTGGCAGACCGGAGCGACGGGCCTTCAGCGGCCTTCAAACGGCTGCGGGCGATTCTGGGCCCCGGTTAGATATAGAAAGGGGGCCATGACGGCCCCCTTTTGTTTGGCGCTTTTGGCGCGGTTCACTCGGCGCGCAGTTCCTGGAACTTGGCAGCGGCAACCGGGTTGATCACGCCGCGGGTGGTCACGGCCTCGGAGGCCTGGGCCACGCCGTTGTTCTGCTCGGCGTTGAGCTCGCGGAATTTTGCGGCCGCCACGTCGTTGACCACGCCGTTGGTGCTGTCGTCGTTACCGAAGTAGACGTGCGATTCACCGGCGGAGTCGCTCTCGTGGGCTTTCAGCGTCACCAGCTGTTCCTGGGTGTAGACACCGGGCTGAACGCCGATCGAGTTGGCGAGGTTGTCGCTGGCGGCGAAAGCAGGAGCTGCGACGGCGAGGACGGCGGCGGCAAGGATGGTGGTTTTCATAGGTCTGTCTCACTTTTCAAAGGGGCCCGTTCGGGCTGTTGGCGCGATGTCTTGCATCGTGATGACCCCGATGTATGGTCTGTTTAGTATGAATCAAACAAACAGAACAAACTAATTGATATGAACAGTGCAAGGTGCTGTTTTTGTTTGAAAAGTTTTTTGTTTGGCCGGGCTTCGGGGGCTGAGAATGCGCACATGAACCCGGAACCACTGGACTTTAAGTGCGTTTAGTATTAGCTAAACACCACAGAACAGACTGATGAGCGGTGACAGAGACGCGTGTGAAACGAAACTCCTGAAGAGGCGGATGACCCCATGACACAACCCATCGACGAGACCCGAGACGAGTTCATCGAGAAGATGGGACTACTGGTGCAAGCCGATGGCCTCCCGCGCACGGCGGGGCGGGTCATGGGGATGCTGGTGTGGCATGGCGAGCCGATTTCGTTCTGCGATCTTGCCATCGGGCTTCAGGTGAGCCGCGGCAGCATCAGCACCGCAACCCGCATCCTGATCGACCGCCGGATGGTTCGGCGCCTGGCCAAGCCCGGGGATCGGCAGGACTACTTCCAACTTGCAGAAAAGTCTTACGAGTCGATGGTGAAGGACCTGAGCCTTCAGTTCCATCGCCGCAGCGAAGACCTGTATTCGACGCTGGATTGCGTGCCCGAAAGCGAGCCGGAGATCCGGGAGCGGGTGCGCGCCTATTCGGTGATGCTGGAATCCGTCTCGCGCAAGATCGGTGAGCTGGCCGAAGAGATGGTGTGAGGCGGCGGCAGGCCGCGATCAGGCGACCAGCGCCTCGGCCTTCTTGAGGTCGACCGACACCAGCTGACTAACCCCTTGTTCCTGCATGGTAACGCCAAAGAGCCGGTCCATCCGGCTCATCGTCACCGCGTGGTGGGTGATAATCAGAAAGCGGGTGTCTGTGCGGCGTGTCATCTCGTCGAGCAGGTCGCAGAACCGGGTGACGTTGGCATCGTCGAGCGGGGCGTCGACCTCGTCGAGCACGCAGATCGGCGCGGGGTTGGCGAGGAAGACGGCGAAGATCAGCGCCAGCGCGGTGAGGGTCTGCTCGCCGCCCGAGAGCAGGGAGAGGGTCGAGAGCTTCTTGCCCGGAGGCATGCACATGATCTCGAGCCCCGCCTCGAGCGGGTCGTCGGATTCGACGAGTTCGAGCGAGGCCTCGCCGCCACCGAAGAGGTGCTTGAACAGCAGGGTGAAGTTGGAGTTGACCTGTTCGAAGGCGGTCAGAAGGCGTTCTCGGCCTTCCTTGTTGAGCCCGGCGATGCCGTTGCGCAGGGCGCGGATGGCTTCCTCGAGGTCGGCCTTTTCCTTGACCAGCTCGTCATGCTCGGTCTGCACCTCCTTGGCGTCTTCCTCGGCGCGCAGGTTTACCGCCCCGAGTGAATCGCGCTGGCGGCGCAGGCGGGAGAGGTCGTTTTCCAGCCGCTCGACATCGGGGATCTTGTCCGGGTCGGCCTCGAGGGTTTGCAGGAGGTCGGCGGGGGCGCATTCGAGCTCTTCGTGGATGCGCTCCTCGGCCAGCTTGCGGGCTTCCTGCGCGGCTTCCATCCGGGCCTGCGCGGCGGCGCGGCCTTCGCGGAGTTCGCCGGCGATCTTGGTGGCCTCGCGCTCCTCGGCCTGGGCCTCGCGCCATGCGGTTTCGCCCGCGGCCAGCTTGTCGGCGGCGCCCTTGCGGCGCTCCTCGGCCTTCTCGAGCGCGTCCAGAAGCTTGGTTTCACGGGCTTCGATGTCGTCGGGCGCGGCCTCGGCGGTGGCCAGTTCGGCCTCGGTGGTGGTCTTGCGTTCGTTGAGCTCGTTGGAGCGAGCCTCGGCGTTGGTCAGCCGCTCCCTCCAGTTGGACACCTCGCGGGCGATCTCCTGCAGGCGGCGCACCCGGGCCTCGCCCATGCGGCGGATCTCGTCCTGCACCGCTCGGCGGGAGAGCATATCTTGCCGGGCGTTCTCGACGAGGCTCTTGGCCGCCTCGACATTGCCGCGGGCCTCTTCGAGATCGCCGAGCTGGGCCAACGCGGCCTCGGCCTCCGCAAGGCGCTCGCGGGCGGCCTTTGCCTCGTCCTCGTGGCGCTTCACGGCCATGTCGGCGGCCTCGGCGCGGGTGGCGGCCATGGAGGCATCGCTCTCGGCGCGGGACAGGGCACGGGAGGCATCGGCGACGGCGGTATCGGCCTCGCGGCGGGCCTGGCGCGCGGTGCGGTCGGCCTCGGTCACGCGGGCCAGCTCTTCGGACAGCGTGGTGTGGGCCTGCCGGGCCCCGGCGGCGCGGGCCTCGGCCTCATTGAGATCGAGCTTCAGCTCTTCGAGCCGGTTGAGCTGCTCGAGCCGGAGGGCGGCGGCGGAGGGGGCATCTTCGGCGGCGGCGCGGAACCCGTCCCAGCGCCAGAGGTCGCCCTCGCGGGAGACGAGGCGCTGGCCCGGCTTCAGCTCGGCCTGCCGCGCGGCGCCCTCTTCGGGGCCGGAAACAAGCCCGACCTCGGCCATCCGGCGCTTCAGCACATCGGGGACATGCATGTAGTCGGCCAGCGGGTGCAGCCCGCCGGGCAGGCCCTGCGGCGCGGGATAATCGGGCAGGGCGGCCCAGCCGGAGGGCGCGTCGGCCTCGACGGCGGGGGCGCGGAGATCGTCGGCCAGGGCGGCGCCGAGGGCCTTCTCGTAGCCCTTGTCGACCGAGAGCATGTCGAGCACCTGCGCGCCCTCGGTGCCCTCGCGGTCGACCAGCCGGGCAAGGGCGTGCATCTCGGCGGAGAGGGTCTTGGTTTCGCCCTCTGCGGCGGAGGCCGCGGCGCGGGCTTCGGCCTCGCGCCCAGCACATTCGGCGCGGGCTTCGTCGGCGGATTCCAGTGCCTTCTCAGCCTCTTCGGCACGAAGGGTGGCCGCTTCGCTGGCGGCCTTCGCAACGCGCATCGCCTCTTCGGCCCCGGCCTTGCGGCCGCGCGCCTCTTCGGCCTGGGTGCGGGCCTTGGCGGCCTCGGCCTCGTTGCGATCGGCCCCGCTGCGGGCGTCGGATTGCATCCGCTGGGCCGACTGGTGGCGGGCGGCGAGGCGGGCGACATCCTCGGTCTGCTCGGCGAGCCGCTCCTCGATTTCGGAGAGGACGGAGGCAGCCTTGCGGGCGGCCTCGGTGGCCTCTTCCAGCTTTTCTTCCTGCCCGTCACCGGCCTTCTGCAGCTCGGCTTCTTCCCAGCCCAGCCGCTCGACGGTTTCGCCCGCGTCGCGGTTCAGCCCCTCTTCGCGCTCCATGTCGCGGGTGAGCTGGGCGAGGCGGCTCTTGAGCGTGTCGATGGTGGCTTCGGCGCGGGCGGCCTCTTCGCGCAGACCGCCGCGCTCGACCTGAAGCCGCTGGAGCACCGCCGCCGCGATTGCCTCTTCCTCGCGCAGGGCGGGCAGGGCGGCGTCGGTCTCGCTGCGGCGCTTCTCGGCGGCCAGCACGGCGCGTTCGGCGGCGGAGGCGGCGGCGACGGTGTCGCGGTGGGACTGTCCGGCGCTGGCCACGGCCTCGTCGGCCTCCATCCAGCGACGGTAGAGCAACAGCCCCTCGACCTGCCGCAGCTCGCTGCCGATCTCGCGGTAGCGGGCGGCCTGCCGGGCCTGGCGGGCCAGCTGGGAGAGCTGGGCGGCGAGCTGTTCGATTACGTCATCGACGCGGGCAAGGTTCTGCTCGGCGCCGTTCAGCTTGAGTTCGGCCTCGTGGCGACGCTGGTAAAGGCCTGAAATCCCTGCGGCTTCCTCCAAGATGCGCCGCCGTGACTTGGGCTTGGCGTTGATCAGCTCGGAGATCTGACCCTGCCGCACCAGCGCCGGGCTGTGTGAGCCGGTGGACGCATCGGCAAAAAGCATCTGCACATCGCGGGCGCGGACATCCTTGGTGTTGGCCTTGTAGGCAGAGCCGGCGTCGCGGGTGATGCGGCGGACGACTTCGAGCACGTCCTGGTCGTTGAAGCCGGCCGGGGCGAGGCGCTCGGAGTTGTCGATGTGGATCGACACCTCGGCAAAGTTGCGGGCCGGGCGCGAGGCGGCGCCGGCGAAGATCACATCTTCCATGCCGCCACCGCGCATGGCGGTTGGGCGGTTTTCGCCCATGACCCAGCGCAGGGCCTCCAGCAGGTTGGACTTGCCGCAGCCATTGGGCCCGACAACGCCCGTGAGCCCGTTGGCGATGACCAGATCGGTCGGGTCAACGAAACTCTTGAACCCGTTGAGTCTGAGCCGTGTGAACTGCACGCTGCCTGCTGCCCCTTTTTGGCGCCCCTGTCCGTCCCCGTGCCCCGGCGGGGCGATTCCCCGGGGCTGGCCCATGTTTGGGGGGGAGGGGGCGTCTGTCAATCAGCATGTGGCAGCGTTTTGGCGGTTATCCACAAGATATGGAGCGGTTGACGGCGGGTCGCCGCCGGGGAAGATCGCAGCATGAGCCTCAAGATCTCCCGCGGCGATCCCCGCCATCCCGATGCCACCGACCTGCTGAAGCAGAGCCAGGCGCTGATGCAGCGGCTGTTTCCGCCGGAGGACAACTTTTTCCTCGATATCGACGCACTTTGCGGCCGCGACATCCGGTTTTTCGTGGCCAAGGAGGACGGTCGCATCCTCGGGGTGGGCGCGCTGGCGCTGCGGAAGGGATATGGCGAGGTGAAGTCGATGTTCACCCGCGAATCCGCCCGCGGCCGGGGGATTGCGGCACTGCTTCTGGCCGAGATCGAGGCCGAGGCGCGCCGGGAGGGGTATGACCTGCTGCGGCTGGAGACGGGCAACAGCCTGGCGTCGGCGCATCGGATCTATGGCAAGGCCGGGTTCGTCCAGCGGGGGGCATTCGGCGATTATCCCGAAGCGCCCTCATCGCTGTTCATGGAAAAGCGCCTGGACTGAGGGCTAGAGCTTTTTCATCAGGGCGCGGCTGGCCTGCATCTGGCCAAAGGACCGGGCCAGCGCCTTGCGGGCCTTGGCCGAAGCGGCACGCGCGCGGGCGAGGTCGCGGTTGAGGGCGGCCTTGCGGGCATCTGTCCAGCGGAGCCAGACATTTGTGGCGCGGGCATGCGCCGGGCTGAAATGCGCCGGGTCGGAGGCATCGGCCATGGCCTTGTGGCGGGCCTCGTCGAGCGCCTCGACGGCGGTGGAGAGCCGGGCCTCTTCGGCCAGCCGCAGCTTCAGCTTGCTCTGGCCCGACATGAACCGCGCTTCCATCAGCCCCGCAAGCTGTTGCATCTGCTTCTTTTTCACGGTCATGAGCCGGACCTGTTGGTATAGCTCGCACGTGCCTTCTGGCGCATTGCCTCTGAAAAGCGAATGGCGGCGGCGACGGGCGCGTAGTGGTCAGGGCGGATCTCTTCGCCCAGCTCCACGGTGGCATGGAGCGCCCGCGCGGTGGGCGGGTCGCGGTGGATCGGAACCCCGGCCTCCTGCGCCCGCGCGCGAATGCGGGCCGCCAGC
Organism: Oceanicola sp. 502str15; assembly: GCF_024105635.1. Lineage (NCBI taxonomy): Bacteria > Pseudomonadati > Pseudomonadota > Alphaproteobacteria > Rhodobacterales > Roseobacteraceae > Oceanicola > Oceanicola sp. 502str15. The sequence goes on from NZ_WYDQ01000001.1 coordinate 3,835,375, forward strand.
TCATCGACCCCCTTGGCGACGCAGACCGGCGCGCCGGGCGTCAGCCGGTCCCACTTGAGGGCGACGGCATAGTGCTGCGGGTTGACGATGACCACATCGGCCTTGGGCACCTCGCTCATCATCTGCGCCGAGGCGATCTCGATGGCCTTCTGGCGGCGGAACTGGCGGATGTGCGGGTCGCCCTCACTTTCCTTGTGCTCGTCCTTCAGTTCCTGGTGGCTCATCCGGTTCTTGCGCATGTGCTCGGCCTGTTGCCACAGGAAGTCGACCGTGGCGATTGCGGCCATGATGGCGGTGACGATCATCAGGAAATCGAGGCACAGCCGGCCGAGCAGCGCCCCGACCTGACCGGGCTCGAGGGCGGCGGCGGAGAGCATGTCGGGGAGGCGCCGGTTGAGGTACGCGAAGAGCACGAAGGAGATGATGGTGAGCTTGACGAAGCTCTTGAAGAACTCGAACAGCCCGTTGCGGCCAAACTTGTTCTTGGCGTTGGAGAGCGGCGAGATGCGGCTGAGTTTGAACTGAAGCTTTTCCGGCGCGAAGGTGATGGCCCGCTGCGCAACCAGCGATGCGATGCAGGCCAGCGCCGGGATGGCAAACCAGGGGGCCATGGTGCCGGCGATCTTGGTCATCAGCCCGCCCGAGAGTGTGGCAAAGCCCGGGCCGGTCAGGAGCGGGGCGAGCCGGTCGGCCTGGGCGAGAAGTTGGCTGCCGGTCGCGCCTAGCCCGGTGATGCTGGAGGCGCCGACGGTGAACGCAGCCAGCAGCAACGCGCCGTAGGCCGTGGCGGTGGTGATATCGGTCGAGCGGGGCACCTCGCCCTTCTTGCGGGCATCATCGAGGCGCTTCTGGGTTGGCTCGTGTTGCTTGTCGCTGTCGTCATCCTGCCCCGCCATGTGCTACCCGCCGAAGGGTGTGGCCATGTAGCGCTGAAGCGCGGTGAGCCAGAGGGAGAGCAGATAGGGCGTGGACAGGAACAGCAGGATCAAGCCGCCCGCTGTGATGGCGGGCGCGCCGACGAATGCCACCATGAGCTGCGGCATGGCGCGGTTGATGACGCCGAGCGCGATGTTGTAGATCAGCGCCGCGATGATGAAGGGCGATGCCAGCGAAAAGGCCATGCCGAAGGCCGCAGATACCCGTGACACTCCCCACTCCATCGCGTCGCCGGCACCCAGCACGGCGCCGACCGGCAGCACCTTATAGCTTTCCACGAAGCCCATGGCGACCTGCACATGGAGCCCCGACGTGGCGGCCAGCGCCAGCCCGGCGACCACGAAGAGGTGGCCGATGGCGGGCTGCGGGTCGACATTTGGCGACGCGCCGAAGATCTGTGCCAGTGAGGTGGATTGCGCCGCCATCGAGCCCGCGACCTGCAGGGCGAAGATGAAGAGGCGAAGGCCGAAGCCGAAGGTCAGGCCGATGACGATTTCGCTCAAGAGGGTCAACGACAGGGCGATCCCTGCCAATGATGTTGCCTGCGGCACCGGGACCAGCGGCGCGACGATGGCGGTGAAGGCCAGCGCCGCGCCAAGGCGGATGCGGGCCGGCACGCCCTGCTCACCGAAGGCCGGGATCAGCGCCATGGCCGCCCCGACCCGCAGGAAGACGGTGAAGCCGGTGAGCAGCGCGGCCTGCGAGAAGCCGAGCAGCTGGGCCAGCGCTTCGATCATGCCGCGATCACGCCAAGCAGGGCAGGGCGGGCGTCCATTCCGATTTCTTCGAAGGAGAGAACCGGCGTTGCGATGCCCTTGGCGGTCAGCACTGTTTTCAGGAACCGGCGGCGGCGCGAGGTTGTGACCAGCGCGGGCGACACCCCGTCTTCCGCGACCCGCGCCAGCTTCTCGGAAACCCCGGTGGCCAACTTGGAAAACGCCTCCGGCGGCAAGGCGATATCCTCGGTGCCGTTGCCACCGTCGACCTGATGCGCAAGGAACTGCTCTTCCCATTCTGGCGCGAGTTGCAGCAGCGGGAGGGTGCCATCATCGCGGCGCAGCTCCGAGACCAGCTGGAACCCGAGCCTCTGGCGCACATGCTCGCAGATGGTCTCGGGGGCGGAATATGTGCCGCGCGCCTCGGAGATCGACTCGAGAATGAGCGGCAGGTTGCGGATTGAAACCTGCTCGTCGAGCAGTAGCCGCAACACCGCGAGCAACAGCTCGATGGGCACCTTGTCGGGCACCAGCTCGTCAATCAGGCGCTTGTTGGCTTCGGCCCGCACCGGATCGGACAGGTTGGCGAGCTCTTCGAGCAGGCGTCGCAGGGCCTTCATGGTCAGGAGGCGGGCAAAGTTGCGCTTGAGCACCTCCAGCAGGTGGGTCGCCAGCACCTCCGCCGGGGTGACGACGGTTGACCCCTGCAAGGCGGCGTCTTCGCGATCGTTCTCCGAGATCCAGCGGGCGGGCGCGCCGTAGACCGGCTCGTGGCAGTCCTCGCCGGGTGGTAGCAGCTCGGGCAGGTCGCCGGCCAGAGCAAGGACCCGCTCGGGATGGAGGAGATTGGTGGCCTGGGTCACGCCGTGGATGCGGATGGCGTAGGTTTCGGACCGCAGCGCGGCATTGTCCGTCAGCCGGATCTCGGGGAGAATCAGGCCGAAGGAGGCGGCGACATGGGCGCGCATGTTCTCGATTCTTGCGTCGAGGCCAGTCGCCGGATCGAGCACCATGGACACGAGGTCCGGCGCAAACTCCACGTGAATATCGTCGAGATCCAGCATGTCGCCCATGGATTTGCGTTGGGTCTTGGGTTCTTCGGGCGGCGGCAGGGCGGCGGCCAGGGCCTCGGCCTCGAGGGCGACATGACGGCGCCAGGCAAAGAGGCCCAAGGTCGCCGCTCCGGCAAAGAAGGGCAGCATCGGCAGGCCGGGCACGAGACCGAAGAGCGCCATGAGCACGGCGACGGTGGCGATGGCCGCGGGGTGCTTGCCGAGCTGGCCGACAAGGGCCAGGTCGGTCGCGCCCCGCTCGCCGCCGCGGGCCAGCAGAAGCGCCGAGGCGATGGAGATGATGACCGCGGGGATCTGGGTGACGAGCCCGTCGCCGACCGTCAGGATCGCATAGGTGTGGAAGGCGTCGGCGATGGGCAGGCCGTGCACGGCCGTTCCCATCACCAGCCCCATCACGAGGTTCAGCAAGGTGATGAGCAGCCCCGCCATCGCATCGCCTTTGACAAACTTCGACGCTCCGTCGAGAGAGCCGAAAAAGGTGGTTTCCGCCTGTTCGCGCTCGCGCCGGGACTTGGCCTCTTCGTGGTCGATCGCACCTGCCGACATGTCGGAGTCGATGGCGAGTTGCTTGCCCGGCATCCCGTCGAGCGCGAAGCGGGCGCCCACCTCTGCCATGCGGGCGGCCCCCTTTGTGATGACCATGAAGTTCACGATCATCAGCACTCCGAAGACCACGAGCCCGAGGAAGACCGAGCCGCCCATCACGAACATCGCAAAGCCTTCGATCACAGAGCCGGCGGCCCGCGTGCCCGTGTGACCCTCGCCGATGATGAGCTTGGTGGAGCTGACGTTGAGCGACAGCCGCAACATCAGGGAGGCCAGCAGGATTGTCGGGAAAGACGAAAAATCCAGCGGGCGTTCGATGAAGAGGGTGACGGTGAAGATCAGGATTGCGAGGGCAAAGCTTCCTGCGAGGCCAACGTCGAGCACCCAGGACGGCATTGGCAGAATCATCATGGTGATGACCCCCATCAAGGCGAGGGCCAGCAGGATCGTCGGTCGGAACAGATCGGCCTTGCCGAGGGTCACGTTCAGAGGCCTTCAGCCGGCGGGAAGAGGCTGGCCCCCTGCGCCGCCGGGCTGGTGGGCACAAGCGAGCCGAGCACGGGCGCGGCGCCGGCGTCCTTGAGTAACGGATAGGTGTTGAGGCGGGGTTCTTGCGTTTCGATCCCGTTGCCCGGCCTGTGGGCCACCGTTGCGAAATCGTCCGAACGGAGCGTGCTGCGATTGCGGTTGAAGCGGGTAAGCCAACGCTCGGACTCCTCCGGAGGCAGGCCTTGAAGGGCTGCCGCAGCGTTGCCCCAACCGCCGGTTTGAGCCTGGAGGCTTGTGAGAAGGGAAGCGGCGAACTCGGCGTTGACACGCGGGGTCAGCATATCTTCGAGCGAGGCGAACTGAGGCCCGTATTTGGCGTAATCGACCTGAAAGCATCCGAGGCCGAGTGCCGGGTGTCCCGACTTGATCTGCTGGTAGGCGTAGGCGCGGGCATCGTCGGCGGTTTCGAACCAGACTCTTTGGCCCTCCGCACCGACCGTCCATGGCCAGGGAACCAGCCCGTCGTCACTCTTGCGGCCGCTGACCGTGAGCATGATGGCCCGCAAGACCGAGAGCGGAACACCGGATTTTTCGGAGGCTTCCCTGGCAGCGGCTTCGCAAAGTTCGGGCCTCGAGGGCTGGGCGAGCGCGGGCAGCGACATGAGGGCGAGGGCAAGGACCGCGAGCAGAGCATAGATGCGGCGAGCGCGACGGCGGGAGAACGTAGGAACACGTGGCGTCGTTGACAGCCCGCGCGGTGCAACGCTGGGGCCGCCTTCTGGCGGGCAAGGGGAGGTCATGAGGGATCACAGTTCTGGCTAATCGATGATACGCCCAGCCTAGGCGATCAGAGTTACCATAAGGTTTCTGCCCTCAGGCTCCGGGCTGAATTTCGGGATCATTTTGCGACGGGGAGAGGGCCCGGGTGGCGGAGGATTTTTCCTGCAGAAGCGTCTCGATCGCACTCCGGCGCTGGCGAATTTTCTGCAGCAGCTCCTCCGTACCTGCCAGGCTCGGTTCGGCGGGTGCGACCGGCGCGTTCTCGGCCTGTACGGCCTCGGAGAATCCCGCTTCGGTTTCCGTGCCTGATTCGCGAATTGCTTCGGTATCGCCGCTGGCCCAGGCTGCGCGCCGTGCCGCGTCTTCGTCGCCCGCGACACGACTCATCGTATGGGCGCGGTCATGCTCGCCAAGCCTTGCCAGAAGCTCACCGCGAAGGGCGTCGCTCTCGGGCCCCTGCAAGCCGGCGAGTGAGGCCAGTGCCCGTTCGTATCGGCCGAGCGCCATGAGTGCACGCACGCGCATCAGGCGATAGGCATCCTCGGGAGGGAGCCCGTCGGATCGTTGAAGTGCCTGCTCGGGAAAGCCGAGTGACAGCAGGCGCGAGGCGAGAGCAAATGCGGTTTCTTCGCTGACCTGTGTGTGAAGATCGTTGTATGCGGGGTCGAAGAGGGTTCGAAGGAAGACCTCGTCGGAGGCGTTCTTCGCGAGGATCAGGGAGACGGTATCGCGGGCTTCGTTGATAGAACCTGGGTTGGCACCCGGGCTGTGGGCGTTGGCCGCAGTGAGCCGTTCGAAAGCTTTATCGAAGTCCCCGTCGCGGGCGTAGGCGGGGGCGATCGCGACCATGAGGGTGTAGGCAAGCGGCCTGTCCCGATGCTCGAAGATGATCGATTCGACCAGGTCAATCCGGTCAGGAGCCAGCGGGCGGCCCTGCTCATTGGCCAGACGGACAAGCTCGACGAGCGCTTCGGGCACCTCGGCCTGATTGGATTCCAGCACGCCTTCAAGGAGGTCTTCGGCGGCACCATTGCTGGCCTGTGATCTGAAGCCCTCTCCTCCGGCCGCATGATCGCCCTCTTCTGCCAAGGCGGCCTGAAGCATCTGGTAGCCGGAGCCATGGTCGCCATCTGCCCGCGAGAGCGTGTCCCGCAGGCTAGCCGCCAGCTCCACGTGGTTTCGGGCGAGCAGGCTCTGTGCGACTCTCGGCACAACCAGCCGTCGCAGATGCAGCGGCAAATCTGAGGCCGTGGCAGCGATATCGCGCGAGGTGGCGTCGCTCAGTGTGGCTGGCACAGGCCCGGTCAGCATGGCCCAAAAGCTGGCCTGTCCGGGACAGCCGACGTGGCCGACGAGGGCCGGACCGGCCTTGCCCGGTATGTCGTCGAGCCCGGCTGCAAGCGCACGGTATAGGGGGGCATCGGGGTCGTCCGGCATGAAATCATCAACCACCTGACGTGCTTCGGCGCCGAAGCCGAGGTAGAGATAAGACCGCGCCAATGCGGCGGCGGCCTGGGAATTGGGGGTGTCAAACTCGCGCAGCAAGGCCTGCCGGGCGGTGCCGATCATTTCATGTGGCTCTGCTTCGGGCTCGGAGATCAGAAAATCGAAGTGGCGTGGGTCGAGGCAGGCTGTCGCCGTTTCGGCGAGCCTCTCAGCCGGATTGGGCGCGGCGCGGTCGACGCCGGTAATTGCCCCCACGTTCTCGCCGGGATGATTGCTCGGGGGCATGTCGGCACCGGGTTGTGCCACCTCGCCGTCGAGCCCGCCGTAGTCGGGATTGGGCTTCACCATGCCCTGCGAGCCGGCCCGGGCGAGCTGCTTGAGGAGCTCGGCCTCGATTTCTGCGATACGCTGCCGCTCCCTCGCCTCGGCGAAAGGATCGGTGGCGCCGGGGTCTTCACGCGCGGGCGCAGTTGGCTCTTCCTGCTTTGGCGGCTGGTCCGCCATGTTGGGAAGCGCGACATGGCGGTCGTACCGGCGGCGCAGTTTGCCCGAGAACATTGGCGGCAGCACACCATCTGCAACCGCTACGGGGGCGGGAGCGCCGATCGGCTCGGCGCTTGGACTGGCCGTTTCGGTTGGTGGCACCTGCGCGGTCATCAACCGGTTGTTGGCCTCCTGTGCGGGCGGCGCGGCGCCATCCACGATATCCACGGCGACCACCTGTGTGCCGGTTTGGACCGGACGGATGTGACAGGCGCAACCAGATGTGATGATCAGCCTCCCGGCCTCCTGCGTGTACGCAAGATTCTGGATGCGATCCCGCCGGATACGGCGAAACGCGATGGACATGTCGAGTGCGATATCTCGGCGGGCAAGCTCCAGAACATAGCCGCCTTCGGTTCGCCCGACCTTCCAATCGGTTCCCTGTTGCAGCCCAAGCGCGATTCGGGTGAATCCGCTGTGCTCGCCAGTCGTCAGCAAGACAGTTTCAGCCTGCGAGGACGTGCTCGCAAGCAACACGGCGGCAAATAGCACCGCCCGGAGGCTGACGCGAAAGATCACGCTGCTTCTGCTTTTAGGTCTTTGAGTGCTTCTTCGAGTTCGGAGAAGCTGGGGCGGCTGTGGCCGGGCGTGTTTTGTCTGCCAACCTCGATGCAGATGTTGGTTGCATGCTGATGCAAGTTGGCGACGAGCACCTCGCGGATCAACTGGTAGAAGTGGCCATCCTCCTCGATCACGGCCTTCATCTTGGAAGAGAACGGCCCGACGATCCCGTAGGCGAGGAACACGCCGAGAAAGGTGCCCACGAGAGCGCCCCCGATCATCTTGCCGAGGATTTCCGGCGGTTGGTCGATGGAACCCATGGTCTTGATCACGCCGAGCACGGCGGCGACGATCCCGAGCGCCGGAAGCCCGTCTGCCATGGATTGCATGGCGTGCGGAGAGTGCAGCGCGTGGTGCATGTTGGCGGACATGCGTTTTTCCAGCACCTCCTCCACCTGGTTCGGATCATCATAGTTCATCGAGGCGGATCTGAGGGTGTCGCAGATGAGCTCGATGGCCTCCTTGTCGGCGAGAATCTTGGGGTAGCGCGAGATGATCGAACTCTCCGCAGGGTTCTCGATGTGCTCCTCGAGGCCCACCGGGTTTTGCCGCGCGAGGCGGATCAGTTCGAAGAGCAGGCAAAGCAGTTCCTTGTAGTCGTGGTGGCCCCAGTGCGGGCCCTTGAACACCTTCTTGATGTCCTTCAGCGTGTGTTTGATCGCGGCCATGTCGTTGGAAATGACGAAGGCACCCACGGCGGCTCCGCCGATCATGGTCATCTCGAAGGGCAGCGACTTGAGGATGATGCCCATCTTGCCGCCGGCGGCGAGATAGCCGCCGAACACCATCACGAAGATAATTGCGATGCCGACAATACCGATCATGAACTGCTCGCCCTTGCGCTGAACCGCGGGTTTCTACTCACCACAAGTGTTGCAGACCGCGGTTAATTTTTTCTGAGGTTCCGCCAACTATTCGGTGGGCGCCGACCCGTTGCGACCTGCAAGGATGAGGGACAGGCGGTAGGCGGCCTTTGCCTCCATTCCGGCGAGTACGGCAGCGGCACGTTCGGGCTGCATCCGGCCTAGAAAGCCTGCGGCAAAGACCGGGTCCATCTCCTGAAACAGGGCCGCGGCCTCTTTCGGCTTCATGACCTCATACATGCGGGTGAGCTTGGCAAGGTCACTCTCTGTGGCGCCATCGGCGAGGGCGAGGGTCGCTTCGAGCTCGGTTTCGGCCTGGCGCAACGCATCCATCTCGCGAGCGATCTCTTCACGCGCGCGCTGAAGCGCGACAAGCTCGTCGGCTATCGCGGCCTCGCGCGCGGTCACGGCGCTTTCGCGCGATTGCAGCGCGGAGAGGAGCGTGGCGATGTCGGGATCCGGCTCGCAACCTGCAACGACCGGGGAAGTTGCAGGCTCATCGGTCGGAGACCCTTCCAACGCAAAGGCGGACCCACTGACGCCCGTCAGGCGGAGGGCGGCGGAAAAGAGCAGGAGGGCCGCGATGATGCTGAGCAGACTTCGCCCAAGCCTGCGCCGCAGCGGCATTGAAGACCTGCCGCGCATCGCCATCAGGCGGCCTCCTGCTCATCATTGCGCGCCGTCCGCCTCCGGCGTGTCACCGTCGGGCGCGGCCCGGTCTGGCTGGGTTCAGGCAGGTCATGCATGGTGGCGAGTAGGATCTCGAGCTTGTCGGCGGAGTCCTCGGCGCGCTCGGTCAACCTGGTGAGCTCATCGACGCTTCCGGTCGAGGCTGCCCGGGCGGCCTCGAGCGCCTTCTTCAAGTCGTCCACCTGCACGGAGAGCACAGCCACGGCCCCTCCCATCCCTCCCTGAAGGTCGGTGAAGCGCGACAGGCGGCGCGACAGAATGAGGCAGTAGATGCCAGCTCCCAATGCACCGGCCGTCATGAGAATATCGGCTATCACGTCAAGCATCTTTGCCTCCTAGTTCACCACGAATTCGGTAACGAGCAGATCCTTGACGCGGCCCTCGCCGGTCACGATCTGGATGCGGCGCAACATCTGGGCCCGCAGGCTCATGAGCGCGCTGGGCCGCTCGATCTCGCTGACCTCGATGGCCCGCAGGTAGGTGTTGAGCACGTCGAGAATGCGCGGCATCACCATCTCGACCTCGGCTTCCATGCCCGGCTGCACCTCGAGTTCGGCCCTGAACCGGAGGTGTGCAGCCTGTCCGCCCGAGCGCATGGCAATGATGATCGGGTCGATGGGAACGAAGGACACGGGCTCAAGCGGCTCGGCTTCCGCCATGTTTTCGGCGCCCTCCTCACCAGATGATTCTCCGCCCCCCAAAATGCCGGAGAAGGTTGCAAAGAACGCTCCTCCACCGCCGCCAAGCATCAGGACCACGCCAAGAATCAACGGCAGCTTGGACTTTTTCCTGGGGGCTTCGGCATCTTCTCCTGCCTCGGCTTCACCATCTTCCTCGGCCATCTGGTCGGGTCTCCTGAACAATTCGCTCGAACTGTTCATAGACCGAAGGAGGCTAACCGATTGTTAAGGCGAATGCGCGATTTAGAGGGAGAAGGGCAGAAGCCCGGATGACGGCGGAGAATGCGCGTGCAGAATATCCTCGACACTTGGAACGGCCTTGATGGCAGGCGGAGACTCACCGTTCTGGTGGCGACTCTGGCCATGTTCGCGGCCGTTCTGGCCCTCAGTCGCATTGCGACCGCGCCGGGGATGACCCTGCTCTACGCCGGGCTGGAGCCGTCCGCCGCCGGCGAGGTCGTGACTTCGCTCGATCAACGCGGTGTGGCCTATGAGATTCGCGGCGGGGGCATCTATGTCGACAGTTCCCGGCGCGACGAGCTTCGGATGACCCTTGCTTCCGAGGGGCTGCCGGCGACCGGCGGGCAAGGCTATGAAATTCTGGACGGTTTGTCCGGCTTCGGCACCACCAGCCAGATGTTCGATGCGGCCTATTGGCGGGCCAAGGAAGGCGAACTGGCCCGCACCCTGCTGGCCTCTCCCCGGGTTCGGGCGGCACGCGTGCATATCTCCAATCCGGCCAGTCACGGGTTCGGTCGCAATGATTCGGCTTCGGCCTCGGTTTCGGTGACGGCCACGAACGGGCGGGTGACGCCGGCCGAAGCCAAGGCGTTCAAGTTCCTGATCGCGAGCGCGGTCTCTGGACTGTCGGCAGACGGCGTGTCGGTCATCGACGGCACGAGCGGCGCCGTCGTGGCCTCGGACGACTCGATGGGCAATCCTGCTGGTGATGAGCGGGCCGAGGGGCTGCGCCGGAACGTGCAGCGGCTGTTGGAGGCGCATGTGGGGCCCGGCAACGCGGTGGTGGAGGTTTCCATCGAAACCGAGACAGACCGCGAGCAGATCATCGAACGCAGGTTCGACCCGGACGGGCGCGTCGCCGTGAGCTCGGAAACCGAGGAACGCTCGAACAGTGCGAGCGGCACCAATCCTTCGGCGGTGACTGTGGCCTCCAATCTGCCGGATGGTGAAGCCGGCGGGGGCGGCGGTGAAAGCCAGAGCCAGGAGACCGAGACACGCGAGCGTACCAACTTCGAAGTGTCGGAAACTCAAAGAGAATTACTGCGCACACCCGGTGCGATCAAGCGGTTGACGGTGGCCGTTCTGGTCAACGGGGTGCGGGGCACCGATGGAGCGGGCGCTCCAACCTGGGCGGCCCGTGACGACGACCAGCTTGGGGCGCTGCGGGAGCTTGTTGCCAGCGCGGTGGGCTTCAATGAGGACCGGGGCGACCAGATCACGATCAAGTCGCTGGAGCTTCTGCCGGTTGAAGAGATCGGCACTGCGGCGGGCGGATCGCTGCTCGACCGGCTGAACATCATGACCCTGATCCAGTTGGCGATTCTCGCACTTGTTACCCTTGGCCTCGGCCTCTTCGTGTTGAAGCCCGCCCTGAGCGCCCGGGACCTCCCGGCGCCGGAGGGGGCCGGTGCAAGTGGTGGCACGGGTGCGGGGATGGCCGCGCTGCCGCCGGGTGCTCCAGTTGATGGCGGTGCCGGAGAAAGTCTCGACGACTTTCCTATGCCCGACGCGCTCACCGGCGAAATTGATGACAGCGGGATCGAGTTGCCGGACCTCGCGGTGATCAATGACTTCGATGTGGCGGGTGTTCCGGGGTTCGACAGCGCCGACAGCGATGACCCGGTGGGGCGTCTGCGCCAGATGATCGAGGAGCGGCAGGACGAAACCATCGAGATCCTGAAGAGCTGGATGGAAGACGATGAGGAGGCCAAGGCTTGAGCAAGGGCGGCGTGACTCTGGAAGATTTCAGCGGCGTGGTGCGCAAGCCGCCAGTCGCGGAAGCGGGCGATACAGCCCTGGCCGAGGCCCAGCTTGCGGCTTTCGACAAGGGCTACAGGGAGGGCTGGGAGGATGCCGCCCGCGCCCATGCCGAGGAGCAGAAGGCGATCGGCAGCGATCTGGCACGGGCGCTGGATGACATGAGCTTCACCTATCACGAGGCCCGGCGGGCGATGCTGTGCGAGATGCGCGAACTCATCACCGGCATCGTGGCCAAGGTGCTGCCGTTCAGTCTTGGTGGCAGTCTCGGGCCCATGATCCTGGAACGGATCGAGGAGGCTGTGAAATCACGCAGCGAAGTTTCGGTTGAGGTCGCAGTTGCCCCCGAAAACCTGGCGCGGGTCGCGCCCCTTTTGCAGGGCGAGGCGACCATTCCCGTTCGGCTCGCGGACTCCGCGAGCCTTGGCCCCGGACAGGCGGTGCTGCGGTTTGCCAGCGCGGAGGAAATCATCGACCTCGACGCGGTGCTCACGGGCATCACGCAGGTCGTTGACGGCTTTTTTGAGGGCCAGGCGGCCCGGGAAGGATGACACATGAGCGACGAGGCACAGGGCGCAGGCAACCCGTTTTCGCAGGTTCCGGTGGAGATCACCGTGGCGGTCGGCAAGGCGAGGCCAAGGGTTTCGGAGCTGTTGAAGCTCGGGCCCGACGCCGTCTTGCCGCTCGACCGCCGGGTGGAAGACCCGGTGGAGCTCTATGTCGGCGACAAGTTGATCGCCCGGGGCGAGCTGACCGAAGTGGAAGGAGGGCAGCCGGGCCAGCTGGCTGTACGGCTGACGGAGGTTGCAGACCTCAAGGGCGGTATCTGACGCAGACTGGCTGCGCTGCCGTCCTTTCTGTTGCCTTTGTCCTGTGTGCCGGGCCGCTTGCGGCCCAAGACATATCGATCGACATGGGAGACGGCAGCGGACTTACCAGCCAGACGATTTCGCTCTTCGCCCTCGTAACCATTCTGAGCCTCGTGCCCGGGATAGCGGTGATGATCACCTGCTTTCCATTCATCGTGACCGTGCTGTCCATCCTGCGTCAGGCCATCGGGCTGCAGCAATCACCCCCGAACATGCTGATCGTCTCGCTCGCGCTCTTTCTGACCTACTTCATCATGGACCCGGTGCTGCAGGAGGCATGGACCTCCGGTGTGCAGCCTCTGCTGGACGATCGGCTCTCGGTCGAAGAGGCCTTTGCCAAGACCATGGCACCGTTCCGGGTCTTCATGGCGGCGCGGGTCGATGTGGAAACCTTCAGGACGTTGAGCGATTTGCGGGAGATCTCTGCAGCACCCGGCGAGGCGCCGTTGTCACTGCTGGTGCCATCATTCATGCTCAGCGAGGTGGAACGGGCTTTTCAGATCGGTTTTCTGATCTTCTTGCCCTTTCTCATCATCGATCTCGTGGTGGCCGCTGTCCTGATGTCGATGGGGATGATGATGGTGCCGCCTGCGATCGTGTCGCTGCCGTTCAAACTGGCTTTCTTCGTGGTCGCGGACGGCTGGTCTTTAATTTCCGGAGCGTTGATCCGGAGCTATTTCTGAACCGCGAACGAGACGTCTCGTTGGATGACGCGAGGGGCGTTTGGAGCGCCCGATCATCCTCGATGGCGTCCATCGCAATTGGCATGGTTCGACTGGGCTGGCCGCAGGTCGGCTTCAATCTCTCACTCCGTTCATTGTGAAGAAACGGCCCACCGGAATTGGGTACGGCAGCGTTGGAGTGTCGTCCGTTAGGCGCAGGTCGTTCAGGCCCGGCCGCCTATCTTACGATGAAGTCGGCGTGGAGTGCGCCGGCGGCTTTGATGCTCTTCAGGATGTCGATCATGTCGCGAGGCGAGACGCCGAGGGCGTTCAGGCCCGCGACGACCTCGGAGAGGGACGTGCCGGAAGCGACTTCGGCCAGGCCGATGCCCGGCTCTTCATTGATTTCGGCAGTGGTGTTGGGCAGCACCACGGTTTCACCAGGGGCGAAGGGGTTGGGTTGGACGGCGATGGGCTTTTCTTCGATGCGTATCGTGAGATTTCCTTGACTTACGGCGACACGGCTGATGCGCACGTCTTCGCCCATGACAATGGTGCCCGAGCGCTGGTCGACGACCACCATGGCGCGGCGCTGAGGTTCGACCGCGATGTTCTCGATGCGGCTGATGACATGGGCCGGGGAGCGGATGCCGCTGCCCGCGATATCGACCTGAACTGTGCCGGCATCGAGCATGCGCGCGACAGGCCGCCCGAAGCTGCTGTTGATCGCGGTCTCGATGCGGCTGGCGGTGGTGAAATCCTGGGTGCGAAGGGCCAGACGCATGGTGCGCAACTGGGTAAAATCGAAAGTCACCTCGCGTTCGACGCGCGCGCCCGAGGGCACAGTTCCGGCTGTCGGGACGCCTTGGGTGACTTTTGCGCCGTCCCCCTCGGCGGAGGCTCCGCCGGCAATTATGGTGCCCTGGGCGACGGCGTAGATCTGGCCGTCGGCCGCCGTCAGCGGGGTCATGACCAGCGTTCCTCCAAGCAGGCTCTTGGCGTCGCCGATGGCGGAGACGGTCACGTCGATCTGGCTGCCGGCGCGGGAGAAGGGCGGCAGGGTTGCGGTGACGAAAACGGCGGCGACGTTCTTTGGGCGAAATTGCTCACCGGTGACGTTGACGCCGAGCCGTTCCAGCATGTTCTGCATGATCTCTTCGGTGAAGGGCGCGTTTCGCAGGCCGTCGCCGGAGCCGTTGAGCCCGACGACGAGACCGTAGCCGACGAGGTCGTTGCTGCGAACCCCGTCGAACTCGACGAGATCCTTGATCCGGACAGGGGTGGCATGGAGCGCGCTGGAAAGGGTCAGCGCGAGAAGGCAGGCGAGGATTGTGCGAAGCATCAGAGGTAATTCACCAGGCTCAGGGACTGCATTCTGGCAGTGATCGCGTAAATGGTTTCGAGTTGGGTCTGGGCTGCGGTCAGGCGACTGGCCGTTTCATAGGGGTCGACCTCGAGGATTTCCGCGCGGGCCAAGGTGAGTGCGCTGGTTTCGGTGTCGCGGGCGACGCCAGTCTCTTCGATCAGCCCTTCGACGGTTCCGAGGCGCGCCTGCAGGGTTGTCAGGCCGGTTTCGCCGCGCAGCATGGTTTCACCGGCGATCCGCACCAGTTCGGCGCGGGCCTCGGTGTTGCCGGTCAGCACATCGTTGTCGATCAGATTTGCGAGGGCAATTCCCTTGAGGGCATCGCGAAGCTCGCCGTCGAAGGCGGTCTGCTGGAGGTTGGCCTTTACGCCGAGGCCAATGTCGATCGGGGCCAGCGGGGTGGTGGAGCCGAGATAGACATCGGTTTCGAAGCCGCCGCCGGGGGCGAACCAGGCGTCCAGGGCGGTGGTCAGGCTGGCAACATCGGTGGCGCCTGCGGTGGTGGCGGTGAGGCTGGCCATGAAGGTTTCGGCATCGGCGACGGCGGGGCCGTCGACCGCGACGCCGGAAAAAACGCTTCGGCTGCCGAAGGTCGTGTTGAGCGCGGCGAGCACGGGGGCGAGTTTGGCGGCGGTGTCGGCGGCGGCGGTCTCGATCACGGAGGCCTGGGTGGCCTGGCCGGCGTTGAGCATGTTTCCGGAGCTTTCCTCGATCAGGGTCGAGATCGTCTGGTAGGCGTTCTGCATGACGGCGGCGAGGCTGGCGGCCTCGGTTCCGGTCGTCTTGTAGGAGGCATTCCGGGCAAGCGTGGTTTCGATGCTGGTGATGGGGGCAAAGTCACCGCCGACGGCTGCGGCGACATCGGCTTTGCGGCCCGTCGAAAGTTCTTGCGCCAGGCGGGTGACTTCGGCCTTCACGTCGAAATTGGTCTTTTGCATCAGGAACATGCGCGCGAGGTCGCCTTGGCCGATTTGGTTTACCATGTCATGTAGCTCCCTCAGATTGCCATCAGCCGGTCGATCAGCTCGTCGATCGTCTGGATCACCTTGGCGTTGGCGGCATAGGCCTGTTCGACGACAAGAAGTTTTTGCAGTTCGTGGTCGGTATCGACCCCTCCGGCGAGTTCGGCGGACTTGATGGTATCGAAGCGGGCGATGTGAAAGCCGAATTCCACCTCGCGGCTGGCGCGCTCGGAGGCGAGAGAAGTGAGCAGGTCGGCCGCATGGCCCCCGGCGCTGCGGGGCGTGCCTGTCGAGGCGGCGGAAGCGGAGGCGATGCTCGCGGAGAAGCGGGCCGAGATGGCCTGAACCAGGGTGGAGTTTCCGACTACTCCGGGCGCTGCGGCGCCGAGGCCGTCGCGGATGCGCCAGGACTCTCCGACCTCGTCGGGGTCGACGAGGATGTTGAACTCGAGGCGCTTGGCGAGGCCTTCCTCTTCGGTCGGCAGGAAGGCCGCGCCGCCATCGGTGAAGAGCCCCGGCGCTCCGACGCCGAGGGTTGTGTCGAGCGTGGGGTCCTGGAAGCGATCGACGAGGTCGCGGGCGAGCAGGTCGAGCCCGGCCTGGGCCTTCGGGGCGATTTCGTCGCGCGCGGCGAAGAGGGCGTGCATCTTGCCGCCCGCCATCGGCGCGTTGTCGCCGCTGGTGGAGATTGGATTGCCGTTGATGGTGAGGCCGGAGAGGGCACCG
Organism: Oceanicola sp. 502str15; assembly: GCF_024105635.1. NCBI lineage: Bacteria > Pseudomonadati > Pseudomonadota > Alphaproteobacteria > Rhodobacterales > Roseobacteraceae > Oceanicola > Oceanicola sp. 502str15. The sequence goes on from NZ_WYDQ01000001.1 coordinate 3,851,281, forward strand.
GAGGCGAGGGTCATGTCAGAGGTGATGAGGCCGACGGGGTCAAAGCCGATTTCGGCGGCGGTTCCATCGACGAGGATGGCGCTGGTGGGGGTGTAGAGTGCGATGCGCCCGCCGTCGCGGTCGACCTGACGGATGGGCACGAGCTCTGCGATGCTGTCGATCACCGATTGGCGCTGGTCCATCAGTGCGGCGATGTTCTGGCCGGTGGCGCCGAAGTTGAAGATGCGGGCGTTCAGCTCGACGACCTGTTCGAGCGCCGCATTCAGGCGATGGACCTCGCGGGCAATGCTCTGGTCGGCCTCCATCCGGATTTCCTGCACCCCGTCTGAGAGGGTGTTGAACTTCTCGGCGAGGGCGGAGCCGGCGCGGCCGACGGCGTCGAGCCGGGAGGAGAGGTCGGGGCGGCTTGCGGCCTCGATCAGCGCCCCTTCGAAGTTGGAATAGGCGGTGGTCAGCGAGGCCGGATCGCCGGGCTCGCCGATGAGATCCTCGATGGCGGTGAGGGTCGAGGCCAGGTGGCCGGCCTCGCTCTGGGCGGCGTCGGACAGGCGCCTGTCGCCGATCAGCCGGATGTCTGAGGCGCGTTGGACCGGACCGATGCTGACACCGCCCAGCTCGCGGACGTTCAGGGTGAGCGACCGGCGACCGTATCCTTCAGTGTTGGCATTGGCGATGTTGGAGCTGATGACATCGAGCTGGCGCTTGGAGGCGTTGAGGCCGGAGAGCGCGGCGGACATTGCGGCGGAGTAGGTCATGGGTGGGCCCCTTTGGGGAGGATCGTGGGATCAGCGTTTGATGTTGGTGGTTTCCTGCAGCATCTCGTCGACCGTCTGGATGACCTTGGCGTTGGAGGAATAGGCGCGCTGGGTCTGGATCAGGTTGGTCAACTCGCCGGCGACATCGGTGGCGCTCTCTTCCAGCGCGTAACTAAGGATATCGCCGGTTGGCCCGTCGGCGGCATCCCAGAGGAAGAAGGAGCCGGAGGCGTTGGAGGTCTGGTAGGTCTGGTTGTCGAGGGCGATGAGCCCGTGCGGGTTGGGCAGGTGGACCAGCGGGATCTGGTAGATTGTCTTGGTGCTGCCGATGTCGAAGTTGGCGTGGATGAAGCCGTTGGCGTCAATCTCGATGGAGACCATGTTGCCCACGGGCGAGCCGTCCTTGGAGATGGAGGTGGGGGCGAAGCTGTCGGAGAGCTGGGTCATCAGGTTGCCGGAGCCGAGGGCGCCGATCTCCATCACCAGCGGTCCGCCGGCTACGTCGATCGTGATCGTGCCGTCTGCGCCGTTGTAGGCGCCGCCGGTGCCGATCAGGTTGACGGTCTGGATGGTGCCGCCGGAGCCGCGGCTGTCATCGAAGATGAGCTCGTATTCTCCGACGATCGCCCCTTCGGAGGCGCTGTCGGCAATCACCATGGTCCAGGTGTTGGAGGAGCCGATCGCCGGGATTTCCGGAGTGAAGGTGATGTTGAGGGATTCGGATTTGCCGAGGTTGTCGAAGTACTCGATGGAGAGATCGAGCGGGTCTCCAGAGGCATCCGAGTCGGTTTCTGTTGCGGGGAGGTTCATGCCCAGCGACATCGCGGTGGTCGGTTCGCCGGCGAACTGGTTGACGTTGATCTGGATCGGCTCGAGCCCCTCGGAGGTATCACGCGGGAAGGTGGGCACCGTGCCGTCGGAATCCGCCGGCCAGCCCATGAGCACGAGGCCCGTGGCGGTGACGAGATAGCCGTCGGCATTGGTGCGGAAGGAGCCGGTTGAGGCGAGATACATCGGCTTTTCGCCGGCGAGACTGTTGAGCGATGCGGCGGAGGTCACGGGCAGGAAGCCGCGGCCGCGCACGGCGAGGTCGGTGGCGTTTTCGGTGGATTGTAGCGCGCCGGGCTGATCAATGATGCGGGTGGTGGTGATGCGCACCCCGCCTGCGGAGTAGGTGCCGTTGCCGGAGCTGACGACCATGGCGTGGAAGTCCGCGACCGAGCGTTTGTAGCCGTTGGTCGCGCTGTTGGCGATGTTGTCGGAGATGGTGGCAAGGCGGCTCGCGTTGGCCGCCAGTCCGGCAACACTCGCGTTGAGCGAGGAAGAGATGGTCATGTGAAGCGCCTTTCTGCTGCTTTGTGGCAAGATCAAGGCACAGTATGGGGCGAGGCCCTTAAGGGGGCGCTAACAGATAAACTTGTCGCCGTTTCCCGGATCAGGTGTCGGGGCGCAGAAGGATGAATTCGAGTCGATTGTTGCGGATCGACATGGGCATCTCGGCCACTTCGAGCTTGCGGTCGGCGAAGCCGGAGACGCGCTGAAAGCGGCGTTCGTCCATCCCGGCGGCGACCATCAGGAGATGCCCCTTTCGCGCGCGCGCGGCGGACAGGGACCAGACGGGATTGTCGGCAAGCACCAGCGGCGCGGCGGCGGTGTGGCCGTTGACGGCGATTTCGTTGGCGGCAAGGTCGAAGACCCGCGCCAGCATGCCGGCGATCTCGACCATGATCGGGGTGGGCTCGTCTGTGCCGCGCCGGAAGAGGGGGACGCCCTCGATATCGAAGACCTCGACGATGAGGCCCTCGTCGGTGACCTTCGTGACGATGTGGCGCAGCGCGTCGTCGGCGCTCATGCTTTCGCCGGACATGGCCATCAGGGCCTCTTCGATCTGCTCGATCGCGGCGGACTCCGCCAGAGACTCCTCGTCGGAGGCGCCATCGTTTTCGCCCTGTTCGCCGGAGGCCTTCTGCTCGTCGGTCGGGGCCTCGTTGCTGGCGCCGGTGCCGTTTTGCGGCAGGGTCTCTTCGGTGAAGACGGAATCGCCGCCCAAGGTGCCATCGCCACCACCGGAGACGCGGGCGAGAGGGACGCTGGGGTGGAAGTAGTCGGCGATGCCCTTGCGCTGCTTTTCTGTGGTGGCATTCAGGAGCCACATGAGCAGGAAGAAGGCCATCATTGCGGTGACGAAGTCGGCGTAGGCGACCTTCCACGCGCCGCCGTGATGACCATCGCCTGCGATGATCTTCTTCTTCTTGATGATGATCGGTCGCAGATCGTTTGCGGCGCTCATGACGCACACCTCGGTTGTTCACCGGCGAAAGGTGTAGCGCTGGGGGGTGAAACCTCGCTTAACAGGTAAAATGCGAGGCGAAATCAGCCGGGGTTGCCGGTGCTTTCGATGAGCGCGGAGATTTCTGCCACCTTCTCTTCCAGCAAGGCCCGGTCGCCGCGGGTTTCGACGTTGAGACGCAGCACGGGCTCGGTGTTGGAGCTGCGCAGGTTCACCCGCCAGCTGTCGAACTCGAGGCTGAGGCCATCGAGCCGGTCGTCGGAGTTGGCGTTTGCGGCATAGGTGGACTCGAAGGCGCGCTTGGCGGCCTCCGGGTCGGTGAGGCGAAAGTTGATCTCGCCCGAGGAGGGGTAGGCGGCGCGCATGTCGGCGACCATCTGCGAGAGTGGCTTGCCTTCGGCGCACATCAGCTGGGCGATGGTGAGCCAGGGGATCATGCCGCTGTCGCAGTAGTAGAAGTCGCGGAAGTAGTGGTGGGCCGAGATCTCGCCGCCATAGACGGCATCTTCGCGGCGCATCAGGGCCTTGATGAGGGAGTGGCCGGTGGGGGAGGCGATAGGAGTGCCGCCCGCCTCGGCGATGCACTCGCGGCTGTTCCAGGCGACGCGGGTGTCGTGGACGATATTGGCGCCGGGGTAGAGCGCGAGAAAGCCCTTGGCGAGAAGGGCCACGACGAACTCGCCTTCGACGAAATTGCCGGTTTCGTCGCAGAGGAAGCAGCGGTCGAAGTCGCCATCCCAGGCAACGCCCATGTCGGCACCGCGCGCCTTGACCTGATCGGCGGTGGCGGGCTGGTTCTCGGGGAGGAGCGGGTTGGGGATGCCGTTGGGAAAGCTGGCGTCGGGCTCGTGGTGCATGCGCTCGAAGGTGAGCGGCGCGCCGGCGGCCTCAAGCTTGGCGGCGATGGCATCGAAGCTCGGGCCGGCCACGCCATTGCCGGCGTTCACCAGAATTTTCAGCGGTTTCAGCGCGGCAATGTCGACGAAGCTGATGATCTTGTCGGCATAGGCATCGCGGGTGTCGGCCTCGGAGCGGGTGCCGGGCAAGGCCGCATCGGGCAGGTCGGGGCCGCCGCAGAGCTGCTTGAGCCGCTCCATCTCATCATCGGCGGACAGCGGGCGGGAGCCTGCCGCGACCATCTTGATGCCGTTGTAATCTATCGGGTTGTGGGAGGCCGTCACCATCAGCCCGCCCTCGGCGCCGAGATGGGAGGTGGCGAAATAGACCTCTTCGGTGCCGACGAGGCCGATGTCGATCACGTCGACGCCGCCCGCGATGAGGCCCTCGGTGAGGGCTGCGGTGATCTCGGGGGAAGAGGGGCGGATGTCGCGGCCGATCACGGCCGACTTGCAGCCCAGAACCTCGGCAAAGGCGCGACCGATCTTGCGGGCCAGCGCCACATCGAGATTTACCCCGATCTGACCGCGAATGTCGTAGGCCTTGAAGGCGGAAAGGTCTGTCATGGGGGCTCCGGCTGGTTATCTGGTGATGCTGCAACTGCAAAGGGATCGTAGGCAGCCCGGACGAATTGGCAACCCCGCCCCTGCAAAGGCGGCTTTGCCCTTTAAACACGCGGCCAAACCCTATATTGCCCCGCACGGACAAACCAAAGGAGACCCTGATGGGCTATCGCGTCGTTGTCGCCGGCGCCACGGGCAATGTGGGCCGCGAAATGCTGAACATCCTGGCCGAACGCCAGTTCCCGGTTGACGAGATTGCTGCGCTTGCATCGCGCAAATCTCTGGGCACCGAGGTGTCGTTCGGCGACAAGACCCTCAAGACCCAGGATCTCGATACCTTCGACTTCAAGGGCTGGGATATCGCGCTCTTCGCGATCGGCTCTGAGGCGACCAAGAAGTATGCCCCCGGCGCGGCCAAGGCAGGCTGCCTCGTGATCGACAACTCTTCGCTCTATCGCTACGACCACGACGTTCCGCTGATCGTGCCGGAGGTGAATGCCGATGCGATCGAGGGCTATGCCAAGCGGATGATCATCGCCAACCCCAACTGCTCCACGGCGCAGATGGTGGTGGCGCTGAAGCCGCTGCATGACCGGGCGAAGATCAAGCGCGTCGTGGTGAGCACCTACCAGTCGGTTTCGGGCGCGGGCAAAGGTGGCATGGACGAGCTCTGGGATCAGACCAAGGGCATGTATGTGCCCGGTCAGGAAAAGGCGCCTTCGACCTTCCAGAAGCAGATTGCCTTCAACGTGATCCCGCAGATCGACGTGTTCCTCGATGACGGTTCCACTAAGGAAGAGTGGAAGATGGTCGCCGAGACCAAGAAGATCATCGACAAGAACATCAAGGTCACGGCGACCTGCGTGCGGGTTCCGGTTTTCGTGGGCCACTCGGAAGCGGTCAACATCGAGACCGAGGAGTTTCTCGACGAGGACGAGGCACGTGACATCCTGCGCGAGGCGCCGGGGATCATGGTTGTCGATAAGCGCGAGCCGGGCGGCTACACGACGCCGGTGGAATGCGTCGGCGATTTTGCCACCTTCATCAGCCGGATCCGGCAGGACAGCACCATCGAGAACGGGCTGAACTTCTGGTGCGTCAGCGACAACCTGCGCAAGGGCGCGGCGCTGAACGCGGTGCAGATTGCCGAGCTCTACGGCAGCCGCGTGCTGAAGAAGGGCTAAGCCCGCAAGGGTGTGACAGCCCGCTCCGAAATTATTGCAGGGCCGGTCCAAGGATCGGCCCTTTGCATGCGTCAAACCTTGTGAACGGCGCCGATGCGCGCCGGGATACGCAGCTTGCTTTCGGGCTGGCGGAGGAGGATGCTCCGCGCCGAAGGCATTTGAGACAAGGATTTTGACCGATGAACAAACTGCTCTGGGCCACCGCCCTTTCGACCCTCCCCGCCCTTGCCAGCGCCGCCGATTTCACCGCGGCTGCGCCTGTGACGGGGGCCACCGTCTATCCGCAGGGGGCGACGGTGACGCGCACGGTTACGGCGGAAGTGCCCGCCGGAGCGCATCGCATCCTGTTTCCGGTGCGACAGGGGATGCTGAGCTACGGGCCGCCCCGCATTGTGCCTTCGGACGGGGTCGCGCTGGGCGCGACGCAGCTTCTGAGCGGCTACGTGACCGACCCCGAGACGATCTACTCCCCGGCGCAGCAGGCAACACAGGCGCGGGTGGAGGCGGTCGAGGATCAGGTGACCGCCAAGGCCGACGAGATCGCCCGGGCGCAGGTGGCGCTGGATGCGGCCAATGCGCGGCTGGAGTTTCTGGGCTCGGTGAAGGGCGGGGCGCTCGACAGCATCGACCCCGAGGCGCTGCGGGCCGCCGCCGGGCTGATCGGCAGCGAGACCGCCGCCGCTCAGCTTGAGAAGCAGCAGACCCAGGAGGCGCTGCGCGGGCTGGCGGAGGAGATGAAGGCGCTGAAGACCGAGCTGGAACAGGCGCAGGCCGACCTTGCCCGCCTCACCCCGCCCTCCGGGCCGGTCGACATGATGGCGGTTTCACTGGAGCTGGAGGCGGCGCAGGAGGTGGAGCTTGAGGTGGTCTACCTCGACGGTGCCGCCGCATGGCGCCCCGACTACGACCTGCGACTGACCCGTGGCGAGGCCGCCTCGATCGAGATCGACCGCAAGGCGGTGGTGCAGCAATACACCGGCGAGCTTTGGGACGGGATCGAGCTGGTGTTGTCCACCGCCGACCCCTTTGCCGGGATCGTGCCGAGCGAGCCCTATCCGAACCTCGCCCAGATCGGGAACGCGGCCTACAAGGGCCGGGTTGCGAGCAGTGCCACCTATGACACCGCCCGGGGTGCCGCAGAGTCCGAAGTGATGGAGGAGCCCATGGTGGAGGCCGCGCCCATCGTGGCAGGCCTCAAGGTGGAAGGCCTCGCCGTGACCTATGACTACCCGCGCCGGGTGACGCTGTCGCCCGATGCGGGGGAGGGGCTGCAACTGGCGCTGGATACGGTGACGCTGGAGGCGGAGGAAAAGATCATCGCCGCGCCGCGCACCGATGCCACCGCCTTCCTGCTGGCCGAGCTGCGCAACACCCTGCCCGAGCCGATCCTGCCGGGCGAGGCCTCTGTCTATCGCGACGGCGTCTTTGTCGGGCGCAACATGGTGCCGCTCATTCCGGCGGGGGCGGAGGAGGAGCTGTCGTTCGGGCCGCTGGAATCGGTGCGTCTGGAGTGGAAGCTCCTGAACAACGACACCGGCGACCGAGGAATCGTCAGCCGTTCGAACACCCGCGAGCAGGCGATGGAGTTCACCGTGGAGAACCTCAGCGATGAGTCGGTCGACCTGACGGCGCTTTATGCGCTGCCCTTCTCCGAGCAGGAAGACCTTGAGCTTGACGTCACTGCCCGCCCGGCCCCGACCCGCGAGGATTGGGAGAAGAAGCGTGGTGTGGGCGAATGGGACATGTCGCTGGCCCCGGGCGAGAAAAAGCTGGTGCGGATCGACGTGACCTTCGACTGGCCCACCGGCCCGGAGCTGATCTGGCAACCCTGAGACGGGGAAACAGCAAAGGGGCCGGAGCAGCGATGCTTCGGCCCCTTCTGCCTGCTGTGGCGCTCAATACTTCGGGTGCGCCGCGTTCATGATCTGGCGTTTGCGCACGGCGCGCTCGCGCTGCCAGATGTAGAGACCGGAACCGATGATGATGATCCCGCCCGCCAGCGTCCAGATCGTCGGCCATTGGTCGAAGACGAGGATGCCGGAGATCGCCGCGAGGAAGATCTGGCTGTAGACCATGGGGGCCAGGATCGAGGCATCGGCCCAGCGGTGCGCCGTGGTGGCGAGCACATGGCCGAACATGCCGAAGAAGCCGATGGCAAAGAGCACGACATATTGGGTGGTGGTTTGGGGCCATGTCCATGCCGCCAGCGCGAAGGGCGCCAGCACGACCGAGGCGATCCCGGCGGACCAGACCTGCTGGGTGGCGTTGGTTTCGACCCCCGCGAGCATCCGGGTCATGACGAAGTAGAGCGAGGCCAGGACCAGCGCCCCGAGCGAGAAGAACATCGCCGGGTGCCATTCGGCCCCCCAGGGCTGGATCACCACCAGCACCCCGAGAAAGCCCGTCGCCACCGCCAGAAAACGCCGCAGCCCGACCTTTTCGCCCAGCAGCGGGATTGCCAGAAGCGTGACCACGATGGGCCCGGCGAACATGATGGTGGTGGTCACGGTGATCGGCAGGAACTTGAGCGCGAAGAAGTTCAACACCGTGGAGCCGAACAGGAAGCTGGAGCGCAGGAACTGCTTGAGCGGGGCCCGCGAGCGGAAGCAGCCCAGCCCCTCCTGCGGAATATACATCAGGCAGGAATAGACGAAGTGGCCAAAGTAGCGGGCAAAGACCACCATCATCACCGGCAGGCCGGAGAGGGTGAGCCATTTGGCCGAGGTGTCGATGCAGATGAAAAAGCAGACCGCGAGCAGCATGGTAACGACGCCCGCTGCGGTGCGGTCTTCTCTTGGTAACGGATCGCTCAAGCGGATTGCCTCAGTTCGACATGCCGCCGTCGATGGCGATGCACTGCCCTGTCATGTAGCGACTTTCATCGCTGGCGAGGTAAAGTGCAAGGTCTGCAATCTCTTGCGGCAGCCCGATGCGGCCCATGGGCTGGCGGGCGACGAAGGCCTTCATGGCGGCCTCGTAATTGCCGGTGGCGCGCAGGCGCTCGTGCAGCGAGGGGCTGTCGACCGTGCCGGGGCAGATGGCGTTGCAGCGGATCGCATCGGTGATGCAATCGGCGGCGACGGATTTGGTGAGGCCCAGCACGGCGGCCTTGGAGGTGCCGTAGACGAAGCGGTTGGGCACGCCCATGATCGAGGAGGCCACGGAGGCGATATTGACGATCGCCCCGCCGCCCTTGCCCCGCAGGATCGGCAGCGCCGCCTGAATGGCGTGCATCTGCGCGCGGACGTTCAGGTTGATGGCAAAGTCGAGGTCGGCGTCACTCGCCTCTTCGATGGTGCCCGCGTGGACCACCCCGGCGCAGTTGACCAGCACATCGGGCGCGGCGGCCTGGATGGCGGAGGTCAGCGCGGCGCGGTCGAGCACGTCGAGCGCGAAGGTCTCGGCGTCGAGCCCGTCCAGCAGATCGGCCTTGAGATCGGTGGCCACCACCTGCGCCCCTTCGCGGGCGAAGGTTTCGGCAATCGCGCGGCCAATGCCCTGTCCGGCGGCGGTGATGAAGGCTTTCTTGCCTGCGAGTCTCATTTGGGGTCCTTTCCAAGGTTCTTGCCCATCCAGTCGACCAGCTCGGGCACCATGATCTCGCCGTCGCCGGTGGATTTGGCCTCTTGCAGCGTGGCATTGGCGGCGGTGGACATGCGGGAGTGCAGGCCGAGGTCGGCGGCCATCTGGCGGTAGTAGCCCACGTCCTTGGCGCCATTGGCGACCGAGAAGGCGAGGTCGATCTGGCCGTTCATCGCGTAGTTGCGGATGAAATCCATCATGCCGGAGTGGTTGGGACCGGCGGCCATGACATCGTAGAGCGCGCCGCGCTCGATGCCCGCCGCATCGGCCATGGCGAAGGCTTCCGACATAGAGGAGGCGGTTGTCATCGCAAAGAAATTGTTGATCAGCTTGATGGTGTGGCCATTGCCGGATTTGCCGAGGTGGAAGACGTTTTCGCCCAGCGTGTCGAGCACCGGCTTGACCGCGTCATACCCCGCCTTGTCGCCCGCGCACATGATGTTGAGCTGGCCCTTCTCGGCATGGGCCGGCGTGCGCCCGAGCGGGGCGTCGAGGTAGAGCGCGCCCTTTTCGGCAAGCGCGGCGGCGATCTTGAGGGTGGAGGCGGGCAGGGAGGTGCCGAAGTCGATCACGATCTGGCCGGGTTTGGCGCCTGCGAGCACGCCATCCTCGCCGAAGATGCGCCCCTCGACGTGTTCGGAGGTGCCCATGCAGAGCATCACGATATCGGCGGCCTCGGTCAGCTCGCGGGCGTTTGCGGCCTCGGAGCCGCCGCGCGCGATGGCTTCTTCGATGCCGCTGCGGTCACGGTTGCCAAGGGCGATCACCGGGTGTCCGGCCTCCTGCAAACATCCGACCATGGCGCGGCCCATCAGGCCGAGGCCGATGAAGCCTATGGTTTCTTTCGACATTTTCAAACTCCCGTATAGTCGCCCGGCACCTCTGCCGGGGTGATCGGCTTGCCGGATTTGCCCGAGAGGGCGGCGGCAAGGGTCATTTCCATGGCGGCGATCCCGTCGGCCCCGGTGCAGAGCACGGTATCGGTGCCGCCCGAGGCGACGGCGGCGAAACGCTCGATCTGGGCGAGCAGCGGGTCGATGCGCTCGAAGGCGGGGCCGGGGGTGCGGGCCAGCGGCTTGGACCATTCGATCTCACCCGGGCCGGAGCGGCCAAAGCGGGTGAGCGAGGGGAAGGCCAGCGCGCCCTCGGTGCCCACGAAACGCAGGTAATCCTCGCCCGATCCGGCGATGATCGGGTTTTCGTAGCTGGAGGCCTCGAAGTTCCAGGGCGAGGCCCCGGCATCGGAGACAAGGAAGGAGGCCAGCGCGCCGCCCGCAAAGCGGAAGGCCACGGCGGCGGTGTCTTCAATGACAAAGCCGCGCCGGGCGGAGGAGAGCAGGGCGGTGGCCTCTGTCATGTCGCCGACGAAGAAGCGCAGCAGGTCGATCTCGTGGGTGAGGTTGGTGAGCAAGGGGCCTGCGCCGGGGGCGCGGCGCCAGTCGACATCGTAGTAGGTGTCATGCTTGCGCAGGGACCAGAGGCCCTGCACGCCGACGAGATCGCCGGTTTCGGCCAGCGCGTCGCGGGCGGCGATGGAAAACGGGTGGCAGCGGCGGTGGTGGCCGGTGAAGAGCGGCAGGCCTGCGGTTTCGGCCTGCGTGACGAGGGTGCGGGCCTCGTCGAGCGTTGCCGCCGTGGGCTTTTCGACCAGCACGGCCCAGCCGCGCGACAGGCAGGCAGATGCTGAGGCGGCGTGGTCTTGCGTGGGGGTGGCGATGACGGCGGCGCGGGTTTCGGCCGGAACCTCCGCGATGCTGGCCACGGCGGTGAGGCCCTGCGCTTCCAGCTCGGCGCGGCGGGGGGCGTGGGGCTCGACCACGGCGGTGATCTGCACGGCGGGCGAAAGGCTCGCGACCTCGACGTGGCGCATGCCGATGGAGCCTGCGCCGATGATGCAGAGCGGGAGAGGGGTGGTCATCAAGCGGCCTCCTGCCGGGTGATCCGAAGGTCTGCCGTCACAGCCCGCTGTCGATCCCTACAATCGGGAGGCGAACAAGTGGAGGAGACGACATGCTGAAACAGATGATCGGGGCCATGGCCCTTGCCGCAATGCCCTGCGCCGCGCTGTCCGAGCAGACCTCGGGCGAGGTGGGGGGCTTTCCGCCGGAAGATATCGAGATGATGGTGAAGACGGGCGAGGGCGGGGCGCCGGAGGTGTCGGCGACCGAGTTCAAGCTGGCGCTGGGGGGCTACTACCGGTTCAACTTCACCTGCCCGGATGCGGTGGATGACCAGAGCGGATTTCACTTTGAATCCGAGGGGTTGATGACCAACGCCCATGTGCGCGTGGTCTCCGTTGGCGACATGGAGATCTACATGCAGGGGCTCGGCTTCAGGGCGCTGGAATGCGACGAGCCGGGCACGGTGAAGTTCAGCTTCCACCCGATGCGGGCGGGCAGCTATGACTTCATCGTGCGCGACCACAGTGAGCCGCCGCAGCAGGTGGAAGGGGTGTTCGTGGTCGAATAGCGGCCTCACATGACCGCCCCGATCTGCCAAGGGACGAACTCGTAATCGCCAAGGCCCTGCGCCTCGGACTTGCTCTGCTCGCCCGAGGCCATGCGCAGCCACATCTCGTAGATCTCGCGGCCCACCTCCTCAACCGAGGCGCCGCCGGTGAGGATGCGGCCTGCGTTCACGTCCATGTCTTCGGTCATCCGGTTGAACATCTCGGTGTTGGTGGCGACCTTCATCGAAGGCGAGGGCTTGGCCCCGAAAGCGGAGCCGCGCCCGGTGGTGAAACAGACGAGGTTGCAGCCCGAGGCGATCTGCCCGGTCACGGAGGCCGGGTCGTAGCCCGGGGAATCCATGAAGGTGAAGCCCTTGGCGGTGACTTCTTCGGCGTATTTGTAGACCCCCACCAGCGGCGTGGTGCCGCCCTTTGCCGCCGCGCCGAGGGACTTTTCGAGGATGGTCGTGAGGCCGCCCTTCTTGTTGCCGGGGCTTGGGTTATTGTCCATCGAGCCCTTGTTGCGGGCGGTGTAATCTTCCCACCACTTGATGAGGCCGATGAGCTTTTCGCCGGTGGCGCGGTCGACGGCGCGGGCGGTGAGCAGGTGCTCGGCGCCGTAGATCTCGGGGGTTTCGGCCAGAACGCCGGTGCCGCCCTGCGCCACCAGCAGATCGCAGGCGTAGCCGACGGCGGGGTTGGCGGTGACGCCGGACCATGCGTCGGAGCCGCCGCATTGCAGGGCGACGGTGAGATCGGAGGCGGGGCACTCTTCGCGCTGCACGTCGTTGACCAGCGGCAGCATGGCCTCGATCTTCTTGATGCCCAGCTCGACGGTTTTGCGCAACCCGCCGACATCCTGAATGTTCATGGTCTGGAACAGCGGTCCGGGCACGAGGCCGTAGGCTTCGATCAGCCAGTCGATCTGGTTCATCTCGCAGCCCAGCCCCGCCATCAGCACCGCGCCGATGTTGGGGTTCTTGGCGTAGCCCCACATGACCCGTTGCAGCGCCTCGAAGCCATCGCCATCGCCCGCCATGCCGCAGCCGGTGCCGTGGACGAAGGCGACGACGCCATCGACCTGCGGATAGGCCTCCAGCTTGTCGGGCGTGAAGTGGGCGGCGATCATCCGGGCGGCGGTGGCGGAGCAGTTCACCGAGGTGAGCACGGCGATGTAGTTGCGGGTGCCGACCTTGCCGGAGGCGCGGCGGTAGCCTTTGAAGGTATCGCGCCGGGTGGCCGGAGCGACGGGCCGCAGGTTGGTGGAGAACTCGTAGGCGGTGTCGACGTTGCGAAACTCGAGGTTGTGGCTGTGGACGTGTGCGCCTTGGGCGATGTCTTCTGCCGCGTAGCCGATCACCTGCGCGTATTTGCGCACCGGCGCGCCCTTGGCGATATCCTCGGCGGCCATCTTGTGGCCACGCGGGATGAGCTGGGTGGCGCCATCGGTGCCGACTTCGAGCGGGGTGATGGCGGTGACGACGTTGTCGTCGGGCGAAAGGCGGACGGTTTGGCTCATGATTGGCTCGTAATTGAGTATGGGAGTGGGTCAGGCGCAGACGGGGGCGGTGCCGTCCCAGCGGTGGATCGGAATATGCGGCTCGGGGGCGAGGCGGGTGCGGGTGTCTTCCCACATCTGTTTCCAGACGCGCCAGTCCTTCAGCTCGCTTTCGGGGTTGGCCCGCGAGCGGGCGACGAAATCGGGGAAGTGGGCGCGGCCGGTGGGCTGGCCGGTGACGTTGTAGCGGATGTCGAAGGACCAGCGGAAGGTGTCAGACACGTTGTCGAGCGACGCGTGGGGGGTCAGCGGGTGGAAGAGCACGGCGCCGCCGGCCTTGACCGGGAGGGGGCGGGCCTTGGTCTCGTCGAGCAGGCCTGGCGCGATGGAGGTCTGTTTCTGCGGGCAGTGCGGGTACATCTGCGGCTTGCCGGGGACCACTTGCAGGCAGCCGTTCTCCAGCGTGGCATCGGAGATGGCGAGCCAGACGGTGACGATCTCGGTGTCGTCGCCCTCGGCGTGGGCCACGGCGCGGTCCTGGTGCCAGTCGGTCGCCATGATGTGCGCGGTGGTCTCGGAGCCACGCAGGGTGCGCGAGGGGGGCTTGAGGCGGACGTGCTGGATCGGGTTGGAGGTGATCTCCGGGCCGATCAGGCATTCGACGAGGTCGAGCAGGCGGTCGCAGCGGAGCATGTCGAAGACGGCGGGGCCCTGGTGCATCGGCGTGTCGGCGTGGATCTCGCTGCCGGGCAGGGTGATGTCCATCGGCTGGAACCACTCGCAGCCGGCCTCGTAGCTCACCAGCAGCTTCTGCCAGAAATCCATCCCGCCGGGCGCTGGCACCCGGCCTTCCGCATGCCAGCCGTCGTAGAGGCGGTCGAGCAGGGTGGTGTATTCGGCCTTCACGGCCTCCAGCACGGCGGCGGGCAGGACGTTGTCGACGACGAGGACGCCTTCGGTGTTGAAGGTGTCGATCTGGGCTTGGGTGAGCATTTCGGTTCCTCCTCAGGCGCGGGTGGTTTCCAGCTGGTCCCAATCGAAGGTGACGCCGTGGCCCGGGGTTTCGGGGGCGGTGACGTGGCCTTCAACGACGGTCAGCGGGGTTTCGATGTAGTCGTTCAGCCCGAAGCTGTGCATTTCCAGGTAGCTCCGGTTGGGGCAGGCGGCGAGCAGGTGCACGGTTACGTCGTGGGCGCCGTGGCTGGTGACGGGCAGGTGGTGGGCCTCGGCGAGCGCGGCGATCTTCATGAAGCCGGTGACGCCGCCGCAGCCTGTAACATCCGGCTCGGGGTAGGAGATACCGCGTGAGTCGAAGAGGGTCTTGAACTCCCAGAGGGTGCGGAGGTTTTCGCCGGTGGCCAGCGGAACGCCGCCCTCGGAGAGAATGCGGGCATGGCCTGCGGGATCGTCGGGCGGGATCGGCTCTTCGAACCACGTGAGGTCGAAGTCGCGGAAGGCGCGGGCGGCGCGGATGGCCTGATCGACGGTGAACTTCATGTTGGCGTCGGTCATCAGCGGCATGTCGGGGCCGAAGGCGTCGCGCATGGCGGACATGCGGGCGACGTCTTCGCGGAGTGCGTCGCGGCCGCATTTGATCTTGATGTGGCGGTGGCCGTTCCCGAAGTTGCGGTGAGTCTGGTCGACCAGTTCGGAGGGCGAGAGGTGCAGATCGACGCCGCCCATGTAGCAGGGCACGGTGGCATCATAGCCGCCGAGCAGGCGCCAGAGGGGCAGGTTTGCGCGTTTGGCCTTGAGGTCCCAGAGCGCCATGTCGAGCGCGGAGAGAGCCATGACCGTTGGGCCGCCGCGCCCGCCGTAATGGGTGGCCCACCAGAGGTCTTTCCAAATCGCTTCGATCAGGTCTGCGTCGCGTCCCTGGACGCGGGGGGCCATCTCACGGGTGAGGATATTGGCGATGGCGCCGCCGTTGACGCCGCAGGTGTAGGTGTAGCCCATCCCCTCCGCGCCGTCGCTGTCGGTGACGCGGGCGGTGATGACCTCGAAATTCTCCATCGCGCCGTGCATCGAGTCTTCGAGCACGTTGGGAAGCGGGATGATGTAATGGTCGGCCTGAAGGCGGTCGATCTGGGCCATGGAATTGCGAGCTCCTTGCGGCCTGGAAAGGTGGGGCCGGGGCGGCGCTGGGCCGCCCCGGCGAAAGGGTGTGGTCTAAAGGAAGACCGAGACGATCGGCGGCCAGACCAGCAGGACCGCGAGGGCCAGAAGCTGGAGGCAGATGAAGGGCAGGAAGCCCCGGAAGATCGCCGTGAGGGTGATGTGCGGCGGGGCCACGGACTTGAGGTAGAAGGCCGCGGGGCCGAAGGGTGGCGACAGGAAGGAGACCTGCATGTTCATACAGAACACCACGCCGAACCAGATCGCCACGTGCCTTGCTTCGAGCCCGCCGAGGAAGCCGAGCTCTTCAACCGGGAGCTTGAGCACGATGGGCAGGAACACCGGCATGATCAGCAACACGATGCCGACCCAGTCCATGAACATCCCCATGATGAGGAAGATCAGCATCATCGCAAGGATCACGCCCATGGTGGGCAGGTCGGCGGCGAGGATGAGGTTGGCCACATAGGTTGGCCCGCCCGCGAGGGTGTAGGCTGCCGCGAGGGCTGCCGCACCGATGGTGACCCAGATGATCGTGCCGGTGGACTTGAGCGTGCGCATTAGGCTGTCCCAGACGATATCGAAGGTCATCTCTCGGCGCAGGACGGAGATGGTGAACACCGCCACCACGCCCATGCCGGCGGCCTCGGTGATACCGGTGATGCCCATGTAGATCGAGCCGAGCACAACGCCGATGACGATGACCGGGGCAACGAGGCCCTTGCCCATCTCCCAGCCTTCATTGGTGCGCTCGCGTCCCACAAGGAACACGGCGCCGAGGCAGAGCGCGAAGGCCAGCGCGATCCAGGGCATGTGATAGACCATGCCGAGCGCGATCGGATCTACGCCTTCGGTCATGTAGCCCTCGCCGGTGGCCCAGAAGAACACCGCCCGCAGGAACAGCACGCCGGTGATCCAGAGCCCGAAGTAGGCGAGGAAGCCGAGGAAACGCATGCCCTTTTCCTTGCCCACAACGGCGCCTTCTTCCTCGGGCGGCAGCGGGGCCAGCGAGGGGTTCAGGTTGGTTCGGATCAGGATATAGACGATGAAGAACGAGGCCAGCATGAAGCCGGGCAGGAAGGACGCGGTGAAGAGCGCCTTGATCGAGGTTTCCGTCACCAGCCCGTAGAAGATGAGCACGATGGACGGCGGGATCATGGTGCCGAGCGAGCCGGAGGCACAAATGGTGCCGATGGCGAGGTTCTGGTTATAGCCGAGCCGCAGCATCTGGGGCAGGGCGATGAGGCCCAGCAACACCACTTCGCCGCCGATGATCCCCGACATTGCAGCCATGATGACGGCCATGACCGAGGTGACGATGGCGATGCCGCCGCGCATCCGGGAAAGCCAGACGTTCAGCGAGTTGTACATGTCCTTGGCGATGCCGGTGCGTTCGAGCAGGGCTGCCATGAAGATGAACAGGGGTATCGAGATGAGAACGTAGTTCGTCATCTGCCGATACACGGCCTGGCCGAGCACCGAGAAGGGGCCTTTGCCGAAGTCGCGGAACAGGATGTCGACGTCGAACTTGAGGATTAGCGTCACCACCGCGAGGAAGGCGGAGGCGAAGCCGAGGGGCATGCCGATGGCAAGCAGGATGAACATGCCTGCAAGAACGAGCAGGCTGAGGGTGCCGATATCGACCATTGATCAGTCCTCCAGCGTCTTGCGGATGTTTTCGATCTCTTGCTCGTCGAGCTCGTCGGTGTGGTGCTCGGGGGCCTTGTTCCAATCTGCGATGAGGTTGGAGACGGCCTGCACTGCGACGAGGCAGATGATGAAGAGAATGGTGGCCTTCATGGTGCCGGGAATGGGCGGATCCCATGCCGTGCCGAAGGTTTCCATCCGCAGCAGGCGGGTTTTGGCATCGCCGTAGCCGCCCCAGACCAGCGCGAAGGTGAAACCGACGATGAGGCCGACCGAGACGCAATCGGCGGTTTTCTGGGCCCAGCGGGGCATGATGTCGTAGATCACGTAGATCCGGATGTGGCTGCGCTGTTGCATGGCGTACTGCCCGGCAAACAGGAACACCACGCCGGCGATCCAGAGCGAAAGCTCGTTGGCCCAGAGCGTGGGCCGCGAGAATACGTAGCGCGAGACCACCTCGTAGAACATGACGATCACGATCAGGCCGATCATGATCATCGCCATGCGCGAGGTGACGAGCGAAAGAATGTCGAAGAAGCCTGCGGGCTTATCCTCGATCGGACCGATGAAGTCCGAGAGGTAGATCGAGCCGAAGAGGATCGACAGGAAGGCCGAGCCGAGCATCAGGTAGACGACGGGCTTGCCCGAGGGGCGGATCATTTCGTGCATGCCGTAGGCATCGTCGAAGATCAGGTTGTTGACGATCAGCCAGAGCCAGACCAGCCCCGCCAGTGCAGTGAAGCCGATGGCCGCAATCCGGACCGGGCCTCGCAGCCCTCCGAGCCATACGCTTTCTTTTTCGAGAATTTCCGACACGGCGCGCCTCCCCAAGCGGTCATGTGATGAGTGCAGCCTTGCGTGCTGCGAAGAAGCGGCGAGCCCCGGCTGGCGGGGCTCGTCGCGGGTGTGGAGCGCGGTCCGAAAACCGCGCTCCGACAGATGCTTACTCGCTGATCAGACCCAGCTGAGTGAGGTAAGCCTTGTGGCTGGCGAGAAGCGCGGCGGCTTCCGGCGAACGGGTGCCCCAGTCTTCCCATGCAGCCTGAGCACCCTTGCGGAACTCTGCGCGGTCTTCCGGCGACCAGTCGTAGAGGGTCACGCCGTTGGCGGTGAGCTCGGCGGCGGCTTCAGCGTTGGCCTTCTCGTTCGACAGCGCGATCTGGAAGGAGAGCTTCTGCCAGGCAGTGTCGATGATGCGGCGCTGCTGCTCGGTCATCCCGTCCCACACGTCCTTGTTGCAGGCGAGGTGGTCGGACGGCATGGAGTGGAAGCCCGGGTAGGTGGCGTGCTTCACGATGTCATAGAGACCGAGGCCGACGTTGTTGGCGAGGCCCGAGGCATCGGCACCGTCGATGATGCCGGTTTCCAGCGCGGTGAAGATCTCGGTGAAGTCCATCACGATCGGCGAGGCGCCGAGCTTTTCGAAGATCTCGGTTTCCATGCCGGGGGGCGAACGGAACTTCCAGCCTTTCAGGTCTTCGAAGCCGTTGAGCGGCTTGGAGGACGAGAGCGACTCCTGGCCGTAGATCGACCAGCCGATGAGCTGCATGCCCTGGGCGTTGTAGAGTTCCTGAGCGGCGGCGTAGCCGTCACCGTAGTAGAGCCAGGAATACTGCTGCCAGGGGGTGTCGTAGCCACCCATGATGTCGCCGACGAACTGGAACGCGGGGTTCTTGCCGGTCTGGTAGGCGCCGCCGGTGGCGTCGCAGTCGACGATGCCGTTGATGGCGGCGTCGAAGGTCTCGGTCGTGGCAACCACGGACGAGGAGTAGAACATCTCGATCGTGATGTCGCCGCCGGACATGGTCTGGACGTCGTCGATCCAAGTGGCCAGCGCCTGGCCGGTGGGATGCTCGGTGGCATAGTGGGTCTGGATCCGAAGAGTGATCGGATCAGCGGACACGGCGCCTGCCACGAGGGCAGCGGCCGTGGCCGTTGAGAAAACGGTCGAAAGTTTCATCTAGAGTTACCTCCCTGCGCGGCCCTTACCCTCCCCGGGCGGCACCGCTTTTCGTACTGCGCGTCCTCCAACGCGCGGCGACAGATGGCATACCATCTCGCGTGAAACTATCGGAAGCCATGTCGACAATCAACGGGTTTTGGTATACCAAATTTGCCGGAGAGGCACTTTTTGGTGGTTGATTTCCGGGCAGATGCCCACAAATCGCCTGTGCCTGGGGGGAATCGCTCAAAAGAGGCCGGAGATGTCGGACAAACTGCTGCCCGAGCAAATTGCAAAGCGTTTGCGGCGGGAGATCCTGCGGGGAAAACTGCGCCCCGGTGCCTCCATCAAGGAGCGCGACAACGCGGCCGAGCTTGGTGTGAGCCGGACCCCGATGCGGGAGGCGATTCGAATCCTGTCGCTGGAGGGGCTGGTGGAACTTCGCCCGTCGCGCAGCCCGATCGTTTCTGACCCGACCTGGAAAGAGGTGGTCGACAACCTCGAAGTGCTCAAGGCGCTCGAACTGCTCTCCGGCGAGCTGGCAGTGGTTAATGCCACCGAGGCCGATATAGATGCCGCCGCCGCGGTGCAGGCGCGGATGGAAGAGCTGGCCCCCACGACCGACGAGATCGACCTGTTCGAGATCGACATGGAATTTCACAGCGCCGTCGTCCGCGCGGCCGGAAACCCGGCGCTGGCCGAGACCCACGGCGCCTATCTTGCCAAGATGTGGCGCGCGCGGTTTCTGGGCAGCCGGATCGGGCGCAGCCAGCAACGCGTGTTCGACGAGCACAACGGAATCATCGAAGGCCTGCGCGAGCGCGACAAGCGGCGGGTGAAGGCGACGATTTCGGCCCACCTCGATGCGCTGCGCCGCCAGATCCGGCGGCACTTTGATACGAACACCCGCGTGGGCGAGCTTCAGACCCCGCAGGCAACAGACAAGGCGAGCGACGTCACCACGGCTAAGTGACGCCCTCGCCCCGGATATTCTCAGCAAAAGGAAGACAAAGCCTATGAAACTCTTGCGTTTTGGTCCCGCGGGCGCGGAAAAGCCCGGCATTCTCGATAGTGACGGGAAGGTGCGTGATCTTTCTGGCAAGGTCGATGACTTCGCCGGTGCCGGTGTGTCGCTGGAGGCGCTGGAAGCGATCCGCGCGATCGACGTGACCAGCCTGCCGGTGGTCGAAGAGCCGGGCCGGATCGGAAGCTGCGTGGCAAGCGTGCCCAACTTCTTCTGCATCGGGCTGAACTATACCAAGCACGCCGAGGAAACCGGCGCCGAGCCGCCCAAGGAGCCGATCATTTTCTCGAAGGCCTCCAGCGCGCTCTCCGGCCCCTTCGATCCGGTGATCATTCCGCGCGACTCGGTGAAGGGTGACTGGGAAGTGGAGCTTGGCGTGGTGATCGGCAAGGAGGCGCTCTACGTCTCCGAGGAAGATGCCCTGAGCTACGTCGCGGGCTATTGCACCATCAACGATGTCTCCGAGCGCGAATTCCAGATCGAGAAGGGCGGCCAGTGGATCAAGGGCAAATCGGCCCCCACCTTCGGCCCGACCGGCCCGTACTTGGTGAGTGCCGACGAGGTGCCCAACCCGCAGGCGCTGCGTGTTTCGCTCGACCTGAACGGCGAGACGGTGCAGGATTCGAACACCGATGACATGATCTTCACCGTGGCCGAGATCATCAGCTACATGAGCCGTTTCATGAAGCTCCAGCCCGGCGACATCATCGCCACCGGAACGCCCTCGGGCGTGGGCATGGGGATGAAGCCACAGCGGTTCCTGAAACCGGGCGACGTGATGGAAATCGAGGTCGAAGGCCTCGGGCGTCAGCGGCAGGAGACCGTTGCGGCGCAGTAACGGGAGACGGGGATGGCACGGACGGAAAACCTCAATGCCATTCTCTATTTCGAGTCGGTGGCGCGGCGGGGCACGCTCTCCCGCGCTGCCGAAGAGCTTTCGGTTTCGCCCTCGGCCGTCAGCCAGCAGATCAAGCTTCTGGAGCAGCAGCTTGGCGTGAAGCTGTTTCGCCGGGACGGGCGGCAGCTTTCGCTGACGCTGGAGGGGGAGCAGCTTTACCAATCGGCGGGCACCGCGTTGCGGATGCTGAAGGATGCGCGGCAGAACCTCGGGCGGTCGCGGGAGACGCGGCGGCTGAACTTGCGGGTCGCGCCGTCGTTCGGGGTGCTGTGGCTGGGGCCGCGGCTTTCGCGTTTTGTCGAAAAGCACCCGGAGTGGGAGTTGCGGGTGGATGCCGCGCCAGATCCCACAGATTTCGACCGCGAGATCATGGATCTCGACATTCGCTATGGCACCGGCGACTGGCGCGGCATGCATGTGGAGCCGGTGGTCGAGGATCACATTCTGCCGCTGGCGACGCCGGACTACCTGGCCCGGCTGGAAGGCAATCCGCTGGAGGCGGGGCGGTTCATCGACTCGGCCCGCAACCTCTGCCAGTGGGACACATGGTTGCTGCGCAACGGTATAGAGACCCCGGCCAACCGCAAGACGCTGTTGATGGACCGCTCCTCGATGGCGCTGCAGCTGGCGCTCGACGGGATAGGGATGGTGCTGGAATCGCTGGTGGTGGCGGGGCGCGAGGTGGCCGAGGGGCGGCTGGTGCCGGTCACGCCGCAGGTGCCGGTGCTGCGGTTTCCAGCGCATTGGGCGATCTGCCCGAGTCGCTACCTGGGGCGACGGGCGGTGCAGATCTTTCTGGGCTGGATTGCCGAGGAGGCCGAACTGCACGATGCCGAGGTGGCCGGCATCGTGGCGCGGCATGGGCTGGTGGTGGAGAGCTTCGAGAGTGTGACTGAGCTGACCGGGTGAGGCGGGCCCGTCAATGAACCCGCCCGCGAGGGCTAGTGGATCAGTGAGCCGCCGTTCACGTCCACCTCGGAGCCGGTGACATAGGCGGCGAGGTCGGAGGCGAGGAAGAGGGCGCAGCCCGCCACGTCGGAGGCTTCGCCAGCGCGGCCCATCGGGATGCCGTCGAGCACCATCGCCTTCATTTCGTTGGTCAGCTTGCCTGCGGTGATGTCGGTGGCGATGAAGCCGGGGCAGATCGCGTTGGAGCGCACGTTGTCGGGCGCGGCCTCGCGGGCCATGGCCTTGGTGAGACCGAGCACGCCGGCCTTGGCGGCGGAGTAATGCGGGCCGCCGAAGATGCCGCCGCCGCGCTGGGCGGAGACGGAGGACATGTTGACGATGGAGCCGCTCTTGCGGCCCCGCATGTGGGGCAGGGCGGCCTGGCTCATGTAGAGGGTGCCGCGCAGGTTCACATCGAGCACGGCTTCGTAGTTCTCGGGTGCGATCTCCATGAATTTCAGCGGCTGGGTGATGCCCGCGTTGTTCACGAGGATGTCGACCTGCCCGAAAGCCGCCAGCACCGCCGCAAAGGCTGCTTCGCAGGCTTCCTTGTCGGTGACATTGCACGCCAGCCCGATGTGGCCCTCGCCGGGGAGGTCCGCCGCAGCCGAAGCCGCTGCATCGGCATCCAGGTCCAGCACCGCCACGCGGCAGCCGTGCTCGGCGAAGAGCTTCGCGGTGGCCTTGCCGAGGCCGCGCGGGCTGGCGGCGCCGGTGATGATGGCGGTCTTTCCGGTGAGAAGGTCGGGCATTGGACTTCAGCTTTCGTGAACGGGTTTTCCGGTGAGCGCCTCATAGGCGCGGATGACGAGGGCATCGTCCGCCTTGCCGTGGCCAAGGGCGCGGGCGGCGGAGAAGAGTTGCAGCGAGAGGGCGGCGAGCGGCACGGGGGCCTCGGCCTCCTTGGCGGTTTCCTCGACCAGGCCGAGGTCCTTGATGAATATCTCGACGGTGGAGGTGACTTCGGGGTCGGCCTCCATCATCCGGGGCCCGCGGTTGCCGAGCATCCAGCTTGCGCCTGCCGAGGCCATGACGATCTCGTGCAGCTTTGCCGGATCGCAGCCTGCCTTGGCGCCAAAGCTCATCAGCTCGGCGGCGGCGGCGATGTGCACGCCGGCGGCGAGCTGGTGGACGACCTTGTAGGTGGCGCCCATGCCCGGCTCATCGCCAAGGCGGTGCAGCGTGCCTGCGGTGGCCTCGAGCACCTTTTCAGCGCGGGCGAAGGCGGCGGGAGAGCCGCTGGCCATGATGGTGAGCGTGCCCGCCTCGGCCCCGACCTGCCCGCCGGAGACCGGCGCGTCGAGCAGGTGGTGGCCCATCGCGGCCAGGTCCTCGCCGATGGCGCGGGCGGCGGAGGGGGCGACGGTGGACGACAGCATGACGGTGGCGCCGGGCGAGAGCGCCTCGGCGGCACCGGCCTCGAACAGCGCGGCGCGGGCCTGGGCGGCGTTGACCACCATCAGCACCAGCAGCGAGGCGCCGTTTGCGGCCTCGGCGGCGGAGCTGGCGGGGGTGCCGCCCATTGCCGCAAGCGCGTCGAGCGCGGGCTGGGCCATGTCGAAGCCTGTCAGCGGGATGCCCGCGGCGAGGATGTTCTTGGCCATGCCGCGGCCCATGACGCCGAGGCCGATGATTGCGGTGCCAGTGTTCGTGTCAGTCATTGAGCCAGCCCTTTACCCTTGTGGTGATGCTGGCCACCGATAGCCCGTATTGATCGTGAAGCGAAGGGAGGGCGCCCGCGTCGAGGAACTCGTCGGGCAGGGCGACTTGCCGGAAGGGCACATGCACCTGATTGCGGGCCAGCGCCCCG
Source organism: Oceanicola sp. 502str15 (assembly GCF_024105635.1). Classification (NCBI taxonomy): domain Bacteria; kingdom Pseudomonadati; phylum Pseudomonadota; class Alphaproteobacteria; order Rhodobacterales; family Roseobacteraceae; genus Oceanicola; species Oceanicola sp. 502str15. The sequence goes on from NZ_WYDQ01000001.1 coordinate 3,874,883, forward strand.
GCGACGGCTTCACCGAGGCCGCCGGTGATGGAGTGGTTTTCGGCCGTCACCACCAGCCTGCCGCCCTTGGCCGCCTCGGCGCAGATGGTGGCCTCGTCGAGCGGCTTGATGGTGGGCGAGTGGAGCACGGCGCAGCTCACCCCATCGGCCTCCAGCGCGGCGGCGGCATCGAGGCAGCGCATGGTCATGAAGCCGGAGGAGACGAAGAGCAAATCGCTGCCGGGGCGGATTTCCTTGGCCTTACCCAACTCGAACTTGTAGCCGTATTCGCCCAACACGTTGGGCACCTTGCCGCGCAGCAGACGCATGTAGGCGGGGCCGGGATAGTCGGCCAGCGCGCGGGTGGCCTGATCGGTTTCCACCGCATCGCAGGGGTCGAGCACCGTCATGTTCGGCATGCCGCGCATGATGGCGAGGTCTTCGGTGGCCTGATGCGAGGGGCCGTAGCCGGTGGTGAGGCCGGGCAGGGCGCAGACGATCTTGACCGGCAGGTTCTCCTCGGCAATCGCCATGACGATGAAGTCATAGGCGCGGCGCGAGGCGAAGACGGCGTAGGTGGTGGCAAAGGGGGTGAAGCCCTCGCGGGCCATGCCTGCCGCCGCCGACATCAGCAGCGCCTCGGCCATGCCCATCTGGTAGAACCGGTCGGGGTAGGCCTGCGCGAAGACATGCAGGTCGGTGTATTTGCTCAGGTCGGCGGTGAGGCCGACGATATCTTCGCGTGTCTTGGCGAGGTCGACCAGCGCGTGGCCGAAGGGGGCGGCGATGGTATCGCGGCCCTCGGCATCGAGCGAGGCGATCATGGCGGAGGTGCGCGCGCCGCGCTCGGCGGGCTTGGGCCGGGCGATATGGGCCGGTGTGCGGCGGGAGTTGGGGCCGATGCTCATTCGGGTTTCTCCCGGTCCAGATGGGCCAGCGCCTTGGCCCATTCCTCGGGCTCGACGCGGACGAAATGGGTGATTTCGCGCTCTTCCAGAAAGGGCACGCCCTTGCACATCTTCGTATTGCAGATGATCGCGCGGGGCTTTGGCTCGGTCAGGTTGCGGGCGCGGTCGAAGGCGGCCACGACGGCCTCGATATCATTGCCGTCGACCTCCTCGGCGTGCCAGCCGAAGGCCTGCCATTTGGCGGCCTCGGTGCCCGGCCCGGTGGCGAGGGCCTCCATGGTCGGGCCGTCGGCCTGCTGGTTGTTGAAATCGACGATGGCGATGAGGTTATCGAGCTTCCATGCGGCGCCGCCCATGACGGCCTCCCATGTGGAGCCTTCGCCCAGCTCGCCATCGGAGAGCATGTTGTAGACAAAGGCGTCGTTGCCCTTGCGCTTCAGCCCCAGCGCCATGCCCACGGCGATGCCGAGGCCGTGGCCGAGCGAGCCGCCGGTGATTTCCATGCCCGGCGTATAGGCGGCCATGCCCGACATCGGCAGGCGGCTGTCATCCATGCCGTAGGTTTCGATCTCGTCTTCCGGCAGGATCCCGGCCTCGATCATCGCTGCGTAGAGCGCGATGGCGTAATGGCCGATGGAGAGGAGAAAGCGATCCCGCCCTTCCCAGTCGGGATCGCCCGGGCGATAGCGCATGGCATGGAAGTAGGACACCGCCAGAACGTCGGCCGATCCGAGCGCCTGCCCAATGTATCCCTGCCCCTGCACCTCGCCCATCCGCAGCGCGTTGCGTCGGATGGCCCAGGCCCGGCGGGCGAGGCTCACGTTCGATCCTGCCGCATGTTCCACTGGCCGCTCCTCCCTTGCGCCTTGTTCCTCCGAAGGCGGTTCTGGCAGGGCGGGGCGGCTCGGGCAACGATGTATTCTTAAAGTGTGGTGAAGCTGGTCTTAAAGATCGCATAGGAGAATTTGATGGAAGCTCCCGGCGGTGCGGGCCTAGTTTGCCGGTGAAACAAGGGAGTTGAGCCATGAACCTTTCAAGCATGTTGGCGGCGCGGGCCGCAGGGGGAAAGCCGGTGCGCGTGGGGCTGATCGGGGCGGGCAAGTTCGGCTCGATGATCCTTGCGCAGGCGCGGCATATCGAGGGGCTGCACGTGGTTGCGGTGGCCGATCTGGACCCGGCAAAGGCGCGCGGTTCTTTTGCGCGGGTGCATTGGCCGGAGGAGCAATACGGCGCGGCCTCCGCCGATGATGCGCTGAGCACCGGCAAGACATGGATCACCGACAGCGCCGCCGAGGTGATGGCCTGCGACGAGATCGAGTGCATCATCGAGGCCACCGGACACCCGCTGGCGGGCACGCGGCACGCGCTGGCGGCGATCGAGGCGGGCAAGCATGTGGTCATGGTCAACGTCGAGGCCGATGTGATGGTGGGCGCGTTGCTGGCCGAGAAGGCGCGCAAGGCGGGCGTGGTCTACTCGATGGCCTATGGCGACCAGCCCGCCGCGATGTGCGAGCTGGTGGATTGGGTCAAGAGCTGCGGCTTTGAGCTGGTGGCGGCGGGCAAGGGCATGAACTTCTGCCCCTCCTATCGCTACTCCACCCCCGATACGGTGTGGGACTACTTCGATTTCACGCCCGAGCAGGTGGCCTCGGGGGACTTCAATCCGAAGATGTACAACTCCTTCACCGATGGCACCAAGGCGGCCATCGAGATGGCGGCAGTGGCCAATGCGACCGGCATGGACTGCCCGAAGGACGGGCTGGCCTTTCCGCCCGCCGGGCTTCAGGACCTTGCCGAAGTGTTCAAGCCGGTGAGCGAGGGCGGGCAGTTGGAGAAGGCGGGGATTGTCGATATCGCCGCCTCCCGCGAGCCGGACGGGCGCACGGTGCTGAACAACATCCAGTACGGCATGTTCGTGACCTTCAAGGCGCCGAACGAATACACCCGCCAGTGCTTCAACCAATACGGGCTGATGACCGACAAGAGCGGCTGGTATGGCTCGATGTGGCGGCCCTTCCACCTGATCGGGTTGGAAACCGCGATGTCGGTGCTTTCGGCCTGCCTGCGCGGCGAGCCGACCGGCAGTTCGCGGCTGTTCCGGGCGGATGCGGTGGCGACGGCGAAGGGCAACTTTCAGGCGGGCGAGTTCCTCGATGGGGAAGGTGGCTTCAAGGTCTGGGCGAAGGCGATTCCGGCAACGGAATCGGCCGCGCTCAATGCGCTGCCCATCGGGCTGGCTCACCATGTGAAGCTGAAGCGCCCGGTCAGCCGCGATCAGGTTGTGAGCCTTGACGATGTGGATATCGTCGATGATCTCGACATCCATGCCCTGCGCGATGAGCAGCGGCGGCTGTTGTCGCCTGCTCCGGCGGATACCCAGGCGGCAAAGCCCGCTCTGGCCGACGCTTGATCGACCTCGCCGCCTTGTCGTTCTAGGACGGGGCGGCGGTGCTTTGCCGGGCGACCAGCTCGACGCTGATCGTTTCAACCCGGCCTTGCCCGGAGGCGGCCAGCGGGTCGTCTGCCGAGGCGATGCGCTCCAGCAGGAGCCGGGCTGACTGGCGGCCAAGGGCGTGCCGGTCCTGACGGATGGTGGTGAGGGCCGGTGTATAGACCTTGCTCAACTCGATATCGTCGAAGCCCACGACCGAGATATCCTCGGGCACCCGCACCCCTGCCGCATTGAGCGTGGACATCAGTGCAAAGGCCACCTGGTCGGAGGCGCAGAACACGGCGCTCGGGCGCTCCTCCATGGCGATGATCCGCTGCGCGGCCTCGCGGCCCGAGGCGAGCGAGAAGTCGCCACGGATGATCCAGTCATCGCGGCTGGGCAGGCCGAGGCGCGCGCGTTCGGCCAGCATTCCGGCGCGACGGGCCTTGGTGAGCACATTGCCTGCCGGACCGGTCACATGGGCAATGTCACGATGGCCGAGGTCGTAGAGATGCTGAACGGCCAGCCGCGCCCCTTCCTCATTGTCGGAGCGCACCGAAGGTAGGCTGGCCCCATCGACCCATTCGCAGGCAAAGACGATACGGTCGGCAACCCCGGCGGCATCGAAGGCCTCGAGATCCGCCGGGGCGAGGCCGCCATCGAGCGAGATCATCCCGTCGATGCGCCCGTCGAGAAAGTATCCGGCCAGTTCGCGTCCGCCGGACGCGCTGCTGGCGGTGTCGGCAATGAGCACCGAGGTATCGCTGCCCGCGAAGCTCTCGGAAATCGCGGCAAGAATTGTGCTGAAGAACGGGTTGCCCAAGTTGGGCACCAGCACCAGAACCGCACCGGCCTTCTGCATCCGCAGGTTTCGCGCGGCATGATTTACCCGGTAGCCGGTGATTCGAACGGCATCTTCCACCGCTTTGCGTGTGCTCTCGGTGAGCAGGTCGGGGTTGGACAATGCCCGGCTGACCGTGGCCGTCGAAACCCCGGCCTCCCGCGCAACATCCCGAATTCTGACCGTTTTTTGAGCCACTGAAAAAATTCCCATCCGCCTTGCCTGATAGCGATAACGCGGCGCTTGACAAGGGCGGCAGTGCCGGAAACTATCCATGTAATCGTTTACATACAAGCCCGAGAGTTCATGGGCTTTGAAGTTTACGGGCGAGGAGGCCCTGAACATGTAAACGATTACAGGCGCCGTGGAGGCGGCGTTGAAAACGTAAGGGCCTGCCACGCGCAGCGCCCGCAGGGAGGAATAGAGATGACGTTTCGCACCATTCTGATGGCGGGTACGGCGCTGTGCGCGGGCACCGCCCTTTCGGCTGCCGATCTCGAAGTGACCCATTGGTGGACTTCGGGCGGCGAGGCGGCTGCCGTGCAGCAGTTTGCCACCGAGTTCGAGAGCCAGACTGACCACAAGTGGGTCGACGGCGCGATTGCCGGGGGCGGGGGCACCGCCCGCCCGGTGATGGTGAGCCGGATCATCGGGGGCGACCCGATGGGGGCGTTCCAGTTCAACCACGGGCGGCAGGCCGAGGAACTGATCGAGGCCGGGCTGCTGCGCGACATGACCCATGTGGCCGAGGCCGAGGGCTGGAAGGATATCGTGAACCCGCCGAGCCTGCTGGATGCCTGCACGGTTGATGGCAAGATTTACTGCGCGCCGGTGAACATCCATTCGTGGCAGTGGCTGTGGCTTTCCAACAAGGCGTTTGCCGATGCCGGCGTCGAGGTGCCGACCAACTGGGACGAGTTCGTGGCCGCCGCGCCCGCGCTGAAGGAGGCGGGCATTCAGCCGATGGCCCTGGGCGGGCAGAGCTGGCAGAGTTCGGGCGCGTTCAACGTGCTGATGGCCACGCTGGCCGGGCCGGACGTGTTGCAGAAGATCTATGGCGACGGAGATGCCGAGCTGGCCGGGGGTGAGGAGATGGCCCGCGTGTTCAAGGCCGCCGAGGACATGCGCGGCATGGTCGAAGGCTCCAACGTGCAGGACTGGAATCAGGCCACCAACATGGTGATCACCGCCAAGGCCGGCGGGCAGATCATGGGTGACTGGGCGCAGGGCGAATTTGCCGTGGCGGGCCAGAAAGCCGGTGAGGATTACACCTGCCTGCCGGGCCTCGGGGTGATCGAGGTGCTCTCGACCGGGGGCGATGCCTTCTACTTCCCCGAGACCGGCGATGCCGAGATCGAGGCGGCGCAGGACGCGCTGGCCGCGACCCTGCTGGCGCCGCAGACACAGGTGGCCTTCAACCTCAAGAAAGGCTCGCTGCCGATCCGGGGCGATGTGGACCTCGCCGCCGCGAATGACTGCATGAAGAAGGGCCTCCAGCTGCTCGCCGACGGCAAGACCATGCCCGACGTGAACATGCTGAACACCGAAGACACCAACAACCAGCTCAACGATCTCTTCGTTCAGTTCTTCCAGGATCCGTCGATCAGCGCCGAGGATGCTCAGGCGCGCTTTGTCGGGATCGTGGAAAACAAGGACTGATCTCGCGTCTACCCAGGGGCCGGGCCGCGCAAGTGGCCCGGTTCCGGGGCAGTGCGACTGTGCGAAGAGGGGAGCGCCATGGCTTCGGCCCGCCCGTCAGGGCTTTTCAGGAACATCAACGCCAAGATCGCCGCCATCCCGATGGTGCTGACCGCCTTGGTGGTTTTCACCGGCGGCACGATCTGGACGGTGGTTTACAGCTTCACCAACTCCAAGCTGCTGCCGCGCGAGAAGTTCGTGGGCTTGCAGCAATACGAGCGGCTCTGGAGCACCGAGCGCTGGAACGTGGCGATCGAGAACCTGATGATCTACGGCGCGTGCATGGTGGTGTTCAGCCTCGTGATCGGCTTCGTGCTCGCCGCGCTGCTCGACCAGAAGATCCGGTTTGAAAACACCTTCCGCACCATCCTGCTTTATCCCTTCGCCCTCAGTTTCATCGTGACCGGCCTTGTCTGGCAATGGCTGCTCAACCCCGATTTCGGCATCCAGTCGGTGATCCGGGCGATGGGTTGGACGAGCTTTGATTTCGACCCGCTCTATGACGCCGATATCGTCATCTACGGCGTGCTCATCGCCGGGCTGTGGCAGGGCACCGGGCTGGTGATGTGCCTGATGCTGGCGGGGCTGCGCGGCATAGATCAGGAGATCTGGAAGGCGGCGCGGGTGGACGGGATTCCGATGTGGAAGACCTATATCTTCATCGTCATTCCGATGATGCGTCCGGTGTTCATCACCACGCTGGTCATCATCGCCAGCGGCATCGTGCGGCTTTACGACCTGATCGTGGCGCAGACGGGAGGCGGGCCGGGGATCGCCTCGGATGTGCCGGCGAAATACGTTTATGACTACATGTTTCAGGGGCAGAACCTTGGGCAGGGCTTTGCCGCCTCGACGATGATGCTGCTGGCGGTGCTGATCGTCATCATCCCCTGGGCCTATCTGGAATTCGGGGGGAAGAAGCGTGTCTGATCCGGGCATCCTTGCCACCGCCGCCGTCGGGGCCGATGCGCTCGAGGGGCCGAGCGGCCCCAAGCCGCGCCGCCGGTTTTCGCGGCGCAACATCTTCATCTACGGCACGCTGATCGTGGTGGCGCTCTACTACCTGCTGCCGCTCTACGTGATGATCGTGACCTCGCTGAAGGGGATGCCCGAAATCCGGCTGGGCAACATCTTTGCGCCGCCGGTGGAGATTACCTTTCAGCCATGGGTGAAAGCATGGGCAGAGGCCTGCACCGGGCTGAACTGCGACGGGCTTTCGCGCGGATTCTGGAACTCGGTGCGGATCACGGTGCCCTCGGTAGCGCTCTCGATCTTGATCGCGAGCGTCAACGGCTACGCGCTGGCGAACTGGCGGTTCAAGGGGGCGGATATCTTCTTCACCATCCTGATCTTCGGGGCCTTCATCCCCTATCAGGTGATGCTCTATCCGATCGTCATCATCCTGCGGGAGATCGGGCTGTACGGCTCGCTGACCGGGCTGATCCTTGTGCATTCGGTCTTCGGGATGCCGATTTTGACGCTGCTGTTCCGCAACTACTTCACCTCGCTGCCAGAGGAGCTGTTCAAGGCGGCGCGGGTCGATGGGGCGGGGTTCTGGCAGATTTACTTTCAGATCATGCTGCCAATGTCCCTGCCGATCTTCGTGGTGGCGATGATCCTGCAAGTCACTGGAATCTGGAACGATTTCCTATTCGGCGTGGTCTACACCAAGCCCGACCTCTACCCGATGACGGTGCAGCTCAACAACATCGTCAACTCGGTGCAGGGGGTGAAGGAATACAACGTCAACATGGCGGCGACCCTGCTCACCGGGCTGGTGCCGCTCATCATCTACTTCATCTCGGGAAAGCTCTTCGTGCGTGGCATCGCTGCGGGCGCGGTCAAAGGTTGAGGCATGGAAAACAGTATTGAAATCAAACACCTCGATCTGTCCTTCGGCGCCGTCAAGGTGCTGCGCGACCTGAACCTCGAAGTGAAGCAGGGAGAGTTTCTGGTGCTGCTCGGCTCCTCGGGCTGCGGCAAGTCGACCCTGCTCAACTGCATCGCCGGGCTGCTCGATGTGACCGGCGGGCAGATCTGGATCGGCGGCAAGAACGTGACATGGGAGGAGCCGTCGCGGCGCGGGATCGGCATGGTGTTTCAGAGCTATGCGCTCTACCCGCAGATGACGGTGCGCGGCAATCTGACCTTTGGCCTAAAGAACGCGGGCATCCCCAAGGCGGAAATTGCACAGCGGGTGGAGCGGGCGGCCAAGGTGCTGCAAATGGATGCGCTGCTGGACCGCAAGCCCTCCGCGCTTTCGGGCGGGCAGCGGCAGCGGGTGGCGATTGGCCGGGCGCTGGTGCGCGACGTGGATGTGTTCCTGTTCGACGAGCCGCTCTCCAACCTTGATGCCAAGCTGAGGGCCGACCTGCGGGTGGAGATCAAGCAGCTTCATGCGACGCTGGGCAACACGATGATCTATGTCACCCACGACCAGATCGAGGCGATGACGCTGGCCGACAGGATCGCGATCATGAAAAGCGGGATGATCCTGCAACTCGACTCCCCGAACGAAATCTACAACCGCCCGGCCAGCAAATACGTGGCCGAGTTCATCGGCTCTCCGACGATGAATTTCTTCGAGGGCGAGGTGCAGGGCGGGCGGTTTGTGACCGGCGAACTTTCGATCCCGCTGGAGGGCTATGGCTGGCAGGGCGCGCCGGGGGAGGGCGCGGCATGGCTCGGCATAAGGCCCGAGCATATCGCCAGCGACGAGCTGGCCGCGAGCAAGCCCTTTCAGGTGGAGGCGACGGTGGACCTCGTGGAGCCGCTCGGCTCGGACACGCTGCTGCGCTGCGATGTGGCGGGGCGGCATGTGTGGGTGCGGATCGACGGGCAGACCGAGATCGCCCCCGGCGCGCCCCTGCCGCTCGGCTTTTCGGCCGAGCGCGCGCATCTCTTTGATAAAGCGGACGAAACCCGGCTCTGAGCCGATACGACAGGACCGAACATGACGATTTCATACCAGCTCTATTCCTCCCGCGATGCCGGGCCTTGGGAGGAGGTGCTCAGGCATCTTGCCTCGCTCGGCTACGAGAATGTCGAGGGGTTTGGCGGGGTTTACGAAGACCCCCATGCCTTCAAGGCGCTGCTTGACGAGAACGGGCTGGCGATGCCTTCGGGGCATTACTTTCCGCTCGCCTCCTTCGAGGAGGATTTCGACAAGAGCATGGTGGCCGCCAAGGTGCTTGGCATGGAGCGGGTGTTTTGCCCGGCGCCGACCGACGCGTATCGCAACGGCGCCGATCTGGGCGCGTGGAAGGACCTTGCCAATCGGCTCAGCGAGGCGGGCAAGCGGGTGAGGGGCGCGGGGCTGCGCTTTGGCTGGCACAACCACCATTGGGAGTTCATGGCGCTGCCGGATGGCACCCTGCCGATGCATGTGATCCTCGACCTCGCCCCCGAGATCGAATGGGAGATGGACGTGGCCTGGGTGGTGCGCGGCGGGGCCGATCCGCTGAAGTGGATCGACGCGTGGAAGGGCCGGATCACCACGGCCCATGTGAAGGACATCGCCCCCGAGGGGGAGTGCGAGGATGAAGACGGCTGGGCCGATGTGGGCCACGGCACGATGGATTGGGCCGGGCTGATGGCGGCTCTGAGGGGCGCGGGCGTGGACCTGTTCGTGATGGAGCATGACAAGCCGAGTGACGCGCGGCGCTTTGCAGAGCGCTCCATTGCCGCCGTGAAGGAGCTTTGAGCCATGGTTGATGTTCTGGGAATTGGCGTGATCGGCTGCGGCAACATTTCGGCCGCCTACATGCGGCTTGCGCCGCTGTTCAGGGGCATCGAGATGCGGGCCTGCGCCGATCTGAGCGAGGAGGCCGCCAAGGCGCGGGCTGAGGAGTTTGGCCTGCGGGCGGAGAGCATCGACGGGCTGCTGGCGGCCGATGACGTGGATATCGTGGTGAACCTCACGGTGCCCAACGCGCATTTCGAGGTGTCCAAACGTGTGCTGGAGGCGGGCAAGCATGTGTATAGCGAAAAGCCCTTCGTGCTGACGCTGGAGCAGGGCGAGGCGCTGAAGGCGCTGGCCGAGAGCAAGGGCCTGCGGGTTGGCTCGGCGCCCGATACCTTCCTTGGCGGGGCGCATCAGTTGGCGCGGCATCTGGTGGACAGCGAGGCGGTGGGGCGGATCACGAGCGGCACCTGTTTCGTGCAGAGCGCGGGCATGGAGATGTGGCACCCGAACCCGGATTTCTTCTTTCAGCCGGGGGCCGGGCCGGTGCTGGACATTGGCCCCTATTACGTGAGCAACCTCGTGCAGCTGCTCGGGCCGGTGGTGCGCGTTGTGGCGATGAGTTCCAGCGCCAATGAATACCGCACCATCACCTCGCAGCCGCGCCATGGCGAGAAGATCAGGGTGGAGACGCCGACGACGATCCACTCGATCCTGCAATTCGAGAGCGGGGCGCAGGTGACGTTTATCGCCAGTTGGGACGTGTGGCAGCATGGGCATGCGAATATGGAGCTTTATGGCACCGAGGGCACCCTGCATGTGCCGGACCCGAACTTCTTTGGCGGCGAGGTGCGGGTGACGGAGAAGGGGGCGTTTACCAATATTTCCGGCGAGTGGGCGCATCCGTTTGGCAAGTCGAACGAGGGGGTGCGGGCGAATTATCGCACGGCAGGGCTGGCCGATATGGCGCAGGCGATTCTGGAGGGGCGGGCGCATCGGTGTTCGGATGCGTTTGCCACCCATGTGGTGGATGTGATGACCTCGATCCTCAAGGCGGGCGAGGAAGGCCGCGCGCTGGATATTGCCACCACCTGCGCGCGCCCCGAGGCGCTGGGGCCGGATGCGGCGCGGGGGTTGCTGGCATGAGCGTTTATGCGGCGGCGGAGGACCGCTATGAGCGGATGGCGTATCGGCGGTGCGGGCGGTCGGGGCTGAAGCTGCCGGCGGTGTCGCTGGGGCTTTGGCACAACTTCGGGGACGACGCGCCGCATGAGACCAAGCGGGAAATCTGCCGCACGGCCTTCGACCACGGGATCACCCATTTCGACCTCGCCAACAACTACGGGCCGAGGCCGGGCGCGGCGGAGCAGGCCTTTGGCGAGATTTTGCGGACGGATTTTGCGCCTTACCGCGATGAGCTGATCATCTCGTCGAAGGCGGGATACGGCATGTGGCCGGGGCCTTATGGCGAGTGGGGGAGCCGGAAGTATCTGGTGGCGAGTTGTGACCAGTCGCTGAGGCGGATGGGGCTGGATTACGTCGATATCTTCTATTCGCACCGGTTTGACCCGGACACGCCGCTGGAAGAGACGATGGGCGCGCTGGATTACATCGTGCGCTCGGGGCGGGCGCTTTATGCGGGGATTTCCTCGTATAATTCGGAGCGGACGCGGGAGGCGGTGGCGATCCTGAAGGAGCTGGGCACGCCCTGCCTGATCCACCAGCCGAGCTACAACATGATCAACCGCTGGGTCGAGCGGGACGGGTTGAAGGACACGCTGGCGGAGTTGGGCGTCGGCTCGATTGCCTTCACCCCGCTGGCGCAGGGGATGCTGACGGCGAAGTATCTGGGCGGGGTGCCGGACGGTAGCCGGGCCACGCAGGCCAAGAGCCTGCGCAGCGAGATGTTGAACGAGCGGGCGATCGAGAACATCCGGGCGCTCAATGCCATTGCCGAGCTGCGCGGGCAGACGCTGGCGCAGATGGCGATTGCCTGGGTGCTGCGCGGCGGCGGGATCACCACGGCGCTGATCGGGGCGAGCAAGCCCTCTCAGGTGGTGGATTGCGTCGGTGCGGTGGGGAACCTGGAGTTCACGGAAGGAGAGCTGGCGGAGATCGACGAATACGCCGACGAGGAGGCGATCAACCTCTGGGCACAATCTGCCGAGCAAACGAAAGGCGCGGCGCAGCGATGATCCGCAACCCGATCCTCCCCGGCTTCAATCCGGACCCTTCGATCTGCCGGGTGGGCGACGAGTACTTCATCGCGACCTCGACTTTCGAGTGGTACCCGGGCGTGCAGATTCACCGCTCGAAGGACCTGGTGAACTGGGACCTGGCCTGCCGCCCGCTCTCCCGTGCGAGCCAGCTCGATATGCGGGGCGACCCGGACAGCTGCGGCATCTGGGCGCCCTGTTTGAGCTATGCCGATGGCCTCTTCTGGCTCGTTTACACCGACGTGAAGCGGTACGATGGCAACTTCAAGGATGCGCACAATTACATCGTGACTGCGCCTTCGATTGAGGGGCCGTGGAGCGACCCGATCTATGTGAGCAGCCACGGGTTTGACCCATCGCTATTTCATGATGACGACGGGAAGATGTACTGGCTGGTGCTGCAATGGAACCACATCAGCGAGTCGATTGGCGGGAAGCCGAAGACCTCTGCCTTTGACGGCATTCTCTGCCAGGAATGGCACCCGGAGGAGGGGCTGAGGGGAGAGATCAAGGTGATCTCCAAAGGCTCGCCGCTGGGGCTGACCGAGGGGCCGCACCTGAGCAAGCGGAACGGGTGGTATTACCTGACAGTGGCGGAGGGTGGCACGGGGTATGACCATGCGGTGACGATGGCCCGCAGCCGCCATGTGTTCGGCCCCTACGAGCTGCACCCTGACACCCATCTGCTCACGGCCAAGGACGACCCGGACGCGCCGCTGCAGCGCACCGGGCACGGGCAGATTGTGGAGACACCGGAGGGCGAGACCTATCACACCTTCCTGTGCTCCCGCCCGCTTCCGGGGCGGTTCTCGCCGCTTGGCCGCGAGACGGGCATCGAGAAATGCGAGTGGCGGGACGACTGGCTTTACGTCGAGGGTGGCGGCACGCTGGCGCATCTGGAGGTGCCTGCGCCGTTTGATGTGGAGCAGCATCCGCCGGAAGCGATCGAACGCAGGTTTACCGACACCCTGCCGCCGGAGTTCCAATGGCTGCGCACCCCGGAGCCCGAGCGGATCTTCACCCTCACCGGCAAGGCGCTGCGGCTGATCGGGCGGGAGAGCATTGGAAGCTGGTTCGAGCAGAGCCTTGTGGCGCGGCGGCAGGAGCACCTGAAGTATCGCGCTGCCACCACGCTGGAGGTGTTCGAGCCGACCACCTACCAGCAGGCGGCGGGCCTCACGACTTATTACAACCGATACAAGTTTCACTTTGCCGCCCTGTCGTGGAGCGCCGAACACGGGCGCTGCCTGATGCTCATGTCCTGCCCCGGCGACTGGCCGGACGGGCGGATGCAGTTTCCCGCGGCCCCCGTGCCGTTGGAAGACGGGCCCGTCGAGTTGGCCGTCGAGGTCGATCACGCGAAGCAGCAGTTCATTTACCGGCAGGGCGGCGGAAACTGGCAGCCCTTCGGGCCGGAGCTGGACGCGTCCGTGATCTCCGACGAGGGCGGGCGGGGCGAGCATGGGTCGTTCACCGGGGCCTTCGTCGGCATGGCCTGTTTCGATATTACCGGGCAGGGGCAGACGGCCGACTTCACCCGGTTCAGCTACGATCCGACATGAGCTTTGCCAAGCTGGAAATCTTCAATGTGGAGAGCGGCCAGATCACGGCGCTGCTCGAAACCGACCGGCATATCGAAGCGCCCAACTGGGCCGGGGAGGCGCTGATCGTCAACGCCGAGGGCAAGCTGTTCCGGGTGGCGCTGGACGCGCCGGAACTGGTGGAAATCGACACCGGCGGGCACACCCAATGCAACAACGACCACGGCCTTTCGCCCGATGGGCGTTGGTTGGTGATCTCCGACAGCAGCGAGGCCGGCGAGTCCTGCATCTACACGCTTCCGGCCACGGGCGGCGTGCCCGAGCGGATCACCATGCAGACCCCGAGCTGGTGGCATGGCTGGTCACCCGATGGCGAGACGCTGGCCTATACCTGCCGTCGCGAGGGCGTGTTCGGCATTGCGACCATTCCCGAGGCGGGGGGCGATGAAACGGTGCTCATTGCCGGGCGCGGGCACTACGATGGCCCGGACTACACACCGGATGGCGCGCATATCTGGTTCAACTCGGATCGGGGTGGCCAGATGAACCTCTGGCGGATGCGGGCCGATGGCAGCGAACCTGAGGAAATGACCGGCGGCGACAGTGTCGACTGGTTTCCACATCCTTCGCCCGACGGTCGAAATGTGGTGTTTCTGTCCTATCCGCCAGGAACCAGCGGGCACCCGTTTGGCCGCGATGTCGAACTGCGGATGATGCCGGCGGCCGGCGGCGCGGCGAAAACACTGGTCAGCCTCTACGGAGGGCAGGGCACGATCAACGTGCCCTCGTGGTCACCGGACGGGCGGCGCTTTGCCTTTGTGCGCTACGCCCGCCCCGCTGAATCATAGGCCGGATGTCAGGTCGCCTTGGCGACCCGGTTGGCCAGGGCCGCGAAGTTGCGCTGCGAGGCAAGGTGGAGGTAGGTGCACTCCAACTCGTCATTGCGGAACATCTGCATCACCGCTTCATCGCCCAGCGCCTTGAGCTTTTCGCGGTCGACGGAGAAGAAGCCCTGCAGCGTCCGCTTTTCGCCGGTGGGCGTGGTGTAGTTGGCCTGCATCGGCGCGAGCAGCTCCAACTCGGCCAGCCGTTTGGCATAGGCCTGCGTGCGCAGGTGCTGGGCCTGATACTCCTGCTGAAACTTGAGCACGCCCTCGAGGTACTCGGACGGCTTGCCATCCTCGGTAAACATCGCCTCGCCCTTGCCGGTGGTGTTGAGGCAAGCGGCTTCTTCGTCGACGTGCAGGGTCTGGCTGCCGGCCTCGTCCTGATGCGACAGGACAAAGGGATAGCGCCGGATATAGGCGGGCACGTAGGTGCCGAGCCAAGCCCCCTTCTTGCCGATGAAGGCGTTCTTCGACCCGTCGAGACCAAGGATCACCGAGGGCACGGGCGCGGCCGCATCTCCTGCAAAGACAATCGGGTACTCGGCAGCGCAGTGGGCAAACTCGGCGGCCGCGATCGGCACCGAGTTGACCTCGGCGGTAAAGCTGAAATTGCCCGCCGTGTTCACGCTGGTCTTACCGTGCTTTGCCGGATTTACCGCTGTCGGTTTTTCGTAGAACAGCAACTGCTTAGCCATGGTCCGATCTCCTCGCCTTTTGCGTGACCGCCCCGGTGTAACGGCTGTGAGCAAGGTTGCAAGAGGCGGGGGCTCTCATGGGGCGCGGAATGCCTCGCTGTTGCAGGCCGGGGTGTGAGCCCTGATGGCGGGGTGGAGGGGCTGTCTGCGGTGTCGCT
Organism: Oceanicola sp. 502str15; assembly: GCF_024105635.1. Lineage (NCBI taxonomy): Bacteria > Pseudomonadati > Pseudomonadota > Alphaproteobacteria > Rhodobacterales > Roseobacteraceae > Oceanicola > Oceanicola sp. 502str15. The sequence continues at coordinate 3,889,919 of NZ_WYDQ01000001.1, forward strand.
ACGTCAGTAGAGCCGGTGAGAGCGGCATAGGTACTGCGCTGGTGGTGACAGGCGTGAACCAAGTTTGGCTGGCATTCATGGGTTACTGCCAGCGATCAACAGCTGCCGCAACTCAACGCGATGAACTTCGTGATCGAAGGCGCGCTCAAGGGCGGTGTCACCCGCAGTCTGGCGATCGACGCCCACGGCAAAGCCCTGAGCTTCGCCCTGCTCGACATGGAGCTGACTCCCTGAGCCTTCGCCGGTGGCGTGCCCGCCAAGGGCATGCCCCGCGCATCATGTCAGGTCGCCGCAAATGTATCCTTGTAGGTCTCGCGCAGCAGGTTCTTCTGGACCTTGCCCATCGTATTGCGCGGCAAACCGTCGAGGATGACCATGCGGCGCGGGTGCTTGAAGCGGGCGAGCTTGTCCGCCACCTCCGCCTCGATGGCGGCCATGTCGGGTTTCACCCCCGGTTCGGGCACCAGGACGGCCAGCACCGTTTCGCCGAAGTCGGCATGGGGCACGCCGATCACCGCGCTTTCCAGCACCCCGGGCTGGTCGTCGAGCAGCGCCTCGATCTCCTTGGGGTAGATGTTGTAGCCCCCCGATATGATCAGGTCCTTGCCGCGCCCGACGATGGACACATAGCCCTCGTCATCCACCACACCGATGTCACCGGTGATGAAGAACCCGTCGTCCCGCAACTCTGCGGCGGTCTTCTCTGGCATCTGCCAATAGCCCTTGAACACATTCGGCCCACGCACCTCGATCTGGCCGATCTCGCCCTGTGGCAGCTCGGCGCCCGTGGCCGGATCGGTGATTTTCAGCTCAACGCCGGGCAGCGGAAAGCCCACCGTGCCGGCGCGGCGCTCGCCGTCGTAGGGGTTGGACGTGTTCATGTTGGTTTCGGTCATCCCGTAGCGCTCGAGGATGCGCTGGCCGGTGCGGGCCTCGAACTGGCGGTGGGTCTCGGCCAGCAGCGGGGCGGAGCCGGAGATGAACAGGCGCATCGGCCCTGCCAGTTCGGCGGTGAAACGCGCGTCGCCCAGCAGGCGGGTGTAGAAGGTGGGCACGCCCATCATCGTGGTCGCGCGGGGCATCAGGGTGAGCACCGCGTCAATGTCGAACTTCGGCAGGAAAATCATCGCCCCGCCCGCCGCGAGGGTGACATTGGTTGCCACGAAAAGCCCGTGGGTGTGGAAGATCGGCAGGGCATGCAGCAGCACATCCTCCGCGGTGAACTTCCACAACTCGGCCAGCGTGACGCAGTTGGAGAGCAGGTTCGCCTGCGTGAGCATTGCGCCCTTCGAGCGTCCGGTGGTGCCGGAGGTGTAGAGAAAGGCGGCAAGGTCATCTTCCCTGCGCTCCACGGTATCGAACTCTTCTGGCATGCCTGCCGCGCTCTGCGCAAAACTACCCTCGCCTGTCGCGTCGAGCGTGCGCAGCTCCGCGCCAAAGCGGGCGGCCACAGGGCCGAGTGCCTCGGCGCGGGCGGGGTCGCAGACCAGAAGCCGGGCGCCGCTGTTCTCGACGAAGTAGCTCACCTCATCAGCGGTGTAGCCAGTGTTCAGCGGCAGAAAGACAACGCCCGCCCGCACCGCCGCAGCATAGAGCGCCAGCGCCTCGGGGCTTTTCTCGATCTGCACCGCGAGCCTGTCGCCCGGCGCCAGCCCGGCGGCAGTCAGCGCGTTGGCAAAGCGGGCCGCCATCGCCAGAAAGGCGCCATGGGTAATCGTGCGGTCGTCGTGAAGGATGAGGAAGGGCGTCGACTTCCCTTCATGGGCTCCGAACAGCCGGTCATAAAGCGGGTTGGCCATCGGGCTTACTCCTGGATCAGTGTCTTCTCGGCGGCGGAGGCGAGCGACCGCACTTCCGGGGAGGACGAAATCTCGCCGCTCGCGGCAAAGCGTTCGTGGTTCTGGGTCACGCGGGAAAGGTCGTAGAGGTAGTTCACCATCACCCCATGGGACTGTGCCCGCCCCTTGTCCGAAGTGTCGGCGCCGGCATGGATCATGTGAACCTGCGCTCCGTTGCCGAGGTGAAAGCGCGCCACCGGGTCGCGCGGCGCAGGCCCGCGGCCCTTTATGCGCGTCAGGTAGTAGGCGGCGAACTGGCGCAGGCTGGTTTCATCTTCGGCCTCTTGGCCGGTTTCCTCCATCCACGCCGCAAGGCCCGGGATGGGCGAGAGGGTCACGAAGGTGGAGAGGCCGGGCACCTCGGAAGAGAGATCTGCGGCCACCTGCTTGATCAGCGAGTTGCCAAAGGAAATCCCCGCAAGCCCCGCCTGGCAGTTGGATATGGAGTAGAATACCGCCGTATCGGCCTCGGCTTCGGGCAGGGCAGGGCGCCCCTCGGCCAGAAGCCCCTGCACCGAGCCGGGAATGCCTTGCGTCAGTGCCACTTCGACGAAGATCAAGGGTTCCGAAGGCATCGCCGGGTGGAAGAAGGCAAAACAGCGCCGGTCGCTCGGCTCCAGCCGCCGCCGCAGGTCGGCCCAGGAGTGGATCGCGTGCACCGCCTCATAGGCTATGATCTTCTCGAGCACCTGCGCCGAAGTCTCCCATGAGATCGGGCGCAGCACTAGGAAGCCCCGATTGAACCAGCTGGCAAAGAGGTGGCGAAAGTCGAGGTCGAGCGCCATCAGCGCCTCGTCGCCCCGCCCGAGCCTGAGCAGGTCGGCCCGCATCTCTACCAGCGCCCCCGTGGCGCCCGGCACCTGGTTGAGCCGCCGGATCAGTTCCTGTCGGGGCGGTTCGGAAGCCTCCA